>CAJQPO010000022.1 GCA_905480225.1 uncultured Flavobacteriales bacterium | reverse complement strand
AAGTACAAAAGAAGTAAACAACAACTTACTTCGACTAACTACTATGACCATGGCTGCCGTCATCGGTGGAGCTGACCAAATCACATTACCGTCTTTCGATTTTAATGATTCTGCATTTTCAAATCGAATGACAAGGAATATTCAGCTAATCTTAGAACAAGAAGCATTCTTATCAAAAGTGAATGATCCGGCTTTAGGCGCCTACTTCATAGAAGAGCTTACCAGAGATATATCCCAACTGGCCTGGGCTAATTTTCAGGATATTGAGCGAGAAGGAGGCTTCCTAATTGCCTTAAAGAACAATACCATTGCATCAAAGATTTCAGCATCGCACAAGAAACGATTACAGCATTATGAAAATGGAAAAAAAGTACAAATAGATAGTAATACCCACGTAAGTCATACTGGCTTTTCGCACAAAACATGGAACGGTATTAAAGAAAGGAATTTGTCAAACGAGATAAGCCAGAAGACTGAACAATGAAACCAGATTTTACGAAAATACTGCCGAAACCTGCACATTCATTCTGTGAACAAGACACCGAATGGACTACGCAAGAGGGGCTCTTACTCCATTCAAAATATACAGCTGAAGACATGGAACAAATGGAGCATTTGCATTACATCGCTGGATTACCACCTTATTTAAGGGGTCCGTATTCTACTATGTACGTGCGAAGGCCCTGGACAATTAGACAATATGCAGGCTTTAGTACGGCCGAAGAATCCAATGCCTTTTACAAAAAAAACCTAGCAGCAGGGCAAAAAGGTTTATCCGTTGCATTTGACCTTGCTACTCACAGAGGGTATGACTCCGATCACCCACGGGTTCGAGGAGACGTTGGAAAAGCAGGTGTAGCTATTGATTCTGTTGAGGATATGAAGCTACTGTTTGATGGTATTCCACTTGATGAAATGTCTGTTTCAATGACCATGAATGGTGCAGTATTACCCATTATGGCTTTCTATATTGTTGCAGCAGAAGAACAAGGTGCCTCTTTGCACAACTTAAAAGGCACCATCCAAAACGACATTCTCAAAGAATTCATGGTACGTAATACGTATATCTATCCACCTCAGCCATCCATGAAAATTATCTCAGATATTTTTAGGTATACCGCGGAGCAAATGCCTAAATTTAACAGCATTAGTATTTCGGGTTACCACATGCAAGAAGCTGGTGCTTCTGCTGATCTTGAATTAGGTTATACGCTTGCTGATGGATTAGAATACCTTAGGACAGGACTAAAAGCTGGCTTAGAAATTGACGACTTTGCACCGCGACTATCATTTTTCTGGGGGATTGGAATGAATCATTTCATGGAAATTGCAAAAATGCGTGCTGCAAGGATGTTATGGGCCAAAATTGTAAAACAATTTAATCCCAAGAATCCAAAATCGATGGCTTTACGAACCCATTGTCAAACTTCTGGTTGGAGTTTAACCGAACAAGATCCCTACAACAATGTGTCTCGAACTTGTATTGAAGCACTGTCTGCTGTTTTTGGAGGTACCCAGTCCTTGCATACGAATGCACTGGATGAAGCGATTGCTTTACCGACCGATTTTTCTGCGAAAATTGCTAGAAATACACAACTCTATCTTCAAAAAGAAGCAAACGTAACCAGTGTTGTTGATCCTTGGGCTGGTTCTTTCTATATTGAAAAATTAACACAACAAATCGCAGACAAAGCCTGGACCCTTATACAAGAAGTAGAAGAACTCGGTGGCATGGCCAAAGCCATTGAAACAGGTTTACCAAAAATGCGTATTGAAGAGTCTGCTGCAAAAAGACAAGCCAAAATAGATTCAAATCAAGACATTATTGTGGGCGTTAATGCCTACCAGCCAACAGATCAGACGGAAATTGAAATTCTTGAAGTTGACAATAGTAAAGTTCGAGAAAACCAAATCAAAAGAATTACGACCATTAAAGTTAATCGCAATTCGGATAAATTAAGAAGCGCACTGGAAAACCTAAGCACTGTAGCCGAAACTGGCACAGGTAATTTGCTAAAAGCCGCCATTGAATGTGCCCGATGCAGAGCCACTTTAGGCGAAATTTCCGATACATTAGAAAATCATTTTGGGCGCTATAAAGCCGTTATTAATTCTATTTCGGGCGTATATTCGTCAATTGCTATGGAAGATCAAGACTTCAACAATGCTAAAAAGACTGCAGATCAATTTGCCCTTCTGGTGGGACGAAGACCGCGTATTATGATTGCCAAAATGGGACAAGATGGTCACGACAGAGGCGCGAAAGTTGTAGCTACTGCATATGCAGATCTTGGCTTTGACGTTGACATTGGCCCCTTATTCCAAACGCCTTTAGAAGCTGCTAAACAAGCCGTTGAAAATGATGTTCACGTATTAGGCGTATCCTCGTTAGCTGCTGGTCACAAGACTTTAGTTCCAGAAGTCATCAAAGCACTTAAAGAACTGGGCAGAGAAGACATTGTGGTGATTGCCGGAGGTGTGATCCCAAAACAAGATTATGATTTTTTATACAAGGTTGGTGTAGTCGGAATTTATGGGCCTGGAACGAAAATAGCCCAAGCGGCTCAACACATGCTAAATATCCTTATCGAGATTTACACAGATTGAAAGGACTAGAAAAATACGATGCGAAAATTCTTATTGCCTGGGGCGAAGCAATATCAGGCAATATGGAAATTAGAGAATGGTTACTAAAAAACGGCTATCCTGAGTTAGGAATATTCTGTTACGCCTTGAATAATCATGCACCTTCAAGAAAGTGGTTAATGGAGCATAAATATGCTCACTTAATGGCCGTAATCAACGGAATAGAGAGAAATGAAACAGCTTTAAATTGGCTCGGTGTTAATGGGTATTACATTCTCAGAAACATTGCATTGGCTGCTGATGGATTCGAAACATCTTTGGAATGGTTAAAATTAAGACACCCAGGATTTGCAGTCTTGGCTTCAAAAATGTCTTACATCAAGACTAAAATCGACGATAAAAACTTCGACCCCCACCGGATTAATCCATAATTACTTCATTTTCCAGCTAGAAATCAATTAAATTTGAATAAAAATATTCATTAATGAGTGGAGGTGAGTGGTTTGTTGCTCTTTTTGTAGGAAGTATCTTCTTTCTTGGAATTTATGGAGGGTTCAAACTGTTTATGTGGAACAAAAAAAATCATGAATCACTCATGAGAAAAAATCAAGAATCAAAAAATTCAGCAGATGTTCGGAAAAGGAATGATGGAGAAACTACAGGCCATGCAAGGTCAAATGGAACAGATTAAACAAAGACTGGAAACCATAATTGTTAGTGGCGAAGCCGAAAATGGCAAAATTAAAGTGCAAATTAACGGTAATCGTAAAATTACGGATATCCATATAGACGAAACCTTGATGCAGGAAGATGCCGAAGAACTTCAAGAATTACTAATGATCGCTGTAAATCGTGCCATTTCTCAGGCAGATAACGTGAATAATTCTGAAATGCAAGGTGCTGCCTTAGGCATGATGCCGAATAGCTAACTATGCTAAAAGCAGAAGCTAGAAAAGTACATAGAGACCTGCGAGCTTCCTTGTCCGAATTTAAGATTCAAGAAAAAAGTAAGCAGATTGCCGAACGTTTTTTCCTGGAGTTTGAGCCCCAATGCCTGACACATGTCTTTCTGAGTATTGCCCGATTGAAAGAAGTAGATACAAGCCACATTATCAAGGGATTACAACACAACGATCTGGTTACCTGCACTGGAATAACCGACTTCGAATCACAATCCATGAAGAATGTTGCGTTTACAGAAGAAATAGAATTGGTTAAATCCTCCTTTGGGATTCCAGAGCCAGTAGGAGGACCTCTAGTGAATGACCTTGATATCGATCGCGTACTTATCCCTTTATTGGCTTTTGATTCTTCCGGTAATCGAGTAGGTTATGGAAAGGGTTTCTACGACAATTTTCTTGCTAATTGTAATAACGATGTAGAAAAAATTGGCTTGTCCTTTTTTGAACCAATAGATTTGATTCAAGACACTCAATTCTCAGACATCCCATTAGATGCTTGTATCACCCCCGATGCTGTATTTCAATTCTAACCCCACTGATTTTCGTTTCATAAAACACCATTCAAATTCCCATTAATCATATCTACATCCTTATATACACGCATGAAATTCCCGGTATTACCCGATGAAATTCTAATCTAATTATTAACTTTCGGTATTTAATTATAAGTTGTTGGTTTGTAATGATTTATAAATATTGAATCAATTAATGAAACCCATGTGTTTGGATTTCGTTATATTGGGATATGAGCGTTGTTCGCCACCTATTCTGGATACTCTTAGGGTTGCTCTTTTTCTCTGGTGATTACCAAAAAGAAGCAGACCTGGTTCCGCAAGATTTGTTTGCGCATTTCGCATTTGCCATTAATCCAAGTGCAAATTCTGGCTTGATAACATATGCCATTGTTGAAACGAATCAAGACAATAAAATTATCGGGAGAACCGTCATTTCAAGAAACAACTGGATATTGCAAATGCGTGGGTTACAAAAATCAAAAGCAAACATTTCAGAAAGAGACTTGATAACTGAATATGGAGTAGGCGATTGTTTTTGGCTTTTAGATTTTGCCAATTCCGCTTACGACTCATTAAACTGTGAAGCAAAAAACAACATCGATGACCTCTGGCGTTTGCGCTACAATCGAAATCCCGAATACAGACAGAGTAAAATAACATCCGATTTAAACATTATTGGTGGTTGGGCTGCTAATCCATTCAGACCAAATTGGCCCCAAATTCAAATTCTTCAAAATTATGGAATCATCTATATCACCGATTTTTTTTACGGAGATAATATGTTTCAATTATTAAAAGACATTCAAGATCAAACCTGGCTAGAAAAATACAAATCAGCAGGTTAATTATTACCTTTCCATCAAATTACAGCCATTAAATGGAATCTCCTGAGGATAAAAATAGTGCAGCTAGATTACGAACTGCTCGAATCCGAAACAAACAGAGTGCCGAACAGCTTTATACCGGTATTCGCAAAGGAAGCACCAAAGAACTGAGTATTTCAATAACACTTTTAGAAAGTGACAAGGTGGAAGATCAGGAAGTTGCAGCTCGTTTAATCGACATGTGTTTGCCTCACTCTGGCCATGCAATCCGCATTGGAATATCCGGTGTTCCAGGTGTTGGTAAAAGCTCTTTTATTGAAACTTTCGGCACCTTACTTACAACAGAAGGGAAAAAAATATCGGTGCTGGCCATTGACCCAAGCAGCCACATTTCTGGTGGATCAATTTTAGGAGACAAAACAAGAATGAATGCTTTGTCTCAAAACCAAAATGCCTTTATCAGACCTACTCCGTCATCAGGAAAGCTGGGCGGTGTCGCACAAAAAACGAGAGAAGCCATCGTTTTATGTGAAGCTGCTGGATATGACATCATTCTGATAGAAACTGTGGGTGTGGGTCAAAGTGAAATTGCAGTGAAATCAATGGTTGATTTTTTCTTGTTGCTGATGCTCTCCGGAGCAGGTGATGAATTGCAAGGTATAAAGCGTGGAATTATTGAAATCGCCGACGCCTTAATTATTACTAAAGCGGATGGCGACAATATACAACCAGCGAAGCTTGCTGCGGCAACCTATAAAAATGCTTTACACCTCTTTCCTCCTACCCCTAACGGATGGATACCGCGTGTAGCTACTTGCTCAATCATCAATGAAGAGGGCATTCAGGAAATTTGGGAAATGATTCAATCTTTTCACAATACGATGCAGCTCAACGGACATTTAGCATTAGAAAGAAAACGTCAAGCGATATATTGGATGCATGAAAAAATTAAAAGAGACCTGTTTGAGCACTTTTATCATCTACCTCAAATAAAAGGTCGATTGGCTGAACTTGAAAAGCTTGTTGAATCCAATAAATTGTCTCCAACTGCCGCTGCCCAAGAGCTAATAAATAATTTTATAGAGCCCTAACTTCTAGATATGTTATTCCGAACTCCTTTGAGCTCCAAATAAGTAGTTTTCTAATCCATTAATATTGTTATTTTTGCCATCCACAACAATTACTAGTATATGACGAACTTATCGCACGATATTGCGGGAACTAAAAAAATTAAAGCATGAAAAATTTATTTTTAGCTGTTGCTATTTCAATTATTGCATTTTCTGGTGTCAGGGCAAATGAAGGCATGTGGCTTCCACTCCTAATTAAAAGATTGAACCATGTAGATATGCAAAAACATGGTTTGCAATTAACTGCAGAAGAAATCTATTCAGTTAATAACTCCAGCCTAAAAGATGCTATTGTAAGACTGGGAAGAGGCTTCTGCACGGGCGAAATGATTTCTTCTACCGGTCTGATGTTAACCAATCACCACTGTGGATTCGATGCGATTCAAGAGAACAGCACCCCAGAACATAATTATTTAGCAGATGGGTTTTGGGCGATGACCAAAGCACAGGAGATTGCTATACCTGACTTTACGGTTTCATACCTGCATTCCATGGATGATGTGACGGCTGCAATGTTGTCTGGTGTTACTGACGAAATGGATGCTCAGAACCGAACAAAAACGATTAACGATAATAAAGCAGCAATACTCAAAGAAGAAGGCGATAAATACGACGTTCAAATCAAATCTTTTTTTGAAGGAAATGAATTTTATATCTTCAGATACATCACCTACAAAGATGTCCGTTTAGTTGGCGCTCCGCCGTCTTCTATTGGTAAATTCGGTGGCGATACCGATAATTGGATGTGGCCAAGGCACACAGGAGATTTTAGTATGTTTCGAATTTATGCGAATAAAGAAAATCAGCCGGCTGAATATTCAGCTGACAATGTACCTTTTCAACCCAAGCATCACTTACCCATATCATTAAATGGTGTAAAAGAAGGCGATTATGCAATGGTAATGGGATACCCTGGCTCAACTGATCGTTACCTATCTTCATATGGCGTTAAATTGGCTGTCGAAAAAGAACAACCAGCAAGGGTTAAAATAAGACGCATAAAGCTCGACATCATGGAGGAAGGTCAAGCAAAATCAGAAGCAGTCCGAATTCAATACGCATCGAAACATGCTCGAGTGTCTAATTACTGGAAATACTTCGTTGGGCAGAGTGCTCAGTTAGTTAAAAATAATGTTTGGGATAAGAAAAAGAAAATTGAGGATGACTCTGATGCGTGGGCTAATGAGTCAGCGGAAAACAAAAAGAAATACGGCTCTGTGATTGCTACTTTTGATGAAGCGCACAAAACTTTAGAAAAATATGTTTACGGGGATGTATATCTGCAAGAAGCTGTTTTTGGACCAGACATAAGTGGATTCGTCTACGGTAATTTTGGCAGAAGAGCATCTATTATGCCTGCGCTTAAAGAAGGAAATGCTGAAGCCATTAAAACTGCGAAAGAAGAAATCATCGCTGCTGGTAAAGAATTCTATAAAAATTACAACGTAGAAATTGATAAAAATCTATTCGTTGCGATGATGGAATTGTACTACACGGATGTTCCAGAAGAATTCCATCCTGAAAAGCTTACTTATTACTACAACAAGTGTAAGGGGAATTGGCGGAAGCTAGCGGATAAATATTATTCGAAATCACCGTTTACTTCACAAGAAAAATTAGAAGAATGGTTGAGTGATGTAGATACGAAAACGATAGAAAGTGATCTGATTTACCAGCTCATGTCAGATTTCATAAATACCTATGTTCAAAAAGTATTGATGCCAAAAGGAGCTGCTGAAGGCAATATGGGAACTGCAAAAAGACTTTTTATTGATGGACTTCGAAAAATGAACGCAGACAAAGTTTATGCGCCAGATGCCAATTCGACTATGCGAATTACATATGGCCAGGTATTGGCTTACGATGCAAAAGATGGCGTCACCTATAAGAATCAAACAACCTTAGATGGTGTCATGGAAAAAGATGCAAAAACAGATGATGTATTTCACGAATTCTATGTTCATGACAAGTTAAAACAGTTATACAAAAACAAGGACTACGGTCAATATGGTGAAAACGGTGTTTTGTATGTTGGCTTCTTGAGTAATAACGACATTACAGGAGGCAATTCTGGTTCGCCAGTGATTAATGGTAATGGTGAATTGATCGGTTGTGCTTTTGACGGAAACTGGGAAGCAATGAGCGGTGATATTTACTTTGAGCCCAATATTCAAAGAACCATCTCGGTGGACATTAGATACGTTTTGTTTGTGGTAGATAAATACGCAGGTGCAGGACATCTTGTTGAGGAAATGACACTGGTTAAGGGGCCGAGAAAACCACTTAAAAAGAAAGTAGTAGCTCCAAAAGAGGTTCAAATGCTTGCTCCACAGCATTAAAATTAAATTAATCACTTAATAGCCTTGACCTTAATTCGTCAGGGCTTTTTTGTTCAAATTTGTCACTCATGTACGATGTCGTTCTATTAACAGATCACCGATATCTGGAAGACGTTTATCCTGACGAATATTCCAATAATGTCATCACAGAGGATACGCTCGTAAAAAAAGCATTGGAAAAAAAGGGACTCCGCGTTTTTAGAACCAACTGGGACAATCCTGATTTCGACTGGTCCGCTACTCATTCCATTTTATTTAGAACGACATGGGATTATTTTAATCGATATGCAGAATTCTCCAATTGGTTGGAAGATGTATCTACAAAAACGAGCGTAATCAATCCAGCTCAAATGATTCGTTGGAATGTAGATAAACACTACTTACTCGATTTACAAAAAAAAGGAGTAGCCATTGTACCGACCTATTTCATTGAGCCAGGAGATGATAGAAGCTTGAAAGATTGCGTGCAAGATGCAGGTTGGGACAATGCCATATTGAAACCTGCCATCTCAGGGGCAGCCAGACACACCTATAAACTGAATGCAAGGAACCTACCTGAGCACGAAAGTATCTTTAAGCACTTAATTGCAGAAGAATCAATGCTAATTCAGCCTTTTCTAGCCAATATTCTTTCAAAAGGAGAAGTTGCACACATGGTAATGGGTGGAAAATATACTCACAGTGTTCTAAAACTCGCAAAACCAGGAGATTTTAGGGTTCAAGATGATTTTGGAGGCACGATACATGATTATCAGCCCAATTCCGAAGAAATTAAGTTTGTTGAGTACGTTATGTCTAAGCTTGATCCCGTTCCGGCGTATGGAAGAGTTGATGTCATTTGGGACGATAACAATGAGTTGGTAGTATCTGAGTTGGAATTGATCGAACCAGAATTATGGTTTAGAAGGAATCATCAAGCTGCAGAAATTTTAGCGCAAACCGTGTCCAAGTACTTTAAATAGATCGATTTAAGTTTTTACTCTATTAATTTGAAATTTAGACACATACCTAAACAACCGTTTACCATTCAAAACAAACTAATCGATTTAAACAGCAATAATTTCTTAGAAAAACTTCCGTAAGTCCTTCTTCAAATATTCTGAAGCCACCAAGGTAGGCTCTTTATCGAGGTGCCCATAGATTTCAAAAATAACACGGCTCAAATCGGAGCCAGTCGGATTCGTCTTGGTTAGCTTTCCCATCGAAAAATTAATCAATTGAATCGTTTCGTCCTTTGCAATTTTGCACAAATTCCATGATTCTGAACTGACATAAATCTGCTGAGACATATTGTGTTCATATTCATCCCTAATTGCTTTAAGCAGTCCTGAGTGAAGACTTTTTGCATTCATGCCCGGTCTGTGCACCCGCATAATCAGATTGTTTGGATTAATGCGCTCTAAATAAAGCACCAGTCGCTCATATGCTTGAATTCGATTAGGCCAGATTCTTTCAGCCGCATCAAATTTCTGTTCATCAAAACTTTGTTTTTCCTGACTTTCAAAATACCGTTTCACCATATAATAGGTGGTTAAGAAAACGATTAACCCAGGAATCGTAAACTTCAGTATATCTAATATGTGCTCTACTACAGCCATATGTCCTCAATTTGAGTTTAAAAATGCAATTAATTTTGAACCTATCCATATAACTCGAAATGAATGTTCTGGTACAAGCCTACTTTAATAAGTTCCTCTGTGTAAACTCAGCATTGATAAAATAGTTTCACACTGTTCGATATTCTTTATAGAAAATGTAGTTTTGCACTATGACAGAAGCAGTGGCTCAAAACAAATTAGCGGAACGAATTAACCGATTAGAAGAATCGGCGACAATTGCCATGGCAAGAAAAAGTCGACAATTGATAGCGGAAGGTCGGGACATCATTAGTCTTAGCCTGGGTGAACCTGACTTTAATACACCCGATTTTATAAAAGACGCTGCAGTTCAAGCCATTTCTGACAATTACACCAAGTACATGGCCGTTAATGGTTATGAAGACCTTCGAATTGCTATTTGCAATAAATTTCAAAGAGACAACAACTTATCGTACTCACCAGACCAAATCGTCGTATCAACAGGAGCTAAACAGAGCATTGCAAATGTAGTAATGAGCCTCATTAATCCAGGAGATGAAGTAATCGTTCCTGCGCCATATTGGGTAACCTATGTTGAAATTATAAAAATGGCCGGGGGTATTCCCGTAATTGTTCATGCAGGCATTTCCAATGATTTCAAAATTACTCCGGGTCAATTTGAGCAGGCCATCACGGATAAAACGAGAATGATGATTTTCAGTTCTCCTTGCAATCCAACCGGTTCGGTATATAATGAACTGGAATTGCAAGGCCTCGCTAACGTATTGCGAAAGTATGAAAGGATTGTCGTTATTAGCGACGAGATCTACGAACACATTAATTTTACAGGCCAACACCACAGCCTGGCTCAATTCCCAGAGGTTAAAGAACAAGTCGTAACCATTAATGGCGTATCCAAAGCGTTTGCCATGACTGGGTGGAGGTTAGGATATTTAGGAGGACCGAAATGGATTGCATCGGCTTGTACGAAAATGCAAGGTCAATTCACTTCAGGTACTTCTGGGATTACCCAAAGAGCTGCTAAAACAGCCCTTGAGGCAGACCCTAGCGTAGTGCACGACATGAGGGATGAATTTTTAAGTCGTCGCAATCTGATGCTGAATCGACTCAAGAAAATAAGTGGCGTAAAGATTAATGTGCCACCAGGAGCGTTCTACGTATTTCCAGACATTTCTTCCTATTTTGGCAAAAGTGCTAATGGAATTACTGTTAATACTGCCTCAGATTTATCTTTGTACTTACTGGAAGTCGCCAATGTAGCCATTGTAACAGGAGACGCCTTTGGCGACCCAGACTGCATAAGAATTTCTTACGCTGCTGCTAAAGACGTTTTAGAAAAGGCAATGGATAGAATAGAATCGGCATTAAACCAACTTGCTTGATGCATGAGCTGGGACAAGTTTAGAGAAAGAATCAATCTAAAACTTTATGGCAGTAAAGAGCGCGTGCTCAAGTCTTTGCGCATCATTAATTTACTGGTTTCCGTTAGTGCCATAGGCACACTCATCTATATATATGGTTTTCAGCATACTGCTATAGAAAAAGAAGGATTACTAAATATTATCAAGGGCAGCTTTGTCTTTTATATTTTTCAATACTTTATTCGATTAATCTATGATTTTCAACCTAAGCAGTTCCTCAGAAACACATGGTTCGAAGGGATTATCATGCTCTTTTTGCTCATAGAAGGTATCAGCTACAATTTTTTTGATTTACTATTGATTGAAGAAATTTTCCAGCGCATGGGAATAAGTTCGTTTACAGACATTACGACCTTTTTTATTCAGACCTATTTCTTCATTGTTGTTTTCCTAGAATTGAAGCGGTCGTCTTCGATATTTCCGAAATTTAAATTACATCCTGCTCTTGTTTTCATGCTTAGCTTTATGTTCATTATTGTTGCTGGTACCGGTTTATTGATGCTTCCGGAAATGTCTCAACCTTCTGTTGATGTTGGCTTCACGGATGCTTTTTTCATGTCGACCTCAGCCACTTGCGTTACAGGATTAGGTGTACTCGAGATGTCTGATTTCACCTATAAAGGACAAGTTATTATTCTTTGTCTCATCAAGCTTGGCGGATTGAACATTATAGCTTTTGGCTTCATTTTTATATTGATGAATAAAATCGGATTAGGTGTAAAACAAGATTCCCTTGTTGAAGATTTTGTCAATACGGACGCAGTTCATAATACTAGAAATGTACTTAAGAAAATAGTGCTCTGGAGTATAGGTATTGAACTGATTGGTGCCCTGTTGCTCTACCCACTATGGGGAGTCGATCATTTCCAATCTATAGGAGATCAAATTTTCAGCTCCATATTTCACTCGGTTTCGGCCTTTAACAACGCGGGGCTTTCTTTATTTGATGGTGGTTTATACCATGAAGTGGTGCGAAATAATTATTTGGTACACCTGGTAATTACAATTTTAGTGTTCTTTGGTGCTTTAGGCTTTGTAGCCATCTTTAATCTCTTTGATCCAAATTCACTAAGAGACCGACTTCAGAATCCCTGGAAACAGATTTCTTTCAGTACTAAAATTGCGCTTTATTTCTCGTTGATCTTTGTCGTTATTGGTGGGGTCGGGTTTTACTTGCTTGAATACAACAATACGTTGGCTGATCAGAGTGTTGGCGAATCCATAATTACATCTCTTTTTCAATCTGTAACCAGAACTTCAGGATTTAGTACTGTGGATTTCGATGCATCCGACGGATATGGTCTGGGTATTCCATTTATGATATTAATGCTCTTTTTAATGTTTGTAGGATCGTCTTCCAGCTCCACTGGGGGCGGAATAAAAACCTCTACGTTTGCGATAATATGGGCATCTTTCACAAAAACGATAAGAGGAAAAAAGCATACGGCCATTTTCAACCGAACCATATCCCAGGATTTAATTGGAAAAGCATTTGCCGTGCTTCTTATATTTATTGGGGGGAACCTAATTTGTATTTTTGCATTGTCCATTACAGAAGCTGAAATATTGGCATCGCAAGGAAGAACCATTTTTGATCTTGTTTTTGAAGAAGTTTCTGCATTCGGCACGGTTGGTCTCAGTACCGGAATCACCGCGGATTTGTCAGAAGCTGGCAAATACATCATTGTAATTTCCATGTTTGTTGGAAGAGTTGGAACATTAACCATTGCCTATTTGTTTGGTAAGAAATTACTCAGTAGAAATTATAAATATCCAAGTGGACATACCATGGTTGGATGATGTACAAAATAAATAAACAGCTGATATAACACCTGCCTAATATGGGAACAAAAATAACGCCTTACGAAGACAAGAACTCATCAAAAAAAGAACAAGTGGCGGAAATGTTTGATAACATTTCAGGCAAATATGATTTCCTAAACCATTTCTTGTCGGCTGGCATTGAAAAAAGATGGAGGAAGAAAGCCATTAAAATGCTTGAGCCACACGGTCCGAAAAAAATACTCGACCTGGCTACTGGAACAGCAGATTTTGCTATTGCTGCCCTCAAATTAAATCCAGACCACATTACTGGCATAGACATTTCAGAAGGCATGCTCTCTCAGGGCCGGTTGAAATTAACTAAGAAAAAAATCGATGATAAAATCACACTTCAGTATGGAGATTCTGAAAACCTACCATTCGAAGACAATACCTTTGACGCATTAACTGTTGGCTTTGGTGTTAGAAACTACGAGCATCTTGAAAATGGACTAACTGAAATGTTGAGAGTTTTGAAACCAAATGGTGTATTGGTAATTTTAGAATTTTCGAAGCCGAAAAATTTCCCTGCAAAACAATTTTTCAGTTTTTACAACAACCGGTTATTACCGCTTATTGGCAAAACAGTTTCTAAAGACCCTCGCGCCTATACGTACCTTCCAGAATCCATTGCGGCTTTTCCAGAAGGAGAAGACTTTATTGGTATTTTAAAAAAGGTCGGGTATCTTCGTTGTGAACAGAAAAAAGTTTCAGGCGGAGTAGCATCAATCTACATCGGTCAAAAATAAAATTCATATCTATGCGTTTTTTACCTTTAATCTATAGATGAAAAGACTGTTTGCATTATTCGGCATTGTTCTTTGCTCTGCAGTGATTTTGGGGCAAAATAGAACCGGTGTGGAAAACCTGGCCGATTTTGACGAACGCCTGTTTCATTTTGGATTTGCACTCGGATTTAACAAATCCAATTTTTACATGGTAACTAACAACAACAATTACAACCTCGACGGAGATTCGTTAATTGGTGTTTCAGTAGACCCACAGTCTGGTTTTAATCTAGGAATAGTCTCTTCTTTAAACATTACAAACAGTTTAAAATTGCGATTCATACCTTCCTTATCCTTTCAGGAAAGAATGGTAGATTATTCCTACAAAATGCCCAACATTGTTGATACTATCTTTACGCAACAACAGCGGGTTGAATCTACCTTTCTGGATTTTCCTTTTAATTTTAAATTCAGGACATACCGAGCTCATAATTTTGCTGCTTCTTTCATCGTTGGCGGGAAATACAGCTTAGATATGGCTTCTCAACAAGATGTTACGGAAGATGCGATTTTGAAAATCAAGAAACCAGACTATTCCTTCGAACTTGGTGTTGGCACTGATTTCTTTCTTCAATATTTCAAATTTGGACTTGAACTTAAATATTCCATGGGTTTTCCGAATGCACTGATTCAGGAAAACAATCAATGGAGTCGACCAATTGATAGTTTACGAAATCAAATGTGGCTATTCTCTATTACCTTCGAAGGGTAACTAACGCGTTAAGCAAAATAAATTATGGCGGACATTATTGAGCTATTCACAACACCAGAAAATGGATACTCAGAGGCCCTGAACGACTTTATTGTTTCCGAATTACAATTGCCATCCAAGGAGCACTTTATTATTTTAAAAAGATCCATAGATGCGCGGAAAAAGAACATTAGGATATTGCTTCGGATCGAATACGACAAAGCAGTTAAAATAAAAATCTCTGCCTCGGTTGTACTTGACCAAACCATACAGACCAATAAAAAAATACACATTATCGGTGCCGGACCCGCAGGATTATTTGCTGGTCTTAAAGCGATTGAAAATGGTTTCTCACCCATTATCTACGAAAGAGGTAAAGATGT
The DNA here is from genome assembly GCA_905480225.1 of uncultured Flavobacteriales bacterium. Taxonomy (GTDB): domain Bacteria; phylum Bacteroidota; class Bacteroidia; order Flavobacteriales_D; family Parvicellaceae; genus UBA10066. Next base: position 2,044 of record CAJQPO010000022.1, on the reverse strand, counting down.
TAAGTCGCGCAGGAGAGATCTCGCAAAAATCAATAAGGAGCACATCGTTAATCCCGAGTCTAATTACTGTTTCGGCGAAGGAGGCGCAGGAACCTATTCTGATGGCAAGCTTTATACAAGGAGTAAGAAAAGAGGCGATGTGCGCGAAGTATTGCAAAAGCTCGTTCATTTTGGTGCTCCCGAGAACATTTTATTTGATGCACATCCACACATCGGTACCAATAAACTCCCTCAAATTATTGAAAACATTAGAAATGCAATAATTGATGGAGGTGGCAGTATACAATTCAATGCTAAACTAACGGATGTATTCATCCAGAATAATGCGATTAAAGGATTTGAAATCAACCGTAAACAAAAAATAGAGACTACTCACCTCATTCTAGCAACTGGACATTCGGCAAGAGATGTATTTGAATTATTACACGAACGAAAAGTAGGTCTTGAATTCAAACCTTTTGCAATTGGCGTTAGAATTGAACACCAGCAAAAGCTAATTGATAAAATACAATACAAAACAGCGAGTCGTGGTGAATTTCTACCTCCTTCATCTTACAGACTGGTGTCACAGATAAATGGTCGAGGGGTATATTCTTTTTGCATGTGTCCTGGTGGAATTATTGCTCCATGCGCTACCAGCCAAGAAGAAGTAGTGACCAACGGATGGTCTCCCAGTAAACGCAATAATCCATGGGCAAATTCTGGTTTAGTAACGGAAGTCAGATATACGGACATACCTGAATTCCACAAGTTCGGGCCATTGGCTGGAATGGAATTTCAAAGATCAATCGAATATGCTTGTTGGAAAGCAGGGGGAGAATCGCAGGTGGTACCTGCACAAAGAATGGTTGATTTTACTAAAAACATTCCATCCTCTACCCTTCCAGAATCTTCCTATATTCCAGGTAAAAAATCAGTAAATTTAAATTCCGTGTTGCCTGATTTCATTTCGGAAAGCTTACGAAAAGCAATCTTAGATTTTGGATCAAGCATGAAGGGCTACCTCACCAATGAAGCAGTATTGCATGCCCCAGAATCAAGAACTTCCTCTCCAGTGCGCATACCTAGAGACAAAACAACCATGCAACACATTACGATTAGTGGTTTGTACCCTTGTGCTGAAGGCGCGGGTTACGCTGGAGGTATTATTTCAGCTGCCGTTGATGGTAAAAATTGCATAACCGCTTTAAGTGCGGTCAATAATTAAACAATTCAATTTACACAAGGGTATATTTATAAAATATTCAGGAGTCCACAGATAAACGGTCTAATAAAATTCCCGCTGCGACGCCAACATTTAATGACTCTGCAACCCCCTTTTTTCCAATAGTAACTCGATGATCTGCCATCAAGTCAAGACCATCACGAATACCGTGCGATTCACTACCCAAAATTAAATTAAAATGATGCCTTGGAGCAGTGGATTCGTCTCCATCCATCACCGCAGCATAAGTCTTTAATCTCGATGAAGATAGGTATGCTTTCAAATCGGTATATACTACCTTTATTCGAAATAGGCTTCCCATTGATGCTTGCACTACTTTAGGATTAAAGCATTCCGCAGCATCCGTAGAACAAACAACTTGTTCAATGCCATACCAATCAGCCAATCGAATAATCGTTCCTAAATTTCCAGGATCTCGGATACCATCGAGAATCAATGAAGATTTGCCAGTATCTAGATTAGAAGAGGGTATTTTTGCAACAGCAAGTGTTTTATTAGGTGCTTGAAGCGCAGAAATTTTTTTCAACTCATTTTCAGTAATCAGAATCACACCGGGAACACTTTCTGTAGCATAATGCGAAATAACTTCATAATCCGAATTCAATAATTCGTTAACTGCTTTAGAGCCTTCCACGATAAACTCGCCGAAGTCCTTGCGAAACTTCTTTTTATGCAGACTTCTGATTTTCTTAATTGTACTTTGACTCAGCATTTGTTCGCTATCAGTATATTTGCCTCAATCAAAAGTAGGAAATGAGTTGCATTAAAGCTAAAAGAATGCATATCTGGCTGATTATCAACACGTCTGCACTGACCATA
>CAJQPO010000021.1 GCA_905480225.1 uncultured Flavobacteriales bacterium | reverse complement strand
GTGTCGAGATCTTTATAATCACAATTCAACAAAATAAACTCTATGTCTTCAGGTAGATATTTAGAATCTTGATTCATATTAAAAGTTTAATGTTTTAAAGATTATTTCCGAAAAGGCTAAAAACCCCAATGAAATCAACTTTGGATTGTAAGCCTGGAGCTTTCCTGACAAATTTTTAATCGTATAGAACAACCTGGATTTAACCGTTCCCTCAGAACACTCGAGAATTTCTGCAATTTCTTTGATACTTAGTTCTTCTTTGTATCTCAATTCGAAAACAATTTTATGATTTTCACTCAACTCCATTAACTCATTGTCCAATTTCTCCTTAAATAATTCCATATCAGTAAGCTTATCCGATAAAACTCCCCTATCAATTATGTCTTCTCGGTCTGCTAATCCACTACTTGTATTTTTTCGCACCTCCATTCGCCGATATTCGTTTTTACACATATTATTCGCAATGCTATACATCCAAGTTTTAAATCTCCTATCTGGATTGTAGAGGTGCGGCTTATGTATCAATTTGGTGAATAGTTCCTGCATAAAATCTTCTGCTCTTTCTCTATCTCTCCAAAGCATCCGATAAAAATAATTGATTAAGAGCGTAGAATACCGGTCATAGATCTCACTAAAGGCCGCACTATCTCCATCCGCTACTTTCACCATTAAAAGCTCGTCATCTAATTCTATATAGTTTGCTCGCGTAGTACTCATTCAGGGATAGTTCAGCTACTCCCGCTTATCTAAATATTGCTTAATTACTTTTTCTTTCCCTCCCTCTTTTGCCAGGTTTCTCGCCAAGTTATTGCACAAAACAGCCTCGCTGCTGTTTCCTTGTACCTTGTAAATTTCTGAGAGTAAAAGCAAAGGGAGCATGTAATTCATGTTCATTTTTCGAACCGTAGAATTCGTATGTTCCTTATTTAAGGACAGCGTGTTAAATTTATTCTCCCAATTGCCTTGAAGAATAGGTATGTTCTCCATTGCATTTCGACTGTATTTAAGTGCAAGTCCTGTTAAATACAATTCCCCTTTTAATTCTTTGATTAGAACGGGACTTACTGTTAATCCAAAATAAATGGGTTTTTGCGGATTATTTTTAGCAATGGACTTCATGTAAGCTTTTCGATCTGCATTGTAATTTAATTTCTCTGTGATACCGAGCTCACGCATTTTTTTAATTCGATACGTATCGTCACCGAGTAAATCCGTATTTAAAATCGTTACATCTGTTCTTATTTTATGCCGCTGGTGAATCCAAATCGGATATGTATCGTCCGAACCATTAACGAACAATATTCCGTTCTCTTCAATAGACATGAGCACATTGTAGTTATATGCTAAAACTCCTTCCGAAACAATCCCTGATTTCTTCAACAAATCGCAGAATTCTGATTTCTTGGCTTCATTCCCGACCAATTCAAAGTGTGCGATATAATCGGCATAATAAACCGATTTATCTTCGGCTAATTGGTACGCTTTGTCTAGTTCCGCAATTTCAGTAGTCGCATAATTACTGTTCACAAAATTCGCATAATGGTATTCCTCTGACCATGAAACTTCCTTTGCCATTTTAACCAGAATTCTGTTCATTTTCTCTTGTCCAGACTTGGAAATCAATTTGGTTTCAATATCCATTCCAGATTCACGAGCTTGAGTGAACTCTCTCTGAAAAGCTTTCGCTCTTATACGCTGTGATTCCTGACTATATGAATCATTTAGACTATTTAAACTTGATTTATTGGATTCAGGAGCTTGAAATAACTTCGATTTTTTACGAAGATCTTTTTCGGTCTGAGCAAAAGGCTGAAAGACCGAGCCTAGTATTAAAAATACGACCATTAAATACCACTTCAATCTCATTATTAATTTGTTTTCAAGTTTATGTACACGCATATCTTTGATTCGTTCAATCCTTATTGGGCATCTGTAGGTTTAAAGATACCCAAACTGAAATATTTCAATTATAAAACAATTCAGATTCAACAATTAATATTACTACGACACTCCTTCTAACTATCATTACCGTTGTAAATTTTTCATTAATACTCTACCTTCGAGCCTCACAAAGTCATTTAGACCTTTTTAATTATGAATCTATTAATTACAAATATCAAAGAACTGGTTCAAGTAGAATTCAACCCCGTTTCTAAGCGAAATGGTACAGAAATGAACCAACTAAATACGGTTCAAAATGCCTACTTGGAAATTAGAAATGGAACAATCACATCCTTTGGAAAAATGGAAGATGCACCTAATAGCACGAGCTGGTCAGATTCTGATGTAATCGATGCTACTGGTAAAATGGTTTTCCCATCCTGGTGCGACTCTCACAGTCACCTCGTATTTGCATCAAGTCGAGAGGGAGAATTTGTAGACAGAATTAATGGCTTAACCTATGAGGAAATTGCGCTAAAAGGAGGCGGAATATTAAATTCTGCCGAAAAACTTGAGCAGATGGACGAAGAATCTCTTTATGAATGCGCACAAATTCGATTAAAAGAAGTGATGGCATTAGGAACGGGAGCTATTGAAATTAAAAGTGGATATGGCCTTTCTGTATCTGCAGAGCTAAAAATGCTTCGAGTAATTAAAAAACTAAAAAACAATTCTCCAGTAACCATTAAAGCTACGTTTCTGGGTGCTCATGCCATACCGAATGAATTCAAAGAGAATCGAAAAGGATATATCGATCTGGTTATTAATGAAATGTTACCTATTATTCAGAAAGAAAACTTGGCTGATTACATTGATGTTTTTTGTGAAAAGAACTACTACACTCCCAGTGAAACTGCCTTGATTTTAAGCGAAGGAAAAAAAATTGGTTTAATTCCAAAAATTCATGTGAACCAATTCAATGCCATAGGTGGAGTTCAAGTTGGTGTTGAGCATAACGCGCTCTCCGTTGATCACCTAGAGGTTATGAGGCCTGAGGACATAGCCACGTTAAAAGGTACGGAAACGATGCCAACAGCGCTTCCTTCTTGCTCTTTTTTCTTAGGAATACCCTATGCACCTGGAAAAGATATTATTGGGGCAGGACTTCCATTGGCGCTTGCTTCAGATTACAATCCGGGCTCTACCCCTTCAGGAAATATGAATTTCGTAGTTTCTTTAGGTTGCATTAAAATGGGGCTTTCGCCAGAGCAAGCAATTAATGCAGCCACAATTAACACCGCTTATGCCATGGGATTGAGTGAAGAAATGGGTTCAATTGCAATTGGAAAAAAAGCCAACGTATTTATTACCAAAGAGATTCCATCGTATGCTTTTTTACCCTATTCTTTTGGCCAAAACGTTATTGAAACGACCATTTTAAATGGAAATCTTGTCAACTAAAAAGGTGACCCTTCTATGTAATCTGAATCCCGTCTTCTACCCACTCCCTTATAGTGTAACACGTCCGAACTTTCTGGCCGAAATAAGTTGCCTAACTTCTGTTTTAATTCCCACCAATTTTCAAAATTCTCTTTGTAATAAATGCCTACACCTTGAGTAGAACTTTGCGTATTATTTATAAAATCGTACTTATTGGCTGCATTGAAAGCCCTTACCCGCAAATTCCCATTGTCATTTAATTTATACTCGACATTTACATCGCCCACCAATCTACTTTCTTGGTTATCCGCATTTTCACCTTTTACAACACCAAAGTTTCCAGATATTTCTAATCGATCATTTAAAAAGGCTTTAGACATAGCAACTGCTACCTCATCTTCACCAACCTTGTCACCAAATTTGGCATTGACACCAATCTCAATATCATCTGACAATCCATTCAACCAGTTGCCAATCTGGCTACTTAACAAATCGGATGTGGTGGCACCTACGCCCGCATTTAACGCACTGCTGCTTGCACTTGATATTGCATTTGTTCGAGGTAAGAATTTATTTAATACCATCAAGGAAAAAACTTGCTTATTCAATTCTTCATCGGAGCTAATTACATTCCTTAGAACCGCTCTAGCATTATCGTCTGAACGAGGTAATTCAATTTCAAACTTCAAATCCGGATTAAATAGGTTATCCGTCAATTTTATTAGGCAGTTGACTTCCGTATTGGTTTTGTACTGTTCTCGCTCATTAACAGGCATAATATCATACAAAGATGCTTTTGTCTCATAGGCAGCAGCTAAATTAATATCCGCGTTATAAGGGTCTCCATACCAACTAATTGACCCTCCTTTTCTTACCGAAAATGGCTTCTTAATAAAATCGAACATCGTAAATAAATAATTGCCCTCATTCACTTCATAGAAACCATACATACCAAACTGCTCAAATTCATCAATCTCCATATTTATATTGCCAGAACCATTGCCCGACATCACATCACCAACAACTTCATCAAATACTATACTGATCTGTGCCTCAGGTGTTAATTCCATGTCAAAATTCATTTTAATACCACTGAGATCTAATTCATTGTCTTCTATTTTGTTTGGATTGCTTCTATCTTTAAAGCTGATGAAATTGGGCAATTCCACCTCATCTGCACCATCTAATGGCAATACCACATTCGTACCCTTCTCTGATCTTGCTGCAACTTGAATTTCCAATTCATTGTACTTATCGTATGAAATGGCAACATCCCCTGTAATAAATGCATCTCCATAGTACAAAGAGCTCATCTGTTTAGTAGTATTCATTACCAAAAACGGTTCTGTAACACCCATTTGGAAGTTGTAAGAATATTCTTTAAAATTTATATGATAAAACGAACCATCCCATAACGTTGCTGTTTTTCCAAATTTATCTTTGACTGAAATTCCAGACATGTAAAACCCGTCATTTTCAATACTAACTTTACCTGTAAGCGTATAATCTGTGTTGAGTAAATCGATATGCGCTCCAGCATCCTTAAGCTCAACAAACCCATCAAACAAAACACTATCTGAACTTCCAGTCATGCGAATACTCCCATCCATTCTTCCCTTTATATCGGAAACACCATTCGGAATAAAACCATTAGCAACGTCTAAATTCATATCATTCAAATTAAATACAAAATCAAGTGGAGATGAACGCTGATCTAAAAAGTACTTTCCAAGATAATCAAACTGGTAATTTCCTTCTTTAACGACATTACCCATGATGTCCAATCCTATTATTTTTTCTTGTGCAACAGACTGATCCAACATATTTTTACTGGAAACATTTTGCCAGTAAGGTTTAACTGTTCCCCAAACATCACCCAATAGTTTTCCATTTAGATTACATTCATTGATGTCATATTCTAATTGAAAAACAGGATGTCCATAAAAGTCTCTTAAATTTCCATTAGCCGATATTTGCCCATCTAAAAGCACCGTATTACCCGTTAAAAGCGCATTGAGATTTGACAATTCAAATTGGCTAAAAACATATTCTAGTCTTTTTGTTGGATCCTCCGAGATTACTCCATTAACATCAATTATCTGATCGCCATTAATTGCTCTAATATTTGAAAGGAGGATGGCTGTCGAGTCAATAATAATTTCTGCATCTTCATTGATATTCCAAAGCTCATCGCCTACATAAATAATGGACGGCTCCATACTTAAATGAAATTGATCTCGAGCCATCCAATATCCATCCATATCAACATTTCCCGAACTAGAACTGTCTGCGTTCTGCCAAGACAAATTGGCATCGATATTATCAGCAAACAAGCCTGTTACCAACCGAAAATCATCCAAATAGACACTGTCATTGATGTACAATCTATCCGATTTAATAGTGAACTCATACATGCTTGAAAACTTATCAATTTCCATGTGCGTATTAATCAATTGGTAGTCTTTGTATTTTAACCACTTTGAATTAAAAAACAGATTCAAATCCTGCATTCCTGTTTGATAGCTTCCATTAAGTTGTGTATTTGGAGCCACTTCCAAATCCTTAACAAACAATTCTGTAAGAATGGTAAGGTCCTTAACATCAACAAAAAATGAAAAATCTTCCTTATTCAATAGAATAGCATCTTTCGATTCAAAAATGGAAGGCAAAATAGATTGGGCAAGAGAATAAAAGGCAGCTGGTAGTTCCTGAATACTAAAACTTCCATCGATAAAAAGATCTATAAAATTACTGTAAATTGACAATGCATGACTTCCAGAATCCAAAGTAGAAACTAAATTAATGGAGTCAAAAAAGTAATCTTTCCCACGTAAATAATAAGAGAGGTCTTTCGCTACTATAGAACCGTTGAAATTATCAGCATTCGATCCTATACCATCCACTTCTATTGTAGAACATATTATTTGGGACTTATCTGATTTTTCGATGTTTAAATCAAAAAGATGCGCTTTCCGAATCGTTGCTGTAAAATTATACCTTGGCAAAACAGATCCGAAGTCTACCATTCCATCAAAGAGTAAATCAATGTTCTCATCTTCCACGGATAATGTTCCATCAAAACTTTCTGAAGTAAGTGCACCACGCATCTCAATATTCGTATACAAATACCCCATAAATTCGAACTCACGAAAATTTGCAGTAAAATCGGAAGCAAAAGAATTGAAACTAAATGGCTCATTCGTATTTGAATTGAATGCTAAACGGGTAGAAACTTTGCCTAAATCCTGGACTCCAGCCACTAAGCCAACATCAAATTTGTCGGATTCTATTTCCCCGAAATAATTAAACCCTTTTGTAATGGAATCATAATTCACTTCAAGATTTGTTTGTAATTTACCCACCCCTGAGGTGAAGCTGCTTGTTAAATTAAATTCTTGAAGAGTTCCCGTAAAAGAAGCTTTACCATTTACATATTGTAACTTGGATAATTGAGACGGGACATCAACAGGGTTATTATCTTTAAATGGAATACTTTTTAATTTTTGAATGTCATTAATAGTCAAGTTAATCCCATCCAATTCAGCCTCTAAATAAGCCTCGTTAAAATCTGGCAAACCTTTTACAGCCAAACTACCGGTAATTGTGGATGACTGGCCAAAACCCAGTTTTAGCTCATTTACAGTCAAATCACTAATAGTACCTGCCACTTTACCTTGAAAATCCAGTGGTTCTTGAATGCCCTCAAAAAATGAAGCGAAATACGCTAAATCTTTTGTGTTAATGATACTTTTTTCAAAATCTGCAGATAGTTTAACACGCTCTAAGAAATTTTTAAATTGTTTTGGATCCGAATAGCTTAAAGAGAGTTGATTGGCATTAATTTCTGAAGCATTCGAAATTAAATCCAAATTTTGAAGTAAAACCTGACTATTCGAGTACGCTACGAGAGCTTGCATTTGCTCTATCTTAAATCCTGAGTGTTCATAAAAAGCTAATTGATCAATCTGAGCAGATAGATTATCTCGGTTACTAAAGTTTTTTATTGAAGCCTCAATTTGTGTTAAATTTAAATGCGAATAATCAACCCCCAATGCCTTTTCATTTTTATTGAAGTCCGTTAATCTAAAAGATGAATTTGTGATTTCTACCCCTTCAATATTTAACTGATAGGGTAACGATTTTTCCGATTTCTTAGACCCGAAATAGTCTTCAAGAAACGCATAGCTAAACTGTTCATCTCCTGGATATTTAATCATCGTAAACAAAGCGTTTTCGATTTCAATTTCCCCAATTTCAATTACTCTTTTTTCTAAATCAAAATCATTCAAATCTAATTGCAATCGTTTCACAAAAAGTAACGTATCACCTTTTTTATCTTCGACATAAATCTCTTTCAGCAAAAATTGATGGATGTTATCTATTTCGACATGTTGTATGGAAATTTGCGCATTTAGTTCCTTTGAAAGATAGGATGCAATGCCTTGAGCCATTTTTGTTTGGACATAACTCGTACGAATACCAAAGGCAAAAATGAAAGCTAATAGAATCCCTAACTCAAAAAGAAGACTAATGCAAAGTCGGAGTATTTTCCAGCGTTTTTTGATAACTTTGGCCACTTATTTATAATGGTAAATCCCAACAAAGATATAATCATTCTCGGTATTGAATCGTCTTGTGACGATACCTCTGCCTCCATCATTAAAAACGGAGAAGTATTATCCAATATTATTGCCAGTCAAATAATTCATGAGCAATATGGTGGCGTTGTACCTGAGCTTGCCTCCAGGGCACATCAGAAAAATATTTTACCAGTTGTTGCTGAAGCTTTGAAAGCTGCAGGTATTTCTAAAAATGAATTAAGTGCAATTGGATTCACCCGTGGTCCTGGATTACTTGGTTCCTTGCTTGTTGGCACTTCATTTTCGAAAAGTTTGGCCATGTCGCTTAGAATTCCCTTAATTGAGGTGAATCACATGATGGCACATGTTTTGGCTCATTTTATTAAAAAACCATCTATAGACAAGGTTGCTCCCGACTTCCCATTCATTTGCCTCACTGTTTCAGGAGGTCATACACAGCTCGTTTTAGTTAAGGACCATCTAAAAATGGAGGTGATCGGTGAAACATTGGATGATGCTGTAGGAGAAGCTTTTGACAAATCGGCTAAAGTACTTGGACTTCAGTACCCAGGTGGGCCTATCATTGACCAATTAGCAGTCGCTGGAAATCCAGATCGATTTGAATTTTCTGAACCTTCTGTAAAAGGTTTAAATTATAGTTTCTCCGGTTTAAAAACACAATTTTTATACTTTATTCAAAAAGGTTGTCAAGAGAATTCTAATTTTATTTCAGAAAATCTCGCAGACATTTGTGCTTCATGGCAAAAACACCTGGTCACGGTACTTTTCAGCAAGTTGACAAAAGCTGCTAAGCAATATCATATTTCTTCTATTGCAATTGCTGGTGGTGTTTCTGCAAATTCCGCTCTCCGTTTAAGACTTAAAGAAACAAGCATTACTGAAAAATGGAATTATTTTCTTCCTGACTTTGAATATTGCACGGACAATGCAGCAATGATTGCTATGGTCGCTCATTATAAATTTGTCGGAAACGATTTTTCAGATCTAGATATTGTACCAACGGCAAGAATGAAATTCTAACCTTAATCAAAGTGTAATTACCATGCCATCGTAAGCGAGCTCATAATTACTAAAAACAGGCGAAATTTCTTTTTCAAAATCGTCTAACTCCTTATACCTAGCAGAATAATGCCCGACTATTAATTTACCTACTTTTGAATGAGATGCAACCGTTGCCGCCTGCAAAGCCGTTGAGTGAAATGTTTCTTTTGCTCTTGCCCTTTTTTCTTCTGTAAACGTGGCTTCATGATACAACACATCGACTTCGCGCACGGCTTCAATTACTTTATCACTATAAGCCGTATCCGAACAATAGGCATAAGCTCTTGCAGGTAATGGCTCTCGGGTTAGAATTTTATTTTTAATAATCGTACCATCTTGTCGAATAAGGTCTTTGCCTTTTTTTATTGCTGGAATTTGATCTAGTGGAATTGAAAACTCATTAATCTTGTCTTTTAGCACATTCAATTCTCTCTCTTTTTCTTTAATTAGAAATCCGCAACAATCTATTCTGTGTTTTAAAGGAAAACTCTCTACCTGGATGAGTTTGTCTTCAAAAACAACTTCTTTTTTATAAAAATTCAGTTCACGAAGAACCCATCTGTAGTTGAGATAAGTATGAGAAGCTTTCATAGTCACGTCAATTATCTCTCTCAAAGATGACGGCGCATATATGTGCAAAGGTCGTGTTCTGCCTAATAAGTGAAAAGATGACAAGAGTCCGATTAATCCTAGGAAATGATCGCCATGCAAATGACTTATAAAAACGTGGTCAATTTTTTGAAATTTAGTTTTAAACTTGCGCAACTGGACCTGCGTTCCTTCACCACAATCCAGTAATAAGTGCCTTTCCAAGACATTAACATACTGGGAACTTGCCGACCTTGATAAGGTCGGCACAGCACTGCCACAACCTAGAATTGTAATTTCAAATCGCATCTATACCGAATATCGACTTTTCGTGTAAAAAAAAACCCTGCACAATAATGCAGGGCTTAAAAAGCAATACTGCTCAATTATCTTCTGACTGTCATTTTATTAGTGATGGACCGTTCTCCATTAGAGAGCGTATAGACATAAATCCCATCTGATAATGCATTGTTTCTAAACCGAATCGAGTTTTCACCAGCACTAGCCTGAACCGTTTGTTTGTGCACAATATTACCCAGAATATCCATCACTCTTAAATCAACGTTTGCATTTTGCCCAGTAGTAAAATGAATCCTCGTTTCTTCAGAAAATGGATTAGGTGAATTTTGCTTTGAAGAAAACTTATTCTTTTGGTAAACTAATACATCAAGAGCCGGTGTCACTTCAATCACATATCCCGTAAAAACAGAAGGTTGTGAAACTGCTCCAACAAAGATTACGGTCACCCATCCGTCCAATTCAATTACCACGTCATACGTTCCCGGAGTAGTTGGAGTTCCATAAATGGATGCGCATCCTTGATCTCCTCCCATCCAAGTACAACTCGAATTATTACAGACATAAGATAACCCTGGAGGAAGTCCAGTTACATCTGTTAAAACTGCCGAGTCTATGGGCACTCCAGGATAAGTTGGATCTATATCACCAGCATCAGTGGGTAATTTAAAATCCAAGACTTGGCTGTAGAATACTCCTTCTTGTCCTGCTGGAAAATTGGTAATCGTGTCTGGCCAGGCCCCATAAACACTGTCCATATAAAACGGATCCGGCGAACACGACTGCGCATTCACATTAATGCTTAAAGTAAGGATAGCTAAAGTAAAAAGTAAATGTTTTTTCATAAATAAGTTTTTAACAATCAATCTTCATCGTTCATGTCGTTCTCTACCTGATTAACCGATAATAGATCAACTGCTTCGTTTACAGTAGGGGTTATATTTAAAACAGTATGCAATTGTGAAATCTGAATCAACTTCTCTACAGATGATTGCAAACCTGCTATTACTAAAGTTCCACCAGCTGCTTTTGTCAATCTATTAGCAACCAATAATGCACTCAAACCAGATGAATCACAATATCTCGTTTCTGACAAATCAATAATCATTGAAGCTTCTCCATTCTTATCCAACATAACTACTTCACTTTTCAATTCAGGTGCAACAATATTGTTTAATTTCTCCACCTTAGAAGTAATTAATGAATGCTTCTCTTTCTTCTCAACTACAAAGTTCATTTTCTGGTCTTTTTATCTTAATTCAAACAGCACAGCTCAAATTTAGCAATATTTTTATACTCTATCAATTTTTGCGGCTAACAGATAAATCACTGCCATTCTAATCGCAACTCCATTCTCTACTTGGTCTAAAATTATTGCCTGGTCTGAGTCAGCAATTTCTGATGTAATCTCCACACCTCGGTTGATCGGACCCGGGTGCATAATGACTATTTCCTTATCGAGACTATTCAAGATTTGTCTAGTTAATCCATACTGCATGGCATATTCTCTTATTGAAGGAAAATAGTTAATCTCTTGTCTTTCAAATTGAATCCTTAGCATATTCGCTACATCACACCAAGCCAAAGCTTTCTTTAAATTATGTTCAACACGAACTCCCAGTTGTGCAATGTGCTTCGGAATCAATGTTGTTGGCCCACAAACCATTACTTCTGCGCCTAATTTCTGCAGTGCAAAAATATTAGACAGCGCAACTCTAGAATGTTTAATGTCACCGACAATTACTACTTTTTTACCAGCTACTTCACCTAAGCGCTCTCTTATTGAGTATGTGTCCAGTAGCGCCTGAGTAGGATGTTCATGTGTACCATCTCCCGCATTAATAATTTTGGCATTCACATTGTTCGCTAAAAACATGGCAGCACCTGGCGTCGGATGGCGCATTACAACCATATCTACCTTCATGGAAAGAATGTTGTTTACGGTATCCACCAATGTTTCCCCCTTAGAAACAGAGGATGCGCTTGCCGAAAAATTGATAATGTCTGCGGATAGTCTTTTTTCAGCTAATTCGAAAGACAGCTTTGTTCTTGTAGAGTTCTCAAAAAATAAATTAGCAATAGTGACATCTCTAAGTGCAGGAACTTTTTTTATCGGTCTGTTTATAACGCCTTTAAACGAATCAGCAGTTTGAAAAATCACCTCTATATCCTCTTTAGAGATGTGTTTTATTCCCAATAAATGATCCGCACTAAGTCCTTTATTCATTTGTCGTATGTAATGTCACCTCGTCTTTACCATCTATCTCATTCCAGCTAACCGTAACCCTTTCGGCTTCTATTGTATCAACTGATTTACCAACGTAATTGGGTTCTATCGGTAAATTACGGCTAAATCTCCTATCAATTAAGGCCATTAATTCAATTCCACTTGGCCTACCAAAAGTCATGGTCGCATCCAGTCCAGCTCTTACCGTTCTACCGGTATACAATACGTCATCTACCAAGACTACCTTTTTACCCTCAACAGTAAAATCCATATTGGTAGCACTTGGAATCAAAGGTCGATCTGTTCTTCGAAAATCATCCCTAAAAAATGTGATGTCTAATCCACCTGTTTGCACAGTAATTCCAGTTCTTGCTTGGATAACAGACTGCAATCTATTGGCTAGGTAGATACCCCTTGGTTGAAGACCTATAATGGCAGATTTCGAAAAATCACTGTGATTCTCTATGAGTTGATAGCAAAGGCGATTGATTGTCAATTCAAACTGCTTGCTATTTAAGATAATTTCATTCGCCATCTTGAACGATTAGACAAATATATTCTTTCTCCTTCAAATCACCTTATATTCAATCAGAATCTTTTCTTTAGAACCCAGATTGTTCTAATAAAAAAAACCCTATTCCTTTGGGAACAGGGTTTACGTACCTTTTAAAAAATCACGGTTACATAGCAGCCTCTAGCTTATCAATTAGTGTTTGCTTTGGAACTGCACCAACAGATTTATCTACAACTTCTCCATTTTTCATGAAGATAATTGTTGGAATACTACGAACACCATATTTCATGGCAATAGCTTGGTTATTATCAACGTTTACCTTACCGATAACCGCTTTACCATCGTATTCAGAATGAATTTCATCTACTAAAGGACCAACCATCCTACATGGTCCACACCACTCTGCCCAAAAATCTACTAAAACAGGTTTATCTGATTTTAATGCCAACTCCTCAAAGTTGTCTTCTGTGAATTCTACTGCCATTTTTTATGTTTTTTTATTTTCCAAACACTAATTTACTTTATACAACCTACACTATCAAAAAAAGTACCGTATAAAATTGCATGTCACCTTGTCATCCTATCATTCAAAAAATAATGCAAATCACCCAATTCATTCATCTTTTTTAAGAATTCATTAGAGATCTCTATCCCACCCTTTCTTGACGGTACCTTGACTTGGATTTTATCTAAATTATCAACTAAAATGAGGCGAAGTGCGCAAGAACCCGGATGCTCCTCTATGATTTGATGAAACTTCTCTACAAAATCCGTACTTACTTCATTCGAATCCAGTCTAACATTGAATGTCTTGGTCATCTTTTGTCTTGCCTCAGACAATAACTCCAAACCATTAATTTTGAATTCTAGGTCTTTTTCGTCCTTTGCCCAATTTCTTTTTTGGACTTTACCTTTAATCATTAAAAGACTTCCATCAACAAGGAAATGCTTCAATTTCAAATAATCTTCACCCCACAAGAAAAATTTGTAACTGTCTGTTTTATCCTCCATTTCTAGTGTCCCAAACGGTTTTCCTTTTTTTGTCATTCTATGCTCAGAGCCAACAACAATTCCAGCAATTAGCATCTCTTGATTAGCAATTTTTTGCAAATCACTGTTTAAATGCATCAAAGTGCCTCTGCACAAATTGGTTAATTCTAATTCAAAATCATCCAATGGGTGTCCGGATATATAAATCCCAATTACTTCTTTTTCTCTGGATAATTTCTCCATAGCTGACCACGGATCTACATGAACCGGGGTAGGTTCTGCAACCATGACTTCTATTTTGTCTCCAAACAAATCTGGAGGAGCATCTTTTTTATTTTGAACCGCAGCGCCGAAACGCATTACACGTTCAATAAAATTTACTCCCTGATCATCTTGAACCATGAATTGTGCTCGATGAAACGCATTAAAAGAATCAAATCCTCCGCCAAGTGCAATGCCTTCAAAGGCTCTCTTATTGGCAGCTTTCAAATCGATCCTTTGAACCAAATCAAAAAGAGATTGGTACAATCCATTTGTCTTTCGTTCTTCTGTAATTGCTTTAACCGCATTTTCACCAACATTCTTTATTGCTCCTAACCCAAAGCGAACAGCACCATCTTTATTCACAGCAAATTTATAGTACGATTCATTTACATCTGGACCCAGTACAGCTAACCCCATTCTTTTGCATTCTTCCATAAATGCCGACACTGTTTTAATATCGCTCATGTTATTGGAAAGTACTGATGCCATATACGCCGCAGGATAATTTGCTTTTAAGTAAGCAGTCTGGTAAGCAATCCAAGCATAACAAGTAGAATGGGATTTATTAAATGCGTACGAAGCGAAAGCTTCCCAATCTGTCCATATTTTCTCTAAAGCTTTCGTGTCGTGTCCCCTTTCGTTGCCCTGATCTAAAAATTTAGGTTTAAGCTTTGCCAAAAGATCAAACTTCTTTTTACCCATTGCCTTTCGAAGTGTATCAGCCTCACCTTTAGTAAAACCCGCTAACGACTGCGATAAAAGCATTACTTGTTCTTGATAAACCGTAATACCATACGTTTCTTCTAAATACTCCTTACAATCATCTATATCGTAAACAATTTCTTCGAGGCCGTGCTTTCTTTTGATAAAGGAAGGGATGTATTCCAAAGGTCCTGGTCGGTACAATGCATTCATCGCAATCAAATCGGCAAAAACCGTAGGTTTGAGTGATTTCAAATGCTTTTGCATTCCCGGAGATTCATACTGAAAAATGCCAACAGTTTCTCCTCTTTGAAACAATTCGTATGTTTTTGAGTCATCAAGTGGTATGGCCTCAATATCAATGGTCTTTCCATCTCTCGCTTTAATTATTTTTAGCGTATCCTTGATTAGTGTCAAGGTCTTTAAACCTAAAAAATCCATTTTAAGGAGGCCAGCATTTTCTACCACGCTATTATCAAACTGCGTACACCAAAGGTTAGCATCCTTTGAAATAGCTACAGGAACATACTCCCTTATATCTGAGGGAGTTATTATTACCCCGCACGCATGAATCCCAACATTTCTAATGGACCCTTCCAAAACTCTGGCTTGATTTACAACATTCGCTTCTAATCCACTCCCAGTGGATATTTGTTTTAGCTGATTCGCATTAATTAATTGCTCTGCATTGAGCTCTTCCTTCAGTTTATCTTCTTCAAGACCAAAAAGTTTACCCAATTTTATATCTGGAACAAGCTTTGCTAGTCTATCCGTATCCGGCAACGGTAGATCAAGTACCCTTCCAGTATCTCGAATGCTAGACTTTGCAGCCATTGTGCCATACGTAATGATTTGAGCAACTTGACTTGAACCGTACTTATCAATTACGTACTGAATTACCTTGCCCCGTCCCTCATCATCAAAATCAATGTCGATATCCGGCATAGAAACCCTGTCTGGATTTAAAAATCGCTCAAAAAGTAAATCGTATTTAATAGGATCTATATTGGTGATTCCTGTACAATAGGCAACTGCAGAGCCAGCAGCAGAACCTCTTCCAGGACCAACAGAAACACCCATTTTGCGGGCTTCAGCTATAAAATCTTGTACAATAAGAAAATAACCTGGATAGCCGGTATTTGCGATAACTGAAAGCTCAAAATCAAGTCGTTCTGTAATTTCAGGAGAAATGTCACCATAACGCTGAGCAGCGCCTTTATAAGTCAAATCCCGTAAATAAGCATTTTCTCCACGTTTACCGTTGTCTTCTTTATCCTCTTTATGAAGGAATTGTTCGGGTATGTCAAACTCTGGAAGTAACACGTCACTTGCCAAGCTATATTGCTCACATTTATCGATGATTTCTTCGATATTTCGAATAGCATCAGGCAATTCTTTAAACAAGCTTTTCATCTCATCTTGAGACTTAAAATAAAACTGATCATTCGGAAAACCATACCGAAACCCCCTGCCTTTGCCTTTAGGTGTCTCTTTCTTTTCCCCGTCTTTTACACAAAGTAATATATCATGGGCGTAAGCTTCTTTCTTTTCAGGATAGAAGGTATTATTAGAAGCGAAATACTTCACGTTGTATTTATCCGCAAAATGGATTAACACCTCGTTTACCCGTTTTTCTTCTTCCAAATTGTGCCTAAGTAACTCAACATAAAAATCCTCACCAAACTCATCCAACCACCATTTAAATGCTACTTCGGCCTGTTCTTTACCCACATTCAATATTAAATCAGGTATCTCCCCACGCAGACCACCCGTGGTTACAATTAAATCATTCTTTAATTCTTTAAGAATAGTTTTGTCAACCCGCGGCACATAGTAAAAGCCTTCAACATATCCGAGTGAAGACAATTTCGCCAGGTTTCTATAACCATTCTTGTTTTTTGCTAAAAAAACTACTTGCCCACCGTTATCCTTATACGTTCGATCAAATCGATCTTTGCACACATTCAGCTCACAGCCAATTATAGGCTTGATTCTTTTGCGATCAAGAGCATTAATTTCTAGGTTTAAATCTATTTCTTCATCCGTATCTTGACAATGCTTAAGGGATTCTTTTATGGCTTGAATTTTTTTATCAAATGGACCATTGTGCTTTTCAGCCGCACTTACAAAATGAAATGCGGCCATCATATTTCCAGAATCCGTAAGGGCAACAGCAGGCATATTGTTTTCTACCGCCTTCCTGATTAAGGTCTTTACTTTCGTGGTTGATTGTAGTATCGAAAACTGCGTATGATTGTGCAGATGTGAATAGCTGACATCTTTTAATTCCTCTAGATTTTGTGCAGTATCTGAAGATGAAATCACCTCATCTATTTGTGAATCATCTGTTTTCGCTTTTATTTTAGCACTTTCCTTTTTCAGATTTAAATGCGATAACCCTACTGGATGGAAAGCATCCACGTTCTTTTGCTGATACAATCCAAGATAAGTTGCCTCTGCATTTAATTCCTCGGTCGAAAAGTGATTTCTACGAATTAACTCAAGAAAACACCTCGAGGTTGCCTCAACATCTGCTGTCGCATTATGTGCTTCGCCAAAAGGTTCTTGGAATAAAAAATCATGCAGCTCAGTTAAACTTGGTAATTTAAATTTACCTCCTCTACCACCTGGAATTTGACATAATTCTGCACTTGATTCTGTACACGTATCTAGAACCGGAAGCGCACTGAGCTTTGAATCTATGCCTAAGCGATAAAACTCACATCCCATTACATTAATATCAAAACGCAAGTTCTGACCAACAATAAACTTGGCATCATTTAAAGCCTGCTTAAACAATTCAAGTCCTTCTATCAAAGGAATACCCTTTTCTTGCGCTAATTCAGTAGAAATACCGTGTATTTCTTCTGATTTATAAGGGATTGAAAAACCATCAGGTGAAATAAGAAAATCTTTATGACTAATTAGGTTACCCCAATCATCGTGAACCTGCCACGCCAACTGAACCAATCTCGGCCAATTATCTGTGTCACTAATGGGTGCCTTAAAGTTTCTTGGCAGACCCGTTGTTTCCGTATCAAATATTAAATACAATTCTTGTTCTTATTTTGAAATAAAATTAAGGCATAAATACAAATTACCACTGAATCTAAACAGTAAGATATTCACAAGTTGACAATATTCTCATGAAATTTCTCTCTCCACAAAAAATTAAAATTCAATTCAAGATTTTATGCCATCTTTAAGGCTATGAAATACATGATTCATCTGGCAATTATGTCTTTAATAATGTCATGCACAGGTAGAAAAGAAAAGGTGGAAATGATCGAAACGGTATCAATCATTCCAATTCCTAATTCATTTACCTATTCGACCAACTCATTTGTTCTTAACCCAGACACTAAAATTTATGCACCGCAAGAATGTCTAGTTGAAGCCGAATTCCTTCAAATGTTAATTAAAAATGAATTTGAATTTACTGTTTCGATTCAGTCAACGGAATGTGAATCTAATTGTATAAAACTCACAACTAACCAAATATCAGACAGCACGCATCAGGGTGCCGAAGCCTATCATTTAATTATTGAGCCCAGTCTAATTACAATAAATGGTCATTCCAATCAAGGACTTTTCTGGGGTATTCAATCACTACATCAAGTTTTTAATCAGACCGATCATCAAGATGGATATGCAGCACGAATCCAAGGCCTCAAAATATTAGACCAACCCAAATTCAGGCATCGCGGTTTACTGTTAGATTGTTGTAGGCACTTTTTCTCTAAAGATGTTGTTAAAAAATACATTGAGCTTTTGTCCTATTATAAAATGAATGTATTGCACTGGCATTTGACTGAGGACCAAGGATGGCGAATTGAAATTGAAAAATATCCTGAATTGACACAGCACGGTGCATGGAGAATAGATGCTGATGGAATCAGGTACGGCGGATATTACACAAAAGAAGACATTCAAGAGATCGTTGCTTTCGCAACAAAGCACCAAGTCAATATAATTCCAGAAATTGAACTTCCTGGACATTCACAGGCCGCAATTTCCTCCTATCCTTATTTGTCGTGCAAACAAGAGAATGTGGCAGTAGCCAATGACTGGGGTGTATTCAAAGAAATATACTGCGCTGGAAACGATTCTACTTTTGAATTCATTGAAAATGTTTTAAAAGAAGTTATGGAATTATTCCCCTACCAATACATCCATATTGGTGGTGACGAAGCACCAAAGTATCGATGGGAAAAATGTGATAAGTGTCAAAAAAGATTGGTTTCTGAAAACTTGAAAGACGAACACGAATTACAAAGTTATTTCATTCAACGAATTGAAACATTTTTAAATGCACACGACAAAAAGCTAATTGGATGGGATGAAATTTTGGAAGGTGGATTGTCCCCTAATGCTACAGTTCAAAGCTGGAGAGGAATCGACGGAGGCATGCGTGCTGCCAAAAACGAACATTATGCAATTATGAGCCCAACTTCTCATTGTTACATCGACTACCCTTTAGATGCAATTGATTTGAAAAAAGTTTATTCGTTCAATCCCATTCCAGATTCACTGTCACCAGACAAGCAACATTACATTTTAGGTGGAGAAGTAAATATGTGGACAGAGCACGTGCCGGACGAAAAGAACCTAGACAGTAAAGTATTTCCAAGGATGCTAGCCTTGTCAGAAGTGTTGTGGTCTGGAACCGACACTTCTCGATACGAAAATTTCAGAAACAGGGTTTATAATCATTTTGATGTACTGGATTCGTTGGGTGTTGCTTATGGTGCAGAAGCTATTCCAATTCGCTTGATTACTAAAGGAGATTCAACATACATCATTAAAAACAATAGAAATATTGATTTACAATACCTAATAGAAACTGCGGATTGCACCGCGAAATTTCAGCCGTATAAAGAACCTATTTACATGAATATGGATGGTATGCTAAAGGCTAGGTCGGTAAAAAATCTGGTTCCTTTTGGCGAAACAATTGAACAACACTTTTGCAAAAGAGCTGAAAATGTTCAATCCATATCGTATCGCAACATGTTTAGCGAAAATTATGTTGGTGGAGGAAATAATGGTCTATTCGATGGGAAATTGGGATCATTAAATTTTCGAGATGGCAATTGGCAGGGATTTTGGGGCAAGCACGCAGAAGTTACTATTGCGTTTGAAAACGAGCAGGTTATCAATCAAGTATCTGCTCAATTCTACCACTATATTAATTCTTGGATTTTTCGACCAGAAAGCATGGAAGTTTCTGTCTCTGAAAATGGAACAAATTGGATTCCAATGGGGAATATAAAATCAGAAATTCAGAAAAAAAAGAGAGGAAAAATGATCATACCAATGTCGATAAATTTTAAACGACCATTTCTTGCAAAATATCTAAAAATAAAAGCTCTTAGCGTGTTGCAAGTGCCGGGGTGGCACGAAGCCGCGGGTGCAGATGCTTGGCTTTTTATTGATGAAATTAAAATCCAATGAAAACAGAGGTTTGCATAGAGTCTTTTGCAGAAGCCGCAGTAGCACAAAGTAACGGTATTGACCGTATTGAACTGTGCGCGGCGCTAGATATTGGTGGTTTAACACCAAGTATCGGCTTAATTCAAAAGTGTGCTAAAGAACTAGAAATAGAAATACATGTGATGATTCGGCCAAGAGCAGGAAACTTTGTTTACTCAGAAGCTGAGCTTGAGGTAATGCTTACAGATATTGAATTAGCTGGACAGGCAGGAATCAAGGGTGTGGTTATAGGAGCCCTAACGGAAGACCACCTCTTGAACCGAAGACAAATTGTAAAAATGATTGAAATCGCACATCATTTTAATTTAGAAACTACCTTTCATCGAGCTTTCGATATTCCCAACGACAGCTTCGAGCTCCTTGAACAACTTATTGAGCTTAAACTGAATCGTATTCTAACTTCAGGCTGCAGCACTTCTGTTCACAACGGCATGCCAATTATTGCTGGCTTAATCAAAAAAGCTACTGGCAGAATAGAAGTGATGGCTGGAAGTGGTGTCAATCCTTCGAATGCTTTTCAATTAAAAAACATACCTGTTGACGCCATTCATTTTTCAATTAGAAAAGCAGTAACATTAAATGAACAAATGGGCACCACTTATGAAATTGATCATCAAAAAATAACTTCGATTCTTGCTTCAATTACAGATTAAATATTCCATCTTTTTGATTTCAGCACTATTCTGTTTTCAAAATAATCTAGCTCAAAACAATTCTAAAACAGATAGAATTATTGATGCTGGCTGGGAATTTCAGTCTCAATCTGAAATGAAATTAAGACCTGCATCCGTTCCTGGTTGTGTGCACCTAGACCTACTCAATAATCAGATAATCAACGACCCTTACTTTGAAACCAATGAAGAAAAGCAAGCCTGGATTGAAATGGAAAATTGGGAATACCACAACACTTTTTCAATCAGTCCAAAAGAATTTAAAAATGAGCACATCGAATTACAATTTGATGGACTAGACACCGAAGCAGATGTTTACCTCAATGATTCATTAATTATTGAAGCAAACAACATGTTCAGAACCTGGAAATTAGATGTGAAATCGTTATTGCTTTTGGGTAAAAACAAACTTTTGATACGCTTTTACTCACCGGTTCATGCCTATTCCGAAAAGTTGAAAAATTATCCGTATCCGCTTCCTGCTGGTTGTGAAGATGTTAACATAAAAGTAAGCCCCTTTGTTAGAAAAGCTGCATACCATTTTGGATGGGACTGGGGCCCCCGGTTTGTAACCTGTGGTATTTGGCGACCCATTCACCTATCTATGTGGAATAATTGCCAAATCAATTCTGTGCATTGCCAAACAATTAGTCGGAACGAGCAAAAAGCCAAAGTGAAAGTATCTGTTGAAATAGAATCTTCCTCCAGCAGCGGGACCATCGATTTAATGATAAATCAACATTCAAGAAAAATTAAATTAAAAAAAGGTACCATTACAATTCAGGACACCTTGTATTATAGAGCTGAAGATTTCTGGTGGCCTAACGGTTCGGGAGCACAAATCCTACAAAATATCAACATCGAAATTAGAAACAATAATTTGACCGTTGATGATTACCAGATGAAATTTGGCGTACGGACCATTGACTTGATTCAAAAATCAGATAGTATTGGTACTTCATTTTCTTTTGATGTAAATGGAATACCAACCTTTATGAAAGGCGCTAACTACATTCCTCAAGATCTTTTTCTTTCCAGGGTTAGTCCTCAAGACTATGAAACTCTAATTATGAAAGCAAAAAATGCGCACTTTAACATGATTAGAGTTTGGGGTGGCGGTATTTATGAATCGGATTATTTCTACGATTTATGTGATAAGCACGGAATTCTAATTTGGCAAGATTTCATGTTTGCAGGAAGCATGTACCCCATTAACAAGGCGTTTACGGAAACCGTTTTGGAAGAAGTTTCGGATAACGTTAAACGGTTAAGAAATCATCCGTCAATAGCCATTTGGTGCGGAAACAATGAAATAGAAGTTGCTTGGAGTAATTGGGGTTGGCAAAAGCAGTACGGATGGGATGCAGAAGCTTCTGACCAACTCTGGACTGATTACAATACGTTATTTAAATCCGATATTCCCCAATTGTTGTCAAAGTATGCTCCAGAAATACCTTATGTTTCTACTTCACCGTTATCTAATTGGGGTGAACTAGCCAATTTCAATCATTCCTCTATGCACTATTGGGGAGTTTGGCACGGTAAAGAGCCATTCGCTAATTTCAAAAAATACGTCCCCAGATTTATGGTCGAATATGGTTTTCAAAGCTTTCCAGACAGCATTACGCTGTCAACCGCAATTAATTCGGAAAATATGAACTTAGAAAGTGACGCCATGAATAAACGTCAAAAAAGCTATATCGGAAACAACTTGATTACGAAGCACAGTGAAGCATTGTTTGGCAAGGCAAATACATTTAGCGAATACATAATAAACAGTCAGAAAACACAGGCCAAAGCGTATGCCATGGCTATAAAAGCGCACCGACTGAGGAAGGGTCATTGTATGGGTACGCTATTTTGGCAGTTTAATGATTGTTGGCAAGGCCCTTCATGGAGCGTTATTGATTACCACAAAAAAGGAAAAATTGCTTACCAAAAAATTAAGGAATTATACCAACCCGTAATTGCTTTTGTTGAAATTATTGATGATTCTGTTCAAGTTTCGGTTGTCTCTGATCTTTTAAAAGACATATATGTTCAGCTTAAATTAATTGGAGTTCAAAACAACACGAAAATTGATTTATGGGAACAAGAAATACTTGTTCATGCTAACCAAATGCAAATTATTCTTCACGAAAAAATCAAAAAATTAAGCACATCAAATATAAAATTGAATCAATTACGTATTGAAATGAAAACGGCGGAAGGTTTTAATTCTTCTGACGAAATTGACTGGAACCAATAGCTTAGGAGATTCTATCTTCTTCTTCTTCCATGGCCACCATCCCGACGACCTCCACCACTGTTTCTTCTATTATGTCCTGAAGGACCACTATTATTTGATCGTCGCTGTCTTGATCGGTCACCACCTTTTCTTGGTCCTGCCAATTCTACTTTAACCGCATCCCCATCTATTTCAACGCCATTCATTTTCGAAAGAACAGAAGCTGCAGAATCTTTTTCAATTTCAAAAAATGAAAATTCTCGCATGATATCTATTTCTCCAATTTGACCAGAAGAGATTTTTGCATGATCACAAATAGCTCGAACCAATGCTCCAGGATTGATATTATCCATACGGCCCTTGTTAATGAAAAATCGTTGCGTGTCTCCTTTGATGTTTCGATCTCCCTTTCTAGAACCTCTGTCCGATGCTTTTCCCGCTTTCGCGTTTAGATCTTTTGAATTTTTATAATAATCCAAGAATCGATTGAACTCCATACTTAAAAATTTATGGACCAAATCTTCAATCTCCATCCCTCCTAGTTTTTCATATATGATTTCCTCATATTTAGACATCGCTTTTTTATTGATTTCAGTAGCAACTACTTCATCTACCAGCTTCATCAACTGTTTTTCACAAATGTCTTCACCTTCTGGAATGTTTCTCTTTTCGAATTTTTTTCCAATGATTTTTTCAATCCGATTTATTTTGCCCGATTCTCGAGTATTAATCAGCACCAAGGACTCTCCATACTTACCAGCTCTTGCCGTTCTGCCGGACCTGTGCGTGTAGTTCTCCACTTCATCAGGTAGGTTGTAATTAATTACGTGCGTTATGTCACTCACGTCAATACCCCGCGCAGCCACGTCAGTTGCAACCAAAATCTGAGTTACTCTCTCTCGAAATTTCCCCATTACACTATCACGCTGTTGCTGAGATAACTCGCCATGCAATGCTTCGGCGTTATATCCGTCTCTAATCAAGTTAGATGCGACCTGTTGCGTCTCTCTTCGTGTACGGCAAAATACCAATCCAAAAATATCTGGATTATAGTCCAATAGTCTTTTCAACGCATAATAACGGTCCCGCTCATTAACAATGTAATATGCATGCGTTACGTTTGCCGCGCTTTCATTTTTATTTCCAACAGAAATTTCAAGTGGCTGATTCATGTAGTTCTTTGCAATTCTAGCCACCTCTTTTGGCATTGTTGCAGAAAACAACCAAGTATTTCTTTCTATTGGAGTATTCTCAAGAATTTTGTCAATATCCTCTTTGAAACCCATATTGAGCATCTCATCGGCTTCATCAAGAACAACGGTATTTACATCTTTAATTTTCACCAAACGCCTTCCTATCATATCAATCAAACGGCCTGGCGTAGCAACAACAATATGGGTACCCTTTTTAATGTCTTTCGCTTGTCTATCAATACTAGCACCACCATAAATGGCCGTGATCCTAAGATTTTTGTACTTAGCATATTTACGAATATCATCGGTGATTTGCATGCAAAGCTCCCTAGTAGGACAAATCACGAGTCCCTGCACTGAACGGACATCCAGGTCAACGCGTTCTATCATAGGGATACCAAAGGCAGCTGTTTTACCTGTACCGGTCTGGGCTAAACCAACTAAATCAGCACCTTCATCCAATAAATTGGGAATTGCTTTTTCTTGAATTGGCGTAGGACTTTCGAATCCTAACTCACTTAAGGCTTGTAGCACCTCGCTGCTCAAACCTAATTCACTAAATGTCATCTCTTTCTATTTAAACTGTCGTTCGGACTTTAACAGCGGCTGCAAAGGTAGTTCAATTAATTTAACTGAATCAACAGACATCATTATTGATTGATGTAAACCCAATGTACTTGTCACAAAATCATCTTAATAAAGATAAAATAGTCTAATAATTAATTACATTGGCCTTGGATTTTTCGATTGTACTCTTTAACGGATTTTTCCTGCTTATTTTAACCAAAAATCTTTACTGATTTATGAGGTGTTTTTTATCTCTGAGTAGTTTTATCTTCCTTTCGATATCAGGCGTAACGGGGCAAATAAATTGCCAGCCAGCAATGCTAGACCAAATATTGAAACTAGATAAAAGTTACAATACACCTGGTTTCGGTGCCAGCATCATTCACAATGGAAATATAATTTATGAAGCAAGTAAAGGATATGCCAATGTAAAAAAACGCATTCGTATTTCACCAGAAACTGTTTTCAACGCATGTGATTTAGCCAAACAGTTCACAGCAATGTGTATTCTTATACTGAAGGAGCAAGGAAAATTAGCACTATCTGATTCAATTACTCAATATTTGCCAAGTTTTCCAAAACTGCGCACCAAAATCACAATAAATCATTTATTGAGTCACCAAAGCGGTATTAGAGACTATCTAGGTTTGCTTTTAATTAAAAATAAATACAAGCCTAGATACTTTACAAAAAAACAATTTTGGGCAGACCTAAACAATCAAAAGCAATTGGGGTTTTACCCAGGAGATGGCTTTGCCAATATCAACTCGGGTTATGTATTACTGGCGGAAATTGTAGAGAATGTAAGCGGGAAATCTTTGAAAGATTTTGCACACGCTAATATATTCGAACCTTTAGCTATGCATAATACTACTTTCGGTTGTTCAATCTCTAAAGGACCTTTAGAAAACGCCTATTCCTATAAGTGGGTAAAAAAGAAGAACCGCTATACAAAAACTCATAGTCCAAGTGAACTGATTGGTGATGGCCAACTTTGGACTACACTAAACGATCTATACAAATGGGATCAGAATTTTTACAATAATCAGCTTGGCAACCGCAATCCAAATCTTATAACTGATTTACAAGCTGAGTACTACCTAAATAACGGAAGGAAATCATTCTATAGTAAGGGATTACAAAAAAAATACATCAACGAAATTACTTCTTTTGAGCACTTTGGTTATTGGGATAATTTTAGCTCGTTTTATATTCGGATGCCTGCTATTAACCTGTCAATCCTTGTTTGGTCTAATTCTGACCAATACCAAGCTAAAGCAATGGCCAAAAAAATACAAACTGAACTTCTTTCCCAAACTGCACCAACGAAAAAAAGGCACTTACAACGAGATACCAGCATTTCGTTGCAACAATTTGAAAATATTTTCATCGATTTGCATACCAAGTCTATCATACAGAAAATCATAGAATTAGAAGAAGATTTATATTGCATTTCCATGATTAAGAATGGTCAAAAGGATGTAAAACTCTATAATCCAGAAAGATTAAAGGCGAATCAAATTCAATTTGGCACTGAGAATAACGGTGATGTTGTATTCAGAACTGATAACCGTGGAGATCCAATTCGATATCAATGGCGTAAATCACCGACCATTTATATCAAAATGAAGACAGACACAAGCCTCTCCGAAGCAAGCAGCATTTGGTGCGGAAATTATTTTAGTAAAGAATTAAGAAAAAAAATTCGGATACGAGAAATCTCTGAAACTCCTGATTTACTTATTAAAACTGGATGGTTTCAAAAACAAAAGTTAGAAAAGTTAAACAGAAATTATTTTTGGAACTCAAGTGAAGCAATGGTTATCGAATTTACTAATGAAAGTTTATTCATTAACAAAAAAAGGGCTAACAACATTCGTTTTGAACGCATGAAATGACGAAGGGCTTCCATTCGGAAGCCCTTCATTTTACACAAACCTATAAGCCGGGTTCTGTTTTTCTTTCGAAATGCTTATCATTTATCTAGGATTACCATTACTGATAACCTCAAGCAACCTACCCTCCAGGATCAAACGAGCAATCTTCAAGCCCTGGTATATTTGGTTTTTCAGCACATAAGGTTTACCTAGCTACAATTGTCACCAATTGTACTGGTGAGCTCTTACCTCACCGTTTCACGCTCGCCTGTTGAGAAAACTCAACATAGGCAGTCTATTCTCTGTGGCACTATCTGTAACTTATTGAATATTCAATAAGCCCCTTCCCGTTAGGAAGTATGTTGCTCTTTGCTGCCCGGACTTTCCTCATTAAAAATTTACTTCATAACGCGATAAGCCAGTTTGCATTGCAAAGATACGAAGGTTAGATTTTATTGCACTATTCTGCACCGAAATACTACCTTTGCGCTTCGAATCAATCAAAAATAGATTTCATTATTTATTGAAAATTGCCATGATTAAAGGAAAAAAACTCGTCGTCGTAATGCCTGCTTATAATGCTGAAGAAACATTAGAGAAGACCTACAATGAAATTCCTTTCGATATTGTAGACGAAGTTATCCTTGTAGATGATCATGGAACAGACAATACAGCTTCTTTGGCAAATAAGATTGGTGTTAATCATGTAATTCGTCACCAAGAAAACAGAGGATATGGTGGGAATCAAAAAACATGCTACAACAAAGCACTGGAAATTGGCGCTGACATTGTCATTATGCTTCATCCAGACTACCAATATACCCCCAAGCTAATTGAAAGTATGTCTTTTTTAATTGCAAACGACGTCTACCCTGTCGTTCTTGGTTCTAGGATACTCGGAAAGGGAGCCTTAAAAGGAGGCATGCCTAAATACAAATACATCGCGAATCGATTGTTAACGCTAACCCAAAATATTTTAATTGGACAAAAGTTATCAGAATACCATACTGGTTATAGGGCTTTTTCGAAGGAAGTTTTAGAGTACATTAAGTTCAATGATAATTCTGACGATTTCGTTTTTGACAATCAAATGTTGTCTCAAATTGTATATGCTAATTTCGATATTGCAGAGGTTACCTGTCCAACCAAATATTTTGAAGAAGCGTCCTCAATTAATTTTAGTAGAAGTGTTACTTATGGCCTAGGCGTCCTAAGTACTTCGGTAAGACACTTCCTAACAAGGATTGGCCTAATGAAGTGGCGATTATTAAAAAAGTAATGCTAAACAACCTCAAACAGATCCTCGCTATTTCTCTATTTTTTAGAGTCTTCATCGTATTTACCTTTTCATGGTTTTATTTAATTTACAACCACGGTGATTCAGGTCTTTTTAAAATGATAAATGCTTCTCACAATCCTACTTTTGATGTCGTTTTCAAATATGCAACTCATATTGGTGGAGGATGGTTTGCATTTGGTATAGCTATTCTGTTATTTGGATTTAGATTTAAATGGGGCTTCATCGCTGCTTTTAGTTTTTTAAGCTCTGCAGCCATAACTCAAATATTAAAAAGATGGGTTTTTAACTACCCCAGGCCGAGTGTTGTATTCCAAGACTCAATAAATCAATTAAACCTGGTCGACGGTGTTGATCTCCATAGTAGTTTTTCTTTTCCATCAGGTCATTCTACTGCTGCTTTTGCCGTGTTCTGTTTGTTGAGTTTAATTTGGCTTGAAAAAAAATACCTGGGCTTTCTCTTTTGTTTTATGGCGATTATAATTGGGTATAGCCGAGCCTATTTGTGTCAACATTTTCCAACAGATATATTAGTTGGAGCTGCAATAGGTACCGTTTGCTCTTTGTTATTTTATGCCTGGCTCAAGGATAAACAATTCGGGAAATGGGGTAATCAATCATTATTGAAACAATCACTTTGATTTCGAAATACAATAAACAAATTCTAATCGTCGTGCTCGGCGCTTTAATTTTATTGCCTTTTTTAGGAGGTGTACACCTATTTGATTGGGATGAAATTAATTTCGCGGAATCATCACGAGAAATGATGATCACAGGCAACTATTTCCAAAATCAAATTAATTTTGAACCATTTTGGGAAAAGCCGCCATTGTTTTTTTGGATTCAAAGTATCAGCATGTCCTTTTTCGGAATAAATGAATTTGGTGCCAGATTCCCAAATGCAGTCATTGGTATAATTACCCTGCTTTTAATTTTCTCTATCGGAAAAAAATTATACAACGAGAGGTTCGGATTAATCTGGACTCTCCTTTACATTGGATCGATACTGCCACATCTTTATATGCGTAGTGGTATCATCGACCCGACTTTCAATCTGTTCATTTTTACTGCAATCTATTATTTGATTAGAACTGTGGAGGAAGCCAATCATAAAATTGCAAAAAACCATGCAGCAATTTCAGGGTTTTTTATTGGCCTGGCAATCATCACAAAAGGCCCTGTTGCGCTATTAATCTTAATCCTAACAACTGTTATTTTTTGGGCGATTAATCGGTTTAAACCAATCGCATCAATAAAGAGCTTATTTCTCTTTGCTTTGGTTGCATTTTTAACTTCATTTTTATGGTTTGGCTACGAAACAATAAAAAATGGTCCTTGGTTTTTAGGTGAATTTCTTGCCTACCAAATTGAGTTATTATTGGGAACCGAAGGTGGCGCTTCAGCTGGACATCAACAACCTTTTTATTACCATTTCGTAGTAATATTATTAGGCTGTTTCCCCATTTCCCTTTTAGCTTTGGGCAATCTTTTTGGAAGTAAGTATTTAGAAGACAAACTAAATTTTAGAAGCTGGATGACAACGCTATTTTGGGTCGTTTTGGTTTTATTCTCACTGGTTTCCACAAAAATTATTCATTATTCATCAATGGCCTATTTGCCATTATCATTTATGGCAGCATATTACCTCTATCAGGTTGATCGGGGAAAAGAGAAAATGAGTAAATGGATTATCTGGTTCATTACAATAATGGGCATTCTATTCTCAATGGTAATCACTTTAATTCCTATAGCCGCAATGAATAAAGAATCATGGCTATTTCCATACATGAAAGATCCGTTCATCCTTGATGGAATTTCTACAGAAGTAAATTGGAGTGGATATGAAATAGGGATTGGTGTTATTTTTGGAATTTTGGTAATTATGGCTATCCGGCAGTTGTTTCGAAAAAAGATTATTCACTTTGTTGTTACCAACGCGATTGGAGTTTCATTTATGATGATTGCTTCAAACACCATACTGTTACCCAAAATAGAAAGCTATGTTCAAAAACCAGCTATTGATTTTTATAAATCTCTACAAGACAAAGATGTCTATATCTGGCCACTTCACCACAAAAGCTATGCACATTATTTTTATGCAAAAACGCAACCGTTGGATTCTACAGCGGCTTTATATACACACAAAAAACAGGTGTTGCGCAATCTCGGGTATACTAAAATCAGTGAATTAAAGAATGAAAGTAGGTTAACGTATCAGATGAACATACAAAAATGGCTTATTGATGGCCCCATTGATAAACCTGTTTATTTTGTAATGAAATCAAATTTTTATACTCCAGAAAAATACAATCACTTTCAAAAAGTAATGCAAAAAGGAGGTTTTGTAGCCTTAAAAAGAATTCCTAATTAGTCCCCTTTCTACTTGAATCATTCACGCTCTTTCCTATTTCACCTTTCTTTACAAAGAAAAAATTGGCGATGTAGAATTGATGAGCTAACTTAAACGCATCTTGCAACTTGTATTTGTATATAATGCCAAGGCAAATCGCATCCATAAAATGTTCGATTTCGCGCATAAAATTATCAGCCCCGCAACCTACCCTTGTGATCTATGTGCTCTAACACACGGACACTTTGGAGAGCGGGAAGATTGGACCACTTTTTTACAAGAATCAAATTTCAAAATCGAATTTCATCACATAGAAGACTTTGAGCAAAAATATGGTCTAAAGGATGAATACCCGATTATATACACGCGCACATCAGATTCTCTAAAACCTTTATTAAATGCCAAAGAAATTGCTAAACTGAATGATGTTAATGAGCTAACCCGTAAATTAAAGTCAATTGTAGATGTTAAATGAATATTTAGAACAAATAATGATTTCATGAAAAATATTGCTTCCATTATATTTCTCATAATAAACAGCATTGCATTTGGTCAAAACACAACATCAATTGACTTAAAGGAACTTTATTCCCAAGATCAATTTGAGGAGATCATAAGCAAATACGCTAAGGAAGAAAACACATATGACGCTGAAGATTTATATTATCTGGCGATGTGCTATTACATGAGGCAAGACGATACAAATTGCCTAAAATACATGAATCAATCAATTGCTAAAGACAATACAAATCCAAAAGCTTTTTTTATAAAAGGCATGACCCAAAATTATATGGGAGATTTTGTTAAAGGATGTAAATCGTTTCAAAAATCTATCGAATTAGATCCGAATAATGGAAATTCTTATTGCGGTCTTGGGGATTCCTTTTACAATCAGAACAAGCTAAAGAAAGCACTATTTGCCTACACTACTTCTGCAGGAAAATTAAATTCCCCAGATAGGTCCTATTTAATGATACCGCAAGTATATAATGACTTAAATCAACCTAGAGAAGCGCTTGTTGGCTATTATGTAGCACGAGAAAAAATTGCAAAGGAATCAAGGTCTTACCTCAATTGCCTTTTCAATATTGGCTTGCATGAGCTACTACTTAGAGACTTTGTCAAAGCAGAAATAGCACTTACAGAATTGATAGAAATTGAACCCAATGACCAGGAAACATTGACCAAACTAATTCAAGCTTATTACGGTCAAAAAAAATATGAAAAAGTGAAGCCTTTGAAAAGAAGGCTTTATGCTGCACATGCAAGATATAAAGGTAAAGGGACCTTAGAAACCATGTTTTGTTTTGATCAATTTGAATATGATGGTAAACAAGTCAAGGCATACGAAAAATTTGACAAGCCTACTGGACAAATTTATTATAAACATGTTTTTTATATTTTGGATAATAAAGGTGATATTGACTATAGCGTTCATACAGAAAATTCACCCATATCTATAGAGTTAGGCAAAGCAAAATACATCCTGGGTAAGACCCAAGGAAATGTACACTCGACTTACCAAGTTAGTTTTGAAGCAGATTTCAACTACGAGGAATTAAAACTATCGGTTCAACAAATAATGGATAATAAATTAACAGCAACTGCAAGTTCCTCAATAGCCCATTAAGGCTGGTTTGTAAACAATTCCTAGGTATTAACAGGATTTAGACAAGGGGTTATAATAGCTAAATCACTTAATTGTAAATCAAAAAATAATTGCAGTTGAAAATTATACTAAAATTTGAATTATTATTTGCCCCTCAACATTAATTCCAATCCATTCAAATGATCTTCAAAGGCCTCACGACCTTTACCCGTTAGTCTGTAACTAGTTTGAGGTCGTTTTCCAACAAATTCTTTTTGAATCTCTAAATACATCAATTTCTCTAAAGCACTTATATGACTTGCTAAATTACCATCAGTCAGGGATAACCGCTTCTTCAATTCTCCGTAACGAACCCAATCATTCACGACCAATATGGACATTACTCCTAGCCTAACACGACTATCAAAAGCTTTATTTAATTTTTCAAATCCTTTCAAAAGAACCTATCGTTTTATGACCTATCGTATTTGATAAACATGGCTAATCCATAAATCACATGGAAAATTCCAAAACCACATGCCCAGAAATACAACCCATTTCCCATAAAAATCATGGCAATAACGCCTAAAGTCATTTCACAAATTCCTAGGTATCGAATATCTCTATAAGTATACTTACCCGCATTCAGTAGTGCCAATCCATAAAACATAAGTGTAGCTGGCGCTACCGCACCTACATATCCATTCAATACCAATGCTACACAAAACACGCCACCTAATAACAAAGGAATAAATAAGTTAAGCAGTAGCTTTTTTGCGGCAAAGTCAAACAATTTTCGACCATGCTTTCTGGCTTTTTTAGCTGTCAGAACAAAGCCAACGACAAGTGACAATAGTAATACACCGCACCCAACAGTTAATAGATACCCGACTTTAATCAGCATTTTCCAGTTCAACGAACCATCTTTTACCGAAATATCATCAAAATAGCCAGGTTCCAACATTTGAAAGAAATCGGTCCAAACCAATGCTGCACCAATAAGTGCAAATAAACCAGCAAACACACCTGACATACCACTTAATGAGAGAAACTGAGTTGATTCTTTCATCATATCTCTGATCTCTGAAAGCTGCTCTAGTTGTTCTTTAGTCTTGTTTTCCATTTGATTAAAGTACTTTGAATTACAAAGTAAATTTAGCAAAAAAATAGCCGCCAATATAAATAGCGACTATTATTAAAGAATATTCTTTAATCGGTTACTTCAATCGAATTAATCTTATCACCACCATTAATGGAATCAATGATGTCTTGTCCCGCAACAACCTTCCCAAAACAAGTATGATTTCGATCTAGATGCGCAGTATTGTTCCTGCTGTGACAAATAAAAAACTGAGAACCACCGGTATTTCTTCCTGCGTGCGCCATGGAAAGCACTCCCTTGTCGTGATATTGATTTTCGCCTTCTAACTCACAATCAATTGCATAACCAGGACCGCCTGCTCCTGTACCATCCGGGCATCCACCTTGAATCACAAAATCAGGTATGACCCGGTGAAATGTCAAACCATTGTAAAACCCATCTTTAGCCAACTTAACGAAGTTAGCAACTGTATTCGGAGCGTCCTTCTCATAGAATTCTACATCCATTGTACCTTTATCTGTATTGATTTTTGCTTTCATAAATGCAAATATATAAGAACAACTTCAGGCATAATGAATCTAACTAAACTTTTTAAGTTGGAATTATAAAAAAATTTAAATAAAAAAAGCCTTCTAATAGAAGGCTTTTAAATTCGTTTGAAACAGAATGTGTTATTTCATGTGCTTCAAGTTCAATCCATACATTATAATGAAGGTTAAAGGAATAACCAAAGCAATTATATACACCACAATAATTGCATCACCCAACATTGGAATGCTCATTGCACCGAGACCACCAAGAACTAAAAAAGTATATATTAACGGAAGCAATTCACCGACCAAATAGAGAAAAAATCCTGTTTTTTTCAATTTCATCATCATTATCGCTCCGACAATACATAAGGCATTAGCAAGTACCGTTATCCCCCCCATCGTTGCATCTATCGCAAACTGGCCAAAACCGCCTAGAAGACCTAAACCTGCACCTATAAAAGTTAATATACATAAAACCGTTAAAAACGCTGGTCTCTTCGCACTACCAGCTTCCATTGTTGTTTCTTCTGACATAATTTTCTTTTTTATTAAAGTTATCAAAGTCAATTTAGTCAAATTTTAACATTATCGACAATTAGCCGTAATATATCTATTAACAATTTAATTTTAACTACTAATGAAATTGTCGAACTCTCTTCATTGTGATATCAATTATTTGGGAAAAGATAAACTTTAGAACTTATTAAGTTCAAATACTCAAATGTCAAATAATAAGAAAATGAAAGAATTATTTTTATCCTCTAGTAAACGTCCAATTCAGTTCTGAAGATTCTCCCTGATTATATTCATAACCCTCGTCATTGAACAACTTTAAATGTTCAATATCTTGCAGTTGATTGGTGATCGCAAATCGAGCCATTAACCCCCTAGCCTTTTTTGCATAGGTCATTATTGTTTTTAATTGACCATTTTTCCACTCTTTAAAAATAGGTGTCACCACCTCTGCTTTCACTTTTTTTAATTGAATGGCTTTAGCATATTCCACTGAAGCCAAATTGACTAACGGTCTGCCAGCTAGGTCTGATTTCAAGGAAGCAGTTAGTTTTTCTTGCCAAAAAGCATAGAGATTTTTAACATTAGGTGTTATAGCATACCGAGTCCCCATTTCCAGACGGTAGGGCTGAATTAGATCTAGGGGCTTTAAAACCCCATACAAACCAGATAAAATACGGACATGATTTTGAGCAAAATTTAAATCCGATTCACTCAACGAATTAGCATCCAAGCCTCGATAAACCTCACCTGTAAAAGACAACACGGCTTGTTTTGAGTTTTCCGAAGAAAATGGAACTGACCATTCTTGAAATCGTTGATGATTTAGATCTGATAAATCTGCACTTATACTCATTAACGAACTTAATTGTTTGGCCGATAATTTTTTCAACTTCTTTACGAGATAATTAGAATCATTGAGAAATTCTGGTTGACTATTTATCGCAATATGAGGTTTGGATTCAAAGTCTAAGGTTTTGGCAGGAGATAATAATAGAATCATTGAATTAAAATATGTCTTTTTTTTAAATAAACTACTGATCGTCCATTCCCAGTCTACGATCATCCATTAACTTAAACGAATGATGCTTTTTAAGTTATGGATTACAAAACTAAAACACTTTCTCTTATCAAACTTTGATAACGCCCACCAGGATAGTATGCATTGTAATCAAAATTCAACCAAATATAACCATCCGCATCCTTAAAATAGTGCACTGCATTGTCTTTTGACTCTTTATGAAACAATTCTGCCTTTATTATGTATATGGCAGCTTCCAAAGATTTTGAATCACCAATTTTAACTTCAGGATACAAGTGTCCAACGATAGACGAATCCTTCATGGTTACTTTAGTTCTAACAAGTCTGACTTCTCCACCAATTGATCGAATAAGTCCTCCAATTAAAATAGAATAATCATCGCAATCGCCTTTAAATTGATCATCGTAATTTAATTGATCAATGGTCTCACTTACTGACGAAAAATAATCCTCTCCATATGGGTCAAATACATAGTTCCATCTAGACCTGACTTCTTTAAAAATACTAAAATATTGTATCATTTTTCTGTGGCGATGCAGGTATTGATAATCTTGGAAATTAGAAATAGCATAATTCGCTCCTAAATTTCGAACTCCTTCATTTTTATAATCCACCGCATCTAAAATGCCTTGTGCATTTCTAAATTGAACATCCTGCCAAATTTCAAAACTGGTTTTTTCGTGCTGCGCTTGAATACTATATAGCATAGTTGAATAGTCATGATACAAATCCTTCAACCCATATATACCATTAAAGTTAGTATAAGTTAATACCAATAATCCAACAATAGACAGACCATAAACAATTAAACGAAGCTTCTTAACCAAGAAGTAAACGATGGCGAATACAAATACAAAAGTTAAAACATGATCAATCCTAGTACCTTCTCCAAATGGAAGAGAAATTTCGGGCACATAAGCATATGCCAATATAAAAACTGGCAAAGACAATATTGCTGTAATTACCGCAATTAGAAATGTTGAAGTAGACTCATTTTGGGTCAAAATGTTCTTATACCACCGTTGAATTCTGTTTTTGCTCACAATAAGTTTTATTTGCAATACCTTTATAACGTTTTAAAGATAAACTTCGTTATCATATGAAGGAAAAGAAATTTATTATTCGTAAAACCGAAAAGGAATGGGAAACTCAATTAACCCAGGACGAGTTTCATGTTTTGAGAAACAAAGGTACTGAACGACCGTTTTCTGGAAAATATAATGTCCACTTCGAATCAGGGAATTATTGCTGCAAAGGCTGTGGAGAAGAATTATTCAATAGTGAAAACAAAT
Source organism: uncultured Flavobacteriales bacterium (assembly GCA_905480225.1). Taxonomy (GTDB): domain Bacteria; phylum Bacteroidota; class Bacteroidia; order Flavobacteriales_D; family Parvicellaceae; genus UBA10066. The sequence continues at coordinate 21,156 of CAJQPO010000021.1, read as the reverse complement.
TTGAAAGCGGTTGTGGTTGGCCGAGTTTTGATGATGAGATTATTGGAGACAAAGTGCAGAAAGAAGAAGACAATACGCACGGAATGACAAGAACAGAAATCTTGTGTAAAAAATGCGGCTCACACTTAGGACATCTTTTTAATGACGGTCCAACCTCAACAGGACTGAGGTACTGCGTGAACTCACTCTCACTTGATTTCAAAAAAACACCTTAAGCTTACGAAGTACCCTGATAAATCTCAATTTTTCGCAACGACCTGTTTTACGCAATCAGCTGCCTCCTGAAGTGTGATTGCTGAATGTACATTAAGGCCTGACTTATCTATTATTTCCTTCGCTTCAACTGCATTAGTTCCTTGCAACCTTACAATGATTGGTACGGGTATATTTCCAATGTTTTTATATGCTTGAACTACGCCATTCGCTACCCGATCACACCGAACAATACCACCAAAAATGTTAACCAGTATTGCCTTTACATTCGGGTCTCTTAAAATTATTTTAAACGCTGTTTCAACTCTTTCGGCATCCGCCGTTCCACCTACATCCAAAAAATTTGCTGGATTACCTCCTGAAAGTTTAATAATGTCCATTGTCGCCATGGCTAATCCTGCTCCATTTACCATACAACCTACATTACCATCAAGATTGACATAATTTAGTCCTGCCTCCCCCGCTTCCACGTCAATGGGATCTTCTTCTGAAGTGTCTCTTAAAGCCGCATAATCCGGGTGTCTATACAACGCATTGCCATCTAAGCTCACTTTTGAATCCACAGCAATAATTCGAGAATCAGAGGTCTTAAGCACCGGGTTAATTTCGAACATTGAAGCATCACAACCTTCATAGGCACTATACAAAGCTTTTACAAACTTTGCCATTTCTTTCATTGCTTTCCCAGATAAGCCCAAATTAAATGCAACTTTTCTACATTGAAAACCCTGAATACCAACTTTAGGATCTATCTCCTCCTTAAAAATAAGCTCTGGTGTTTTTTCGGCCACTTCCTCTATGTTCATTCCTCCTTCTGGAGAGTACATAATGATATTCTTGCTTGTTTCCCTATTCAGTAAAACAGACATATAATATTCTTCAGGCTCTTCATCTCCGGGATAGTAAACATCTTCTGCAATGAGGACTTTTCGCACCAGCTTGCCACTTTTTGACGTTTGAGCAGTAACCAAGTGTCCTCCGACGATTCCTTTTACCTTTTCGGAAACTTCATTCAACCCCTTGGCAATAACAACTCCGCTAGAGCCTGATTCCTTTACGGCACCTTTCCCTCTACCTCCAGCATGAATTTGCGCTTTAACAATGAACCACTCCGTTCCTGTTTCTTCATTCAATTTTTTGGCAACAATCATCGCCTCTTCCGCTGAAGCCGCAACTTCTCCTCTTTGAATCGCAACTCCATAACTTGAAAGTATAGATTTACCTTGGTACTCGTGTAAATTCATTTATTCCGATTTAGTTTTTTCAAAAGTAATTTTAATAAATCAAATTCAAAATTATTTCAGTTATGTTTATGTCCTTGATATTTGAAGAAATATGATCTATGAAAAACACTGCATACCGATAGGTGCAGACCAAATTGCCTTACATCGATTTTATACTTGCAAAACCGATGTTCCTGTACTTCTATTACACGGTTCTATTGAAAATGGTAAAATTTTCTTTACTAAAGGAGGAAAAGGTTTAGCACCGTACTTGAGCCAATTGGGCTTCGATGTTTATGTTCCTGACATGAGAGGAAAAGGGGAAAGTGTACCCAAGATATCTTCCAAACACAACCATTCTCAATTCGAACAAATCACTGTGGACATTCCAAAATATCTTGAAAAAATACAAAACATCAGACCTTTCACTAAAATTCATTTTGGTGCACACAGCTGGGGAGGGGTGCTACTATTGGCCTATTTAGCTCGATTTAATGATGCCAGAGTTTGTTCTATGGTGTTTTTTGGAACTAAACGTAAAATCTACTTAAAAACATTGCGAAAAAAGTTATTCATTGATTTTGGTTGGAGTTGGCTGGGCCGGTTTGCCATCCATAAGAAAGGATACTTTCCAGCAAAAGATTGGAAGTTGGGAGCAGAAAATGAACCAAAACAATTTTATTTACAAACAGACATTTGGCTAAAAAGTAACGATTGGATTGATTCCGTTGATGGCTTTAATTACAAAGAATCAATCCTCGGACTTAATTTACCCCCAACCCTTTACATTAATGGCATTAAAGATTTCATATTAGGTAATCATTCAGATGTTCAAGCGCTTATTGCTGAAACAGGTGCAAATCAAAATACACAAACCTTGCTAATCGGAAAAAGACATGGAAACCTAGCAAACTATGGTCACATTGATATGCTCACCCACCCAAAAGCCCCATTCGATCATTTTCCAGCTGTTGTAGAATGGTTTACGCGTTTTCATTGACTATATTTAGATCGTATGATTGAAACCCGAAATATTTTCAAGTCATTTGGGCCTTTAGCCGTTTTAAAAGGTGTTAACTTCCAGGTTAACAAAGGAGAAATTTTAGCCATTGTTGGTGCTTCTGGTGCTGGTAAAACAACTTTTCTACAGATTCTGGGAACCCTAGACAAGCCGGATTCTGGCGAAATTATTTTCAACGATACAAATATCGCTTTGATGGGAAAAAAGGAATTAGCTAAATTCAGGAACCAACACATCGGTTTTGTTTTCCAGTTTCACAACCTTCTACCTGAATTTACTGCTTTGGAAAATGTATGTATGCCTGGTTTTATTGGTAAAAGACAAAAGAAAAAAGTTCAAGAAAAAGCTACCTCACTTTTACAGCATCTGGGGTTAAACGACCGATTAAATCATAAACCTTCGGAACTATCAGGTGGAGAACAACAGCGTGTTGCAGTTGCAAGAGCACTGATTAATGATCCTGATTTAATTCTAGCTGACGAACCTTCCGGTAATTTAGACTCACAAAATGCAAGAGATCTTTACGACTTGTTTAAAGTACTTAGAAACGATTTCCAACAAACCTTTGTAATTGTAACCCACAATGAAGAATTTGCTCATCTAGCCGATAGGACCATTAAAATGAAGGACGGAATCATGGTTAATTAAGCCGCTACTTTAATCGCGATATGAATCAACAAGAGCTTACACTTTTTCTTGAAGAAAAAGTGAATCAATACAATCAATCCAGCTTTATTGAAAAGGATCCTATTCAGATTCCTCATCAGTTCTCAGACCCCGAAGACATTGCTATCGCTGGGTTTTGCACTGCAACAATTTCATGGGGACAAAGGACGACAATTATAAAGAACGCCAAAAAATGGATGCGAATTATGGGCGATTCTCCACATGACTTTACCATGACGGCATCTGATAAGCAGCTGGATCGCTTTCGTGATTTCAAACACAGAACTTTTAACGGTCAAGATGCTGTTTTTTTTATTCAAGCTCTGCGATCAATTTATAAAGAATTTGATTCTCTTGAAATTGCTTTTAAGATGGGAATTCGAGACGTTGATAAGGATTTGTTTCATGCCTTAATTGAATTTAGAAAAAGGTTTCTAATACCAGCGAATACCCGAACAAGTAAACATGTTGCTAATCCTGAAACAGGAAGTGCGTCTAAACGATTGAACATGTTTTTGCGGTGGATGTGCAGAAAAGATCAACAAGGAGTGGACTTGGGTATGTGGTCTATTTCTCCCTCTCTCTTATCCTGTCCATTGGATGTTCATTCAGGACGAGTAGCTAGACATTTAGGATTGCTCAATAGAAAACAAAACGACTGGAAAGCCGTTCAAGAGCTAGATACTAATTTACGAAAAATGGATGCAAATGACCCTGTGAAATATGATTTTGCACTTTTCGGATTAGGTGTTTTTGAAGATTTTTAATTCTACTTCCCATTTTATGATTTCTCGGGATTTTCTCCTATTTACTGTTGTATTCCATCAAAACCAAATTCAATTCTAAAAAATATGGCAAAAAAAAGCCCCAGCTTTACTGGGGCTTTAATATGAGTAGTAAAAGGTTATTTACCTTTTTCCATTTTCTCTTTTAAAGCAGACAATGCATCTAAATCACCAAGCGTTGTTTTCTCTTGCTTAGAATTTAAATCTTTCACTGCCTTTGAAGCACCTCCACCATCTTTCTTCTTCTTACTTCCTCCACTTTCAACTTCATTAGAGTAGGTTAATGTGTGAGAAACAATGATTTTTTTCGAATCTTTATTGAACTCTAACACTTTAAAATCAAGTACATCTTCTGCCTCAACTTTTGAACCGTCCTCCTTTTTCATGTGTTTAGCCGGTGCATATCCTTCAACGCCATAAGGCAAAGAAATAATTCCAGTCTTATCTTGAAGTTTAATTACTGTACCTTGATGCACAGAACCATCAACAAAAACAGACTCGAAAACATCCCATGGATTCTCTTCAAGTTGTTTATGACCTAGAGACAATCTACGTCCTTCTTTATCAAGTTCCAATACAAGAACATCTAATTCGTCGTCGACATTACAAAACTCTGATGGGTGCTTGATTTTTTTGGCCCAAGAAAGGTCAGATATGTGAATTAATCCATCAATACCTTCTTCTAGCTCAACAAACACACCAAAATTTGTAAAGTTTTTAACTCTCGCTTTATGCTTAGATTCAATTGGATACTTTGATTCGATTTCAGCCCAAGGATCTGGCATAAGTTGCTTAATTCCTAAGGACATTTTTCTTTCTTCTCTGTCTAAAGTTAATACTTGCGTTTCCACTTCATCTCCAACTTTCAAGAAATCTTGTGCACTTCTTAAATGCTGTGACCAGCTCATTTCGGAAACATGTACCAATCCTTCCACTCCAGGTGCAATCTCAATGAAAGCACCATAATCAGCAATTACAACTACTTTACCTTTGACAGAATCACCTACTTTTAGTTCTGTTTGAAGTGCTTCCCAAGGATGCTCCTGTAATTGTTTTAAGCCTAATGCTATCCTTTTCTTGTCATTATCAAAATCCAGAATAACCACATTCAATTTTTGATCTAGTTCAACAATTTCCTCTGGATGATTCACTCTACCCCAAGAAAGATCTGTAATATGAACAAGTCCATCTACACCACCAAGATCAATAAATACACCGTATGATGTGATGTTTTTAACAGTTCCTTCAAGAACTTGACCTTTTTCAAGCGTTCCAATGATTAGTTTCTTTTGTTGCTCAAGTTCAGCTTCAATCAATGCTTTGTGCGAAACAACTACATTTCTAAATTCATGGTTTATTTTAACCACCTTGAACTCCATGTTCTTTCCAACATATAAATCGTAATCCCTTATTGGCTTAACATCAATTTGTGAGCCCGGCAAAAATGCTTCTATTCCAAAAACATCAGCAATTAAACCACCTTTTGTTCTGCATTTAACAAATCCAGTAATTACTTCTCCAGTTTTTAAAACTTCATTAACTCTATCCCAAGCCTTGTGAGTTCTTGCTCTTTTATGCGATACGACTAATTGTCCTGTTTTATCTTCCTGTTTTTCAATAAAAAGATCTACAGGGTCTCCTATCTTAAGTTCAGGATTATATCTGAACTCGTTAATTGGTACTACACCTTCAGACTTGTATCCTATATTAACAACTACTTCTTTTTTGGTAATTGCAACAACAGATCCACTCACTACTTCTTTTTCTGTTATAGATGTAAGCGTACCATCGTACATCTCATCGTATTTCACGATGTCTTCTTTTGAATATCCTTCAATTCCAGCTTCAAAAGCATCCCAATCAAAATCCTCTGGGGCAACATTTTCATCTGCTGGTGCTTCAGCCAATATTACAGGTTCTTCCTCTGACTCAGCTTCTGCTGTTGCTTCTTCAACAACAACTTCTGGAGCTTCTTCTGCTACTACAGGTTCTGCTGTCGTCTCTTCAACAACAACTTCTGGAGCTTCTTCCGCTACTACAGATTCCGCTGTCGCCTCTTCAACAACAGCTTCTGGTGCATCTTCCGCTACTACAGATTCCGCTGTCGCTTCTTCAACAACAACTTCTGGTGCCTCTTTTTCGTTAGGGGTTTCTTCTGAAATTTCTTTTTCCGCAACTTGACTTGGTGCTTCTGCGGCTACTTCTTGCACCTTTTCTGATTTCGCTTCTTCGTTTTTAGCGATTTTTTTCTCGTCTGCCATATGGCTTTCAATTTGTATCTCACTTATCGGTAATTGTGAGAGGAATTAAACATCGCCTTTACCGCTAGGCTTTACTTAAGGGGTGCAAATGTAGTAATTTATGTTCGATTAGCTAAAATTGATTTTGATTATTTTAATTGATTAAAGAATTAGAACTCGTATTACATGAGCTCATCTGCTAATTTCCCAAAATTAACACCGTTGAAATTTCCTGAGCTCATCATTAATAAGTTTTTGTCCTTCCAACTTAGTTTTCGAAGTTCATCAATGATTGATTCGGACTCTATATAAACTTCCACATTAGAAGTAGCAAAAGCCTCCATGACTTCTTCCTTACTTAAAGGGCTCAGCTTTTTATGTTTTAGAACCTTAGGATCATAATACACCAAAGCCCTATCAGCTGCACGCATCGCTCCATTATATTGAGTCAAAAACTCTTTGTTCAATGAACTGAAAGTATGCAGTTCCATACAGGCGATTAATTCCCTTTTAGGATATTGTTGTTTCAATGCATTCGTTGTTGCTTTTAATTTACTTGGTGAATGAGCAAAATCTTTATACATCACTGCGCTATTAGTTCTCTTAACCAATTCTAAGCGTTTTGACGCCCCCTTAAATGTAGCTATTGCAACGTAAAATTGATCTTCGGAAATACCCAATTCTCTACAAACTAATTTTGCACCATTTAAATTCTGCAAATTATGATCTCCAAAAATAGCAATACGCACGTCCCCTACATCTGTTTTCAAACACGTAACTCCTTCTTCAATAAAATGATCATGAGTGCCATATGTATATTTTCTAATTTCCTTGCGTGCCCTTTCAGCTACGCTAACTACCTCTTTATCCCCATCAAAATAAATTAAAGCTCCGTCTAACGTTATTTTATCAATAAACGTGTCAAATTGTTCCACATAATTTGAAAATGTTGGGAACACATTGACATGATCCCAAGCAATTCCACTTAGAAGAGCAATATCTGGTTGATATAAGTGGAATTTTGGACGTCTATCTATAGGAGATGACAAATATTCATCCCCCTCGATAATCGCAATTGAGGCTGAATCCGAAAGTCTCACCATACAATCAAATCCAGTCAGCTGGGCCCCTACTAGATAATCCGCATCTAATTCGTGATAGTCTAATACATGAAGAATCATTGACGTAATCGTAGTCTTGCCGTGACTTCCTCCAATTACTACTCTTTTTTTACTCTTGGTTTGTTCGTAGATAAATTCAGGGTATGAAAATATTTTTAAACCTAGATCTTGAGCCTTCTGTAATTCAACATTGTCTTCTCGAGCATGCATCCCCACGATTACCGCATCTAATTCTATATCAACCTTTGATGTATTCCAACCAATCTTTTCAGGTAAAAGACCATATTTTGCTAACCTTTCTTTAGAAGGATTAAATATTTCATCATCTGAGCCTGTCACTAAATAACCTTTGTGATGAAGCGCTATTGCTAAGTTGTGCATTGCACTGCCCCCAATAGCAATAAAGTGAACTTTTAACATGCTACTAAAATATAGATAGAAATGCAGCTACATGCTGATTTACTTTCAAGCTTATACACAAAACTATGTTCAATTTTTACCGAATAATCTGTATTATTACGTCGACATAATGATTTTTGGCTGTCAAAATTATTTTCAAAACCTTAAGTCATCAAACCTAACCGTTGTAATCGATGAAAATTTATTCAATAAATACGGGATATTTTAAATTAGATGGAGGTGCTATGTTCGGTGTTGTGCCAAAATCTATTTGGGGTAAGACTAATCCTAGCGATGCGAATAACATGTGTAATTGGGCTCTCCGATGCATGTTAATAGAAGACGGCAAAAAACTCATCCTTATCGATTGCGGTATTGGCAATAAACAAAGCAATAATTTTTTTAGACACTATTACTTATTCGGTGAAGATTCATTGGATAAATCACTAGCAAAATATGGATTTGAAAGAAATGACATAACAGACGTAATTCTTACTCACTTGCACTTCGATCACTGCGGTGGAGCCATTTGTTGGAATGCCGACAAAACATTGTTAGAACCTGCGTTTAAAAATGCGACTTTTTGGAGCAATAAACATCATTGGAAATGGGCTACACAACCCAATCCAAGAGAAAAAGCATCTTTTCTAAGTGAAAACATTAAACCCATTGAAGAAAGTGGACAATTAATGCATGTGGTCAGAAGTGGTCGCATTACGCAAGATGGCATACCAGGCATTAATTTCTTTTTTGCTGATGGCCATACAGAAAGTCAAATGATTCCAATGATTAATTACAAAGGAAAAACCATTGCCTTTATGGCAGATCTTTTACCAAGTGTTGGTCACATTCCGTTACCATACGTCATGGGATATGACACCAGACCACTTTTAACGTTAGATGAGAAAAGCGATTTCTTAAATCTTGCCGCTGAAAATGAGTTCATTTTATTTCTCGAACATGATCCAATTAACGAATGTTGCACGGTAAAACAAACAGAAAAAGGTGTACGTTTAGACAGAACATTTTCTATTGATGACATCTAATTGAATCACCTAATTTCAATAGTAGGCCCAACAGCCATTGGAAAAACTAAATTGGCGGTTGAAATAGCACAGCAATTTAATTGCGAAATAATTTCGGCAGATTCTAGACAATTCTATCAGGAAATGTCGGTTGGAACGGCAAAGCCAACAGAAAATGAAATGAGAGGTATTCGTCATCACTTGATTGACTTTCTTTCCGTGGACGAATCGTTCTCTGTTGGGAAATTTGAACAGCATGTTTTAGGCATACTCGACCAACTATATTTGAATAACAATTTAGCAATACTAACTGGTGGCTCTGGGTTATACATTAATGCGGTTCACAATGGAATTGATAACATCCCATCCAATGATGAAATTCGGCAAGAGGTAATTTCGGATTACAAAAAAAATGGTCTCAAGAAATTGCAAGATGAGCTAAAAAATGCGGATCCTATTCATTATCAGCTAATGGACATTGACAATCCACAAAGATTAATTCGGGCCGTTGAAGTTTGCAGATTAACAGGTAAGACCTATTCATCTTTTAGAACAAAACCTAAGTTGACAAGACCCTTCAACATCATTAAAATAGGTCTATATGAAAAACGTGAAATTATTTATGCTCGAATTAATCGAAGAGTAGATCAGATGATAGAATCTGGACTTGTAAGTGAAGTACAAAATCTTCAGTCAAAAAAACACTTAAATGCGCTTCAAACAGTTGGATATAGAGAGTTATTCGAGTTCTTTGAGGGCCAGTGTAGCCTAGAAAAAGCTATTGAAAAAATAAAGATGAATACACGCAGGTTTGCTAAACGACAAATGACCTGGTTCAAAAAAGACACTGAAATACATTGGTTTAATGCTTCAAGCCAAACCGAAATTGTAAATTTCATCAACAGTAACCTATAATTTTTCGTTAAAACCATTTGCAACTAACCATTAGTTTCTCACGGTTTTTATAACTTTGTTGTACATGCTTAATTATTTTATTTTCTTTCTTTTTGCAATAGCCATTGTGGGTTGCTCTGATATTGATAATAAGCCAGACTTTGAAGATTGGCAAAAGCAGAACTTATCAAATTCTAAAGTCACCTTTGAACCAAGATTAGATTCAGTAGTTGTTAAATCCGATTTATTAAAAATCGACACAATTTATCGATCTATGAGAGGACCTTATAGTGCCTTCACTCTTGTCGATTTATCAGACATCAAAGATAAGGTGATTTGGCTGACTGGATACCAATGTAAAGTTTTCAATGCTAGGAATAACCAGCAAATTTTGGACGACTATTTATGCCACAACAATTTGAATTACGGTGAGCCGGAATCATATCCTTGGGACATCAAAACTTTAGGAAGCGAAAAAAGAATTTTCACACTTACTTCAGGCCAAACAAGCATTACTTTGCCTAAAGGAACTGGCATACCAATTTATACACCGAACAATTTAGCATTCTTTTCTCAGGCTTTGAATCATAACACTTTGCCCATCAACATAGACACCTATCAAGAAATTACCATTTTCTTTTATCGAAATAATTGTGTCCCCAAAGAAATAAAGGCTCTTTACCCACAAACACCATTTGTAACAACACAAATCGGCGGACCTGCAGGTGGTTTCAATGTCCCTAATGATGATTTGTATAGCCCTACCCTAATTTGCGGTATTGATTCTAGCAGTTCTTGTCACATCTCTTATCCCCCAAATGCAAAATACAATCCATATGTTGATGATTACGGAAGAACGTACACGGGACACTGGAATTTAAGCAATAATAATGAAGTCTGGACAACCAATATTACCAATATGCTGAACCTAACGAAAAACAGTGTCGTGGTTGCTGCTGGAAGCCACATGCATCCATATGCTGAAAGATTAGAATTGTGGGACTTGTCCGAAAACCAAAAAATACATGAACTGGGTGCATCAAATTATCCAAACAGAATAGGGCTATCAGCTATAGAATACACAAATGAATTGGAAATTTATCTTGAAAAAAATCATCAATATGCTTTACGTTCGTACTACAACTGTTGCGATTCCACAACCGTCCATACCGGCATGGCAAATATGTGTTTATACATTCAAGAGTAAGGTATAAACTGCCTTAATTCGAATCCTTATTTCTATGGAACTCTCGGTTCCATTTTTGGTATTGTCTTGCATAGACTAGATGCTGATTATAGGTTTTAGCGAAATTATGATAGCCACCCGTCTCTGGTTTTGCACACATGAAAATGTAATCGTGACGGGCAGGATTCAACACGCTGATTATCGCTGATTTTTCGGGTAGATTAATCGGTCCAGGTGGCAAGCCGGCATTGAGATATGTATTATAAGGAGAAATAATTTCTTTGTGCTCATTCTTAACCCATGTAATTGTAAAGTCACCATGAGCAAACACTAAAGTAGGGTCGCTCTCTAAACGCATGCCTTGACTTAATCTATTGAGGTATAAGCCAGCTATTATGGGTTGCTCATCAACTTTTCTACTTTGTTCAGCCTGTACCAATGAAGCCAAAATAGAAGTTTCACTTTGTGACAAACCAACTGATTTTGCTTTTGCCAAATTAGATTCGGTCCAAAACTTTTTATATTCCTGTGCCATTCGGTCAAACAATTCTTTGGCAGTCATATCGTATTTAACTCGATATGTATCAGGTAAAAACATGGTCATGATCGTCTCATTGTTGAAGCCATATTGACTACAAAATTGGGAATCATTCAATAACGCTTCGAATTCCTCTTTTGACGCTGAAACAAGAGAACACATCCTTTCGGCCAGCTCATTCTTCAAACGCACGTGATTGAAGGTAATTTCAACTTCTCCTAAATTGCGCCCCAGATACAACTGGTTTACCAATGTTTTGTTATCCCATTCTTTCCTTATCAACTGAATCCCTGGAAGTATCCACTCATTACCTTTGTCTTTGTGCTTTATCACTTTATTGAAACTAACGTCATCTCGAATCCAACCGTTATTTTTCATATACACGCCCAGGTCTTTAAATTGAATCTTTTCAGAGATAAATATGCTTAACTGATCCGAATCACCAGTGATGTTTTCTAAATTACCGGCTTTATAAAGAGTATAATAAGGGTACAAAAAAATCGAACTCAATGCGACTATACCAGTAATCATCAACACTAAAATAGACCTTGTTCTTTTTGACTTTTTCACTATCTCGTTCAAACTTTATTCTTGATTCAATAAAAGCTGATAAAACACCAAGGATTGATATCCATTTTGCCCCCTGATCCAATCTAACTTTTTACCGGTATGTATAAATCCAGCACCTTCAAACAGCTTTTTACTTATGGTGTTCTCATCTATAATATTACAATAGAGTTGATTCAGAAGAAGCACCTCTTTGGAATATTTAACAATTATTTGCAACGATTTTGAAGCAATACCTTCTCTTCTATGCGATTTATCCAGCATAATTCCGACTCCAGCTCTTGCATTTACTGGGTCATAATCAAAGAGTTCAATTGTCCCTACGGGCTTGTCGTTATGTGAAATAACAAAACGAATTTGACCATGAATTTGAATATCTTGTGCAGAATTGATGTATTGCTGAAGTATCTCTTTTGAATAAGGAACTACTGTTTGACTAATTCTCCAAATATTAGTGTCATTTTCCCATTCATACAAAAGGTCTATGTGTTCAGGCTCTAATGCCAGCAATTTTATGTTGTCCCCAACTAGCATTTAGCACGTGCGTTGAATAGCAGAAATTCTCTTATAAATATCGTCTAATGTGTATTCTTGCAATTGAAAATCCCCTTCGTTAATGTGATTACCCATATTTAAATGAAAACTTTGCATTATCATTTCTTTTTCTTTGAGCTTTTTTATTAAATCAAATACAAAGTTAACTTCCTCAACATTTAGTAGGCATTCCTTTTCGAAAAATTCTTTTATGGGTTGTAAACAAGTAAATTCCCTTTCTACAACATTTTCATAAGCATCGAAAATTACAGATAAATGCTTCATATTTGGGTTGCAATCAATTTGAATAAAAATAGTTTCTATTGACTTGCTTCTAATGACTCTCCAGATTGGTTCAATATCTATACCTATTTGAGTTTCGGTAGCCGTTAGACTAAAATATTTGCTAGAGGCAATTAGTCCTAAGTGAGGTGGAATTTTATTCGCATGAAATAAAACAATAAAAAAGCCATCACTCAAGAATGACTCGTTCATTTCCACGATATTGGTTAATGTTTCTCTACTCATTGATAACTCCATCAAACACCTTCAATGCCGGGCCAATCAAACTGATATTCGTATATCTCATTGGCGCAGTTTTTTCATAAGAAACCTCTAAGGTTCCCCCCATCGTTTGAATAAGAACTTCATAAATCCCTAATTCTTCTCGAGCTGCACTAATAGCCACGGCCGTAACACCCGTTCCACAACTCAACGTTTCATCTTCCACCCCGCGTTCATAGGTTCGCACCAGTAAACGATCTTCTCCTACTCCTACAAAATTCACGTTGGTTCCAAGCTCTTTAAATCGACTCGAATACCTAATCTCTTTTCCTTTTTTTACTACATCCACTGATTTTATATCGTTCACGTATTCTATGTAATGTGGAGAACCCGTGTCAATAAAGAATCGTCCTTCTTCTTCTTCCACTACATCAACATCCTTCATCCTCAAATGTACCAAGTCATTTTCATCTATTTGCGCAGAGTGCATACCATCAATTGCAGCAAAGGTTGTATTCGAGTTAATAATCCCTAAAGACTTAGCAAATAAAACAGCACATCTACTCCCATTTCCACAAAAGCTTTGAGAACCATCAGCATTAAAATAAATCATTTCAAAATCACATTCTGGATGATTTACAATAAAAATCATACCATCAGCCCCAATACCGAATTTTCTATCACACCATTTCTTCACAAACGCAGCATTATCATTAGCTACTTTCCCTTTGCGATTGTCAAAAACAATAAAGTCGTTTCCTGTACCTTGGTATTTATGAAATTTTATCATGGTTTTGCAACAATACAAAGTTCCTTAAAATCAACGGTTTGTTCAAATTGATAATTAGCTTCATTAGTTGTTAAGAAGATACATTCATGATCTGCATATACCTTAAGAACCAATTCATTCATGAGACCATATATCACCAGTGTTGATTTCGACATTTTATACCCTCGGTAATTCAATGGCGATTTCCAAAGCTCGATTTTCAGAAACTCCACCGTGGGCTCATCCATAATGTTTAAGGTCCTTTTTAAAGAATCAATCAAGACATTACTTGAGTCAAATTCGTTTTCCAAACCTATAAAATCTATTTTTACCAACTCTGTAGATAACAACACATCTCGTTGCACAACTATCTCTTCCCCAAGGATATCAATAGAATCAAGAACCAATTTTGCAGAATCAGCAAATATAATCGTGTCACTATTTTGAAAATTACTTAAGCTATCTACTCTTGTTTTTAATGACAGTAGTGAATCTGCTAATCGATTAATCTTCCGATTCAATTGGCTGTTGACTATTTGTTCAGGTTTCGACACCACATTACGCTCTAGTTTTGGTTCAATACCTTCTGCTGGTTTAACAACCTTAATTATTGATGTTGTTTTTAATTGCTGCTGATTGTCCGCTTGCTTATCATAACCTGCCAACAATAAGATGGCAACACCTATGCTAACTCCTACAAAAAAAACCAGTATGTATTTCAAGGCTCTCAACGTTAACAACTTTTAACAAGACATTGGTGAAACAAGTCGCTTTTTCAAGCGTTATTCACATAAGAACAAATTTAGCCAACTTAAACTACAGTTTTAAGCGGTTATGAATTTATTTTAATAAAAAATAATTAGCAACATCAATGAAAACATTAGGAAAGACAATTTTAGCAGGAATTACAGGAGGGATAATGGTGGCTTTTGCAATGACTATTTCTAACTCTTTTGATTCCAATAAAAATACTAAATCTTCTGAAATTACGAAGATTTTAGATCAAGAAATAGTTTCTGAGCCAACACAAACAGTGGGCATTCGAACCAGTTCCTCTCCAGAATTGGCAATGGATTTTACCTATGCTGCAGAAGTCACACTGAATGCAGTCGTTCATGTGACCAACGAATTTACCCAAGAATTCAGGCGAGATCCATTTTATGAATTTTTTTACGGACCAGGGGAAGGAAACAGAAAACAGCAAGCAACAGGTTCTGGTGTCATTATTTCTGAAGACGGTTATATCGTAACCAATAATCACGTAATCGATGACGCCGATAATATTCAAATCACTTTAGACAATGATAAAAGCTATAAAGCCAAGTTAGTTGGTGCTGATCCAAGTACGGATATTGCATTATTGAAAATTGAGGAAACCGGACTTCCATTTATTTCATTTGGTAATTCCGACAACGTAAGAATTGGAGAATGGGTTCTTGCCGTTGGAAATCCATTTAACTTAAATTCTACAGTTACGGCCGGTATTGTTAGCGCCAAAGCAAGAGATATTGATTTGTTACAATACGATGAGAATAAAGAGATATTTCCATTAGAATCATTTATTCAAACAGATGCTGCTGTCAATCCAGGTAATAGTGGTGGTGCCCTCGTTAATGTTCGAGGTGAATTAATCGGTATAAATACGGCCATTGCCTCAAGAACAGGTTCATATTCAGGCTATTCATTTGCAGTTCCAGCAGACATTGTGAAAAAAGTTACTGATGATTTATTAAAATTTGGGTTGGTTCAACGCGCATTTATCGGAGTTGCACTGGCCGATATTAGCCAGGAAATTGCCAATGAGAAAGAGTTAAATAACACAGATGGCGTTCTTGTGACGGGATTAATTACAGACGGAGCCGCTGCCGACGCAGGTGTTCAAGAGGGTGATGTAATTACAAAAATTGGATCATTAACCATTAACTCAGTTCCAGCACTTCAAGAACAGGTTGGTAAGTTTAGACCTGGAGACAAAATTTCTTTAACCATTAAGCGAGGTAATGCGGAAAAATTAATCCACATAACCCTGCGAAATAAAGAAGGAAAAACAAAAATGATGGATAAAGTTGAAATTAATAAGCTCACCGCTTTGGGTGCAACTTTTAAGAAAATCAATGCGGAAGACATGAGGTTACTTAAGATAAAAAATGGAGTCAAGGTAGCAACAATTGGCCCTGGTAAATTACGAAGTGCAGGGATTAAAGAAGGAATTATCATAACCAAAGTAGATCAAAAGCCCATTTCTAATCCAGAAGAATTAGTAAATCTTTTAAATTCAAAAAAAGGTGGAATCTTAATTGAAGGAATTACTGCTAATGGTGGAAAGGCCTATTTTGGATTCGGCTTATGACATTGATGTCATATTGCGATTAATCACACCGCTAATTAATAGAAAATTAATGCCCAAAAATTTATTAACAACATGTTGAAAAACCATTTTCAAATTGCCCAAAAACAGTTGACTAGCGTTGGTAAATAATCTATGTTTGCACACTTGTCAGCATAGGCAATTCCTTTACCTAAAAAACCTTTAAAAACGAATGAGACAACTTAAAATCACGAAATCAATAACCAATCGTGAAAGTGCATCTTTAGATAAATACTTACAAGAGATTGGTCGAGAAGATTTAATTACTGCAGAAGAAGAAGTTGTATTAGCAAAAAAAATTAGAGAAGGCGATCAAATCGCTTTAGAAAAAATGACCAAAGCAAATCTGAGATTTGTTGTTTCTGTAGCTAAGCAATATCAGAATCAAGGATTGACACTACCGGATTTAATTAATGAAGGTAATTTAGGTCTAATCAAAGCTGCCCAAAGATTTGATGAGACGAGGGGATTTAAATTCATCTCTTATGCCGTTTGGTGGATTCGGCAATCAATTCTACAAGCTTTGGCAGAACAATCAAGAATTGTTAGGCTACCCCTAAATCAAGTAGGCTCATTAAATAAAATCAACAAAGCTTTTGCCAAACTGGAACAGGAGTACGAAAGGCCTCCATCAGCTTCAGAAATGGCTAAGGCATTAGATCTTCCTGAAGGTAAAGTGGCAGACACACTGAAAGTTTCTGGGCGACACATATCTGTGGACGCTCCTTTTGTAGATGGAGAAAACAACTCATTATTAGATGTGCTTGTTAATTCTGACTCACCGAAGGCCGATGTAGATTTAATGCGAGAATCCTTACAAAGAGAAATTGAACGATCATTAAGCACATTAACAGATAGAGAAAGAGACGTTATTCGCCTTTTCTTCGGAATTGGAATGCAGCACGGGCTTACCTTAGAAGAGATCGGATCAAAATTTGATTTAACTCGGGAGCGCGTTCGGCAAATTAAAGAGAAAGCAATTAGGAGGTTGAGGCACACCTCAAGAAGCAAACTGTTAAAAACTTATTTAGGATAATTACATCTAAAAGTCAAAACAAGAGCACTATGTTTTTGTTATTAAATCACTTCAATCTAAATGAAAATCATGGAAGCAAAAACCGGTTATGAAGCCGAATTGCAAAGCTGGGTTAGCAAAGAGAGAGCCACAGTTAGTCTAATTAACTCAGTAGGAACATTAATGTATGACCAGGGAGTCGAGCTGGTATTTTTCAGGAATCAACTTGTCGATTTGGGCGTCAACGAAGTACTGAATTTATTTGACTATGCTGACAACGTAGTACTAAAACACATTGATGCACATACTGCCGCAAAAGTTGCTAAAGTAATGCGCTCCATGGATTTAGCCCCGTCCAAAATTGACATTGGAAAGCTCACCAAGCAATATTTATTGGAAAAAAATGAACATGCCAATATTGAAGCATTTTTGAGCTCTACGTTGTCTAATTTTATTGGAAAAGACAAACATCGTTTTGAACCGAGAGACGTTGTTCTTTATGGTTTTGGACGAATTGGTCGACTAGCGGCTAGAGAACTCATCAAACAAGCAGGAAAAGGTCAACAACTTAGACTTAGAGCAATTGTAACGCGTAACACAAGTGACGAACAAATAATAAAAAGAGCCGCTTTACTTCGCAATGATTCAGTTCACGGTACTTTCAACGGAACCGTCCAATCAGACCTTGCAAACAAGCGACTGATTGTTAATGGGCAAATTATTGAAATGATAGAAGCTAAAAACCCTGAGGACATTGATTACACAGCATATGATATGAAAAATGTGCTTGTAATTGACAATACTGGTGTATTTAAAGATAAAGAAGCATTAAGTAGGCATTTATCTTCGAAAGGTGCTAGTAAAGTTATACTTACAGCACCTGGAGGGGAAATTCCCAATATTGTATACGGGATAAACCATAAGGAAATGGATGTAGCAGAAACAAACATTTTTTCCGCTGCATCGTGCACCACAAATGCAATCTCCCCGGTTCTAAAAGTAATCGAAGACAATCTTGGAGTTGTTAAAGGACATATTGAAACCGTTCATGCCTACACCAATGATCAAAACTTGCTGGATAACATGCACAAAAAGCCTAGAAGAGGAAGATCTGCAGCAATCAATATGGTCATTACCTCCACAGGAGCTGGTAAAGCTGTAACAAAAGTAATACCGAGTTTAAAAGATAAATTGACTGCAAATGCGGTTCGTGTTCCTACTCCGAATGGTTCGCTGGCTATCATGAACCTTACAGTTTCCAAGGTCACAACGATTGATGAGGTCAATAATTATCTGCGAAAATCTGCTTTAGAAGGAGATTTAATTAATCAGATCAATTACAACATCAATGAGGAGCTGGTGAGTAATGACATTATTGGCAACACTTGTTGCGCTGTTTTTGACAGCAATGCAACAATTGTTTCGCCGGACAAAAAGAATATTGTATTGTATGTTTGGTATGACAATGAATTTGGATACACAAAACAAGTTATCAGACTTGCCAAATATGTCGCACAAGTTCGGAGACTAATTTATTATTGAATGAACGTCCATATTTAATAAGTCAATCCCATTTCACAAAGACTGAAATGGGATTGTTTTTTTCCGTACTTTGAGTTAGTATTAAGAGGTGTTTTTACAAATTACATGACCAGGATTGAAATTATTGAGGCTTTTGAAAACACGAAGTACTTCAATAAAATATACTGGTCGAATACATTGAATCAAAGGGCGGGATTAATACCTAATGGTGCACCTAATCCAAACAGAGCAGGAAGTTACTATCCAAACCACTCTCCTATCTCACTTGATAAAAGCCTGCTTGCTGCATACTGGTCTCCTTTCGATTCTGAAAATGTGCGCCCGGGATTTAAGTGCTTTTCAACCCCTATGCCCGGAATTTCTGGAATATTAGATCTCGACACATTGGCACCAGACTCTATTTTAAAAATTGGTGACTTTAAAAAAACGGGATACGCCAATCTTTATGTAGAATCCCAACGAGAATTGTTAGCTGACACTACCACGCTTATTATTTCCAGAAAATCTGCAAGTTGGAATGTCGTCACATTTTTCCCAGGAAATCCTATACCAGGAAAAAAAATACGCTTGCAACAAATACCCAAGAATGCAATTTCTGTTAGTGAAGCCAAAAACTTGGGCTTCACACATGCTAAAATGATCAAAGCAAGTATGAAAAATGATTAAATTGCGTTATCATGTTATTGAAAAAATTACTTGTTATTCCAACATTTCTGATTGCACTCACATCTGCAAGTCAATCGACTTACAGTTACGGATTTGATTTCGCGTTAGGTCTAAGTAGCATATCAATGAAAGGAGAAAACATTGATTTTCAGGAAAAAATATCGCCAACAGGAAATGCTGGGTTATTTTACCTTACCAAAATCAAAAACAGAGGTCTTTTTGGATTAGAAGTCTACGTGGCTCAAATTGAAGGTCGTTGGAACTATCAAAGCTCCATCACAGATGGATTGGGAAATGAAATTGGAGTGAGCACAACCGAAGGTCGCCAACACTTAACCTATATCACTTTCCCCATATATTCAGGAATAACTATTAATAACACCTCTTGTTATTTGGGTCTACAAGCTGGTATAGCGGCTAGTGGAAAAAGAGACAATACTATAACTACCTCAATTAATGGCATTGAATCAAGTGAAGACCAGCTAGGCAACCTGAGCATACTGCTGCCAGACTTTGGTATTCGAGCGGGGATAATTATAAAATTATCAAATAAACTAAGCCTACATACAAAATACTATCAAGGCCTAATAAATATTTTCGATAGAGAAACTACTCTTAGCAATTTTACCTGGAGAACACAACAATTCACTGTTGGTATTCGGTTTTCAATAAGAAACACCAACGATTGCGGAACATGCCCCGCCTGGGGAAATTAAGGCTACTTAGAAATTTGCTTTTCGACTCCTTTGGCTTTAATTCCGTTTAATTTCTCTAATTGATCAGCAGTTAAAAGTGCTTCCACTTCTTTTTGCATGTTTTCTTTGTAAGCTTTGATGCTCGTTTCCACTTCTGTTAGGTTGGTTCGATCTTTTGATAAATCCTTTTGCTTACTCAAAATAAGTGATTCATACTTAATCATAACAGATGAGATGGCATTTTTCTGTTCTTCTGAAGCATCAATTTGAACGGCCCATTTGGCTATCTTTTGATCTACCTTCTGCTTCACTTTTGGTGATATTTCCTGCGCATTCAATGCGCCAACTGCACAAATCACAGTTATTACTAAAATAATTTTTTTCATTTCGACTTAAATTTTGTGTTAAAGTTATAAAAATACTTCTCAGAATTAACTAATAATATATTCCTTACAAATATTTAACCATTCATGCACATTTCATTCCGTTGGTACGATATCTTTTTTAATATGTTCCAAACAATACTACTTTTACCTTCGTAAAAAATGTACTACATGAAGATATCACTTGCGCTATATATTGGGTCGCTATTTATTGGTTTAAGTTGCCAAGCTCAAAATAAAATTGAATTTGTTGAATACGATTTGGACAATGGTTTACATGTTATTCTCCACGAAGATCATAGTACGCCAATTGTTACTGTTAGTGTCATGTACCATGTTGGTTCAAAAAATGAAAATCCAGATAGAACAGGATTTGCACACTTTTTTGAGCACCTGTTGTTCGAAGGATCGACGAACATCAAACGAGGTGAATACAGTGAACTGGTTGAAAAGAATGGTGGAGCTCTGAACGCAAATACTTCGCAAGACAGAACCTTCTACTATGAAATTCTTCCCTCCAATCAACTAGAGTTAGGAATCTGGTTAGAAAGTGAGCGTATGCTTCATGCAAACGTTGATATTGAGGGAATTGAAACACAGAGAAGCGTTGTAAAGGAAGAAAAACGTCAACGAGTTGACAATCAACCTTACGCATCGTTCATTACAGAAATGTTCTCTCGCATGTTCAAAAAGCACCCATACAACTGGGTTCCGATTGGAAGTATGGAGCACTTAGACGCAGCTCAAGAAGAAGATTACGTGAATTTCTACCGTACTTTCTACGTTCCTTCTAACGCAACAT
>CAJQPO010000020.1 GCA_905480225.1 uncultured Flavobacteriales bacterium | reverse complement strand
GCAATAAGAAAAAGAAATTCAGAACACTGCACTGTCCTGTGTTCTAAAAGAAGTTAGTAGTATAACGTTTAGTGAATGCCAGGTGGTGCTGGTAGTTAGGTTAAAAAAAGGGAGAAGCAGACGCATCTCCCTTTTTTTGTAAGCAATTTATTTAGAATATAATTACTTTAAAATCTCATCAATTTTGGGGATGAATTCTTGTATATCCTTAATCCTCTTTTCATCACTTGGGTGTGTACTTAATAATTCCGGGACCGATCCTCCATTAGCTGCCATTTTTTGCCAAAATGTAACTGCGTGATTAGGATCATAGCCTGCCATCTTCATATATACTAATCCTATTTTATCCGACTCAGATTCATGCATCCGAGAGAATTTTAAAATTCCTAGCTGAGATCCCACACCAGCATAATATAACAAGTTTTGATTATCTTCTGATGTCGTACCCTGCAATACACCCAGGGCAACTTGAACACCTAAACCCTGACTCATTCGCTCATTCCCATGTCGGGCAATCGCATGCGCAATTTCATGCCCCATGATTGTTGCCAACTCATCATCAGTTTCAACAAGCTTTAGAATTCCTGTATACACTACTACAAATCCTCCTGGCATACACCAGGCGTTAACGGTTGGATCATTAACCGTATTGAATTGCCATTCAAAATTTTCAATTCGTTTTAATTGATTGCGTTTAGTGAGAAACGAAATTGCAGCATCTTTAATTTTATTTCCAACCTGTTTAACCCTTTGCGATCGTGGATCATTGTCTGGTAATACTTTCGACTCTGCTAAGAACTGAACATAAGAAGTTTTACTCATGTCAATTAGGTTCTTTTCCGGCAATAGTTTCAATTGTTTTCTCTTGGTTACCGGAACTTTAGCACACGACACAACAAAGGCAAATGCCAAAGCTAAACTACATAACGATGATACTTTCATAAGAACAAAAATGCTGTAGTGAAATCTACAAAGAAAATGCCAACTATTCTATTTCCGCAGTCAAGCCATTTTCCAACAAAGCGGAACAAACTGGCATTAACTCATCATAAATTCCAGTTTTCACCTGACACTTACCTTTGTGATGCACTAAATAAGCACATTGTTCAGCTTGAATAGGTTCGTGCTTGCAATACTTTATTAATTGATTGATAACAAAGTCAAAAGTATTTACATCATCATTATACAATACAATGTTTTGCAAATCAATTAATTCTTCTAATTCTTTGTAGTCAATTTCTTCTTGCGTATCTGTACTCATTTTAAAACAATTAACTCGGCTAATAGCGATTATTTTGAATATACCTTAAATGATAAATGAATTATCAAGCTTACAAAGTACACGGAATTTGCTCAATTTCAGTACGGTAACAAGTTTTTAATCAATAAAAAACAGCTTTTGCAAGAATTATTGCAAGAAATAAAAATCAAGCTCAAAATAACATGTCTCATTCAAGACCACAAAACATTATTGCTTTTCAATTTGAGCCGCTTCTTCTAAAGATATTTCTTCCCCATTAAACATGGCCCTAATAGATGTAGAAATCACACCGGCTTTATCCAATTGATTTTTCCTGCTATCAGAGGCACTTTTTGTTTTCAAGGGTCCGGAAGTAAGTTTCAGTTTAGTCGCACTTATGAATTCTCTGACAATCACACTACTATTTGGCAATAATGCTTCAGCAACTTCAGAAGGAACAGATTTGTCAAAAGTACCAATATCTATAATGTACTCCAGTCCCTCAACACCAATATCAGAATCTGTTGACTCAATGCTTCCACCATCATTACGACTATCAGAAAACGCCCTGTCCCCTAGTGTTTCAATTAGACTTCGGGCTTCAGCAAAAGTAATGCGTTCGCCATCGTTGTATACAGTAATAAAAGCATCTCTAACACCTATTTGCTTAATCTCTTCTTTACGGATTGACGCTGTCGGCAGGTCCTGATACCTTCCGGAAGAATACCGCAACAAACCATTGGGTGCCAACTTAACATTCAATGGTTGAATATTGAAAAGATCTGCCTCTTTCACTCGCTTGTTATAAGCACCTATTTGAACCGTATAGAACAAACCTTTCACTACTTCTATCGGTTGTGCATTTGGTGCATCTTCAATTACTTCATAATAGCTTGTAGCTGAACTAGACCCATTGCTGCTCGCACTTGCCAACTCAGTACTGTTCGTCGCAGAAACGGAAGTAGAACTATTACCATCATTATTAACCGAGTTTCGTATTGGATTATTTTGACTCGAGGAATTATTGACATCGCTGGCATTTGAAGCCGTGCTATTAGTCGTTAATAGAGGTGCTTCACCAAGAGTTTCGGTTTCAATGGTTTTTGCAGTGGCAATTCGAACCGGTTCCCCATTATTAACCGCAACAACAAATGCATCTTCAAATCCTAATTTTCGAATTTCTTTTTTGGTTTCATTCGCAGTTTGATAACGTGTAAAGTAACCGACTCTATATCTGGTAATGTTGTTTCGAATTACCTCACCCGTTAAAGGTGCAAATCCCTTAAATAAATCCTGTTTGATTGGTTTTGCAAATGCTCCTACCTGAACCCGATAAAAGAGACCTTGTGGCATTTTTGGATTGATTGGAATCGGATTTTCTTCGGTGTAAATTGGAACTGCTGCATTATTATCAAGCACAACAATATCTTCTTCAATTTTATCTGGTGCGACGAAATTAGCACTGGCGATTGAAGACGGGTCGACCATGCTTTCTACAATAGGCTCTTTATTAAATGCTGACCTTCCCACCGCTTTAATCATCTTCGCTAAATCTTGATTCGGCATCGCCTTTAGATAATTATCTTGAGCTTCATAAACTTCTTGTTTCTTTATTTCAAGCACTCCTATTCCTGTTTCTACAGAATCTGCTTTGAGCTCCTTACTAGCTGCAATCTCTTCAAGTTCTTGAGCTTGATCAAGTAAATTTTGCTTTTCCTCTTTACTATTAGCCTCCTCCGAATTTCGGATTAAATTTCTAGCTCTTTCTCTGTCATTAGCAGCAGAGGTTCTCAGCTGCGGAACCAACGATTCACTCCTCGAAAGTAGATTATTGATTGACATTAATTCACTTATGTATTGGCTGTGTGCTTCTTGATATTCACTTGATTCCTTTACGGTCCGAACATTTTCAGTCGTCAGTGAAGCCAGTACAACATCATCCTCGATTTTCTCTTCGGTTATGTCCGCGCTCCTATTCATTTGCACTGCCAATGCCTTTTTCTGTTCCCCTTTCCTAAGTGCCACTTCACTTTCTGTTAATAACTGATTCTTCAAATCTTGATTCTTGACATTCGCTGCACTATCTGAGAGTGCACTTGCCTCCATAATCAGGGAGTTGCCTTGGTTACTTAATTCAGCAGCTACATTTCGCTGTTTAACCAGTTTTTCAGTGGCTTTTTCTATATTATTTTCACCTTCTTCTGGATAAATGCCTGCTGCTGCTATTTCTGCTGCTTTCAAATTCAACAAATTAGCCGAAGCCATGTTTTTAATGGCTACTTTTTCTAAATCATTTGCTTTTTTGAGTGAATCATTTTTTACAGAAACATCTTTAATATCAGCAGCATTTTCCCGCGTCTTTTGCGCAGCTTTAAATTGCTGATTGGCAGTTCTTTCATAATTCGTAGCGTCCGCATAAGCTACAGACGACCTTGCAGTATTTGATAATGCATTTATATCCGTTTTTAACTCCTCATTAAGCACTTTATTTTGTTCAAATTCGGCATCATTTGCACGGGCAATTTCAGGAGCTACTTTCACTTCTATTTTTGCTTTTTTAGTTTCAATTTTGGAAATTTTCTTATCCAATTTCTTATTTTCCTTTTCAGTTGAATTTTCTTTCTGTAATTCTAAAACTTCGATTTCGCTGTTGTAATCATTAATGTCAGTTAAATCTTCACTAATAGAAGTAAGGACCTCTTGGGATGTATTGGAATTATACGCCTCCGTATTTGCCAAGGACGTTTCTTCAATAACGATAGCTGGTTGGTTTTCCACTGAAGGTTGCGCAGTTACAGCACTTGTTGTTTCTTCATTATCTACCATTGTTTCGACGAGTTGATTGTAATTTTCAACCGTAGATTTTAATTGATTCAAAGCTCCGTCTTCTATGGCTGCTGCCTCCTTAAGTCGCAAATTCTTAACAGACTTATCAGTTTCATTCAATGCAGTTTCTCTAATTCCAGACGCTTCTTTAAATGCTTTTTGAACAGCAGCTACTTCATCAGTATATTGCGCTATTTCCGCCTCATCTATCAAAGCAGAATTCCCCATTGCCTGCTCTGCTTCGCCAATTTCTTGAAGCATGGTATTCTTTTCATTTAAATGAATATCCACATAAGATTGGGACACTTCTATTTCACGCTCTATGACTTTATCTTCTTGCTTTTTGATCTGAGCCAGTAGCTTTTCCTTTTTATTGTCTGAAATAGAAGGGTCTATTTCTAAGTCCATTTTCATGGCCTCCAATTTTAATTGCTCATCATTTAATTCCTCAACATCTTCTTTAATCCTACTGTACGCGGTACTTGATTCCGGTGAAACGAATTCCTTTTCATCGGTATATGAAAAATCTGCAGTTGGTTCAACTATCGTTTCTGACGATTCTTGTTGGGTTGATTGATCAGTAGCAGGCATCGTTGAATTATCACTCACATCCCTATTTTCCACAGGATTACTACTACTATTACTGGACTCAAGGGCCACCTTTTCTTCACTGGCTGCTATTTCGTCTTGTAATTGAATTTTTTGCAAAGACAATACATCCAATTGATTTTGAATTTCATCTTTCCTCTCGTCATCTGCATTCGTTAAAGAACTGGACAACAACTCAATGTCATTATCTAAAGCATCAACCCACTCTTCTTTAAGTTCAATTTCTGCATTTGCTCGATCAACTGGGTCAGAAATGGCACTTAGACCGGTTACTTTTGTCTCATAATCATCGTATTTCGTTTCGTCAACAAACGCAGTGCTGCTTTCTTCAGTATTCGTATTGACTTCACTTGAAGTGCTCACATCAACACTATTGTTTTCTATGGCTTCGTTATTTATGACCGTCTCTTCATTTGAATTGGATGTCGTGTTTAATTCTTCAGCATTGCTTGAAATCTCATCTGTTGTCTCTACAACTGAAGAGCTGCTGCTTATTATTGCCTTTAATTCAGCTTTTTCGTCTTCTTTTTGCGTCAGTTGAAGACGAAGTTCTTCTGCTTTATTTTTATACTTTTCCTTGGTAACAACATCCGTTTCAGACTCAGAAAGATCTTCTAATTGAATCAAATCGTCTTTTAAATCTGCAATCCACAAATCCGTGATTTCCTCTTTCGCTTTGGCCTTAGCTACCGGATCTGCGATGGTTTCTGCTTCTTCTTTTCGTGCAGCTAAATCGTTGTAGTCATCTGAACTTACAATTTCATTGACTGCATTGGACGTTGTTGTTTCAGAATTATTATCAATCGACTCATTTTCTGCTATATCGTTTTGCAATTTGTTCCCTTCTTCTTGCAATTCGTTCTTTCTTTCTAATAACTTTTCTATTTCCTGCTCATTCTCCTCATTAGTCAATGCTTCATCAATTATGGCAATGTCATCATTTATACTTTGAACCTTGGACTCATTCGCATCCTTGACCAATGCCGTTTTTTCAGGCCCATCAGGCAACTCACTTAACGACTCCCTGATTGAATCGTAATTAGTATTATCCTCAGCTTGCATAATTTTAGCAACCCGATCTTTCAACTCTTGGGCTCTGGTAGGAGTCGTCTCTACCAATTCGGTTTCTTCCACTTGATTACTTGCTAAAATGGTATTGTTACTTTCAATTGAGGAAATGATTTCTCCAGAATTAATTTCTGCAGAAAGCTGTGTTTTTTCTTCTGCTGTCAATACAGTAGCCTCAACATCTGCAAGGTCATCAAACAACCGACTGAGCACCTTAGCCTCACTATTTAAAACATCCGCATCTTTTTGAACCTCTTTCGCAAAGGCAAAAGCTTTATCTGCATCTTTCTCTGTCTGCACAAGTAATTCATTGGCTTCATCGATTTTAAGTTGGACATTTTCCTTTTCTTTTTTCGAAGCAGTTTTCAATTGACCATCTAAATTCCTTAACTCTTGTCTGATTTCTTCCTCTTCGTTTCTCAGCTCTTTTGCCTTTGTTATAGATGCGGTAGCTTCAGCTTGCTTTAACCTGGCGTTCTCTGTGATTTTTTCAAACTCGCTCTTATCATCTATATCAAGGCTACGAGATTCCTCGACATAGGACTTCAACTCTTCTAATTTGGATATCGCTTGCTCTGGGCTGGAAGACTGGAAGGCAGCCTTAATATCATTCGCATAATTTTGAGCTTGGTCTGCCTCTATTCGCTTTTTTTCAAATTGAACATCCAATGTATTACCCAGATTTAAAGCTCCTGCGGCTACTTCATTATCTTCTTTTGATTTTGTATTGTACTCATTGGCTAAATCAAGCAACTGTTGTTTTTCTTGAGGATTATCAATACGCTCAATATCTTTTAAAACTGCTTCTGCTTTTTGCGCATTTTCACGAGCTGATTTCATTTTCTCATTCGCTACAAAGTAGGCGACATCCCTTTTTTCTTTCAATTCGTTAGACTCTCTGGCCGTTTCCACAGCCATCGTATCTGCTAAGGCAATAAGGTCTTCCTCGCTTATGATTCCCAACAAAGTATCTTCTACACTAATACTTGTTGTATCTACTATTGGCTCAAGTTGATCCGCATTCTGTTCTACATCAGATATTTGCTTCAAAACGTCAGCCATAATAACATCGGCATTTTCGACATCTTCATCAAATAAATTAGTAATTACTAACTGCTCTTCCGTACCATCATTAATTAATTCTAATTTTTGTTTCAAGGGTCGCAACTCTTTCTGATAAGGCACTTCAAACAGACCTGTATGTATTTTTTCAGACTCAGGAGATTCTACAATGTACTGGTACTTGCCGCTTTTAGGAAGAATAATCACGAATTTCCCACTTTCGCTTTTTGAATTATACACGCCGATAATTTCATCGCGAACGACATCTTTAACTTTCATAACGATGCCTTTATTTAAAGGAGTTATGTCATTTTGAAAACGACCAGCAATAATGGCGTTCAAAATCGGATAAATTTCAACCCTCACATTATATACATCTACATATCCACCCTTGGAAGAACGTGTAGAGGCAAAATAAGCCTCTTTATTTAGCGAATCTACTATGTACAGAATGTCATCATCTGGCGTGTTGATTTTAAAATCTAAATTCTGAGCTGGTCCGAAAGTGTTGTACTCACTATCATAAGAACACCTAAAAACATCGTAACCACCCATCGATGTATGTCCTTTAGAACAAAAATAAAAAGTCATTCCATCTGGATGTAAGAATCCGTAGTCTTCATCCGTATCGGTATTGACTTGAATTGGTAATTTTTGGGCTTGTGACCAATTTCCATTTGGCAACTTTTTGATCTGATAAATGTCTTTACCAGTCTCCCCTTCCTTACCATAGCTGGAAAAGAAAATATTGTCTTTTCGAGTAGATGGAAAATGAACAAGTGGTCTATGACCAATTTTAGCATCGTATTTTGTTTGAAACTCATCCGTTACTAAAATTTTCCCTCCAATATTTTGTAAGTCATAACTATATTGAACTCGATTAAAAACAACTTCCTTCTTTTCAATAACAACAAGCTCAGAGATATTTCTCAATAACTTCTTACCGTTATTACACATTTTAATTTCCTGATCGACATTTAAGTTTTCAAACTGTTTTACAGAACTTGAGCTTTTGAATTTAGTATAGGCCTTAATGGCGTCTTGAAATCGATAATTCAAGTGATACGCCTTGCCAATAAAATAATAGGCTCTGGGGTCAATTGTTGGATCCTTTATGGCATATTGCAAATGACCTAAACCCTTCAATTTGTCCACATCTGCATACAATAAACAGGCACCATACTTAAAATTGAGGTCTGCACTGGTTTGGTCCAAAGCCAATAGCGTAGAAAATTTTTCCTTACCCTCAATATATTCTCCTTGATCAAAAAGATTATTTGCGACTTTGAAATCTTCCTTTGATTGACCCAAGAAAGACGCAGTTATCAAACAACAGATAACCAACAATATTATTCTATTTGCACTTATCGTATACACTCTTGACTGTACACTCTACGTAAAAAAAGGTTTATTTGTTATTCCTTCTGAAGTTGATACTGACTTTCATTTTGTTTTCTTCTTTTTTAAGAAGCCTGTCAATATTTGCACGATGCGTGTAAATCACTAACAATGACATCACTATAGAAAAATAAATCAGCGTTGGTGTATCCTGGGATTTAAAAATAAAAATAACAATAAATGGAAAAATAACTGCCGCGACTATGGCTCCCAATGAAACGTACTTACTAATCAGGAAGGTGATCAGGAATATGCCAAAAGCAATCCCCGCAGCTTCTGGATGGATGGCAAATATTATCCCGAGCAACGTCGCGACTCCTTTACCACCACGAAACTTGGCATAAATAGGATAAATATGCCCAAATACTGCAGCCATACCAACTGCAAGTTGAAAATTAACCAATTGATTAGATCCGTGACCGAATTCACAAAAAACCGTCAGTAAAGTAACCGCAGCCCAACCTTTAAAAATATCCATAAAAAGCACTGGGAATCCTGCTCTTTTACCTAAAACACGAAACGTGTTAGTGGCACCTGCATTTTTGCTCCCATGCTCTCTAACATCTACACCAAAGAAGAGCCTACCCACCCACAAAGCGGATGGTATCGATCCAACTAAATATGCCAGTAATAGCGCAATTAGATTGTAAACATTTAAAATATCTTCCATAGCATTAATCTTCCATTCTTCTTAAGAACGCCTTTGCTTTAGTCGGCGAAGATAACATAAACTGAAAGTCTTCTACTCCTTTTTCTCCTTTAAACTTCGTGTTATCCGTTTTAGTGTCCTTAATTTCTTTGTTAAACTCAGCATTGGATGCATAAACTTGAAAGATTCCTTTTTTACCACTTTTGTAGTTAAAATAATAGAAATTCTTACCATCTAGCTTTAAATAAATATCAACCATATCCCCAGTTGATCTTTTGGTTAACTCGATGTATCCATCCACGTATTTATACACTTGTTTCTTCAAAATGTTACCAATACCGATTCTACCTACACTTCTGTACGAATTGGTAGATTTGTTCCAAACGAACTGTATATCTGGCAAAATCAAGGATTTATTCAATTCTTCAGCAAAATTTTTCTTCTTTATTTCTCCATGAATGGTTAAATCAGAAATAATATTATCCGATTTTTTTAAGCCGCATATTTCTCGCAAGGCTAATTCAAAAGTAGCGCTTGAATAATCCAAGGACTCAAAGCCCAGTTTAGATTTAATGTCTTTACTCATTTTATCAAGCGCATTTTCGCTGAAAGGAAAGTTCAACACAATCGTAGCTATTCCTGCTACTTCTTTTTTCTGCGGTGAATACTTCACTTTTCCGTAAGGAGCAATACTTAATTGTCCTGAGTTAATACCAAAATCGAATTGTCCTTGTCCCCTTACTGTGCAGCTATCTACACTCAAGGTTACCAGGTTACCAGGTAAATTTTCTTCTTGGAGTTTATCTTTATTCCCTATTTGATAAACTTGTTTCTTCTTATTAAACTTTAGAAAGCCCTTGGCAGTAATCACATTTTTATGCTTTTGGTCACGCTTATTTGAGAGGAATGTCGGATAAAGAGAAATGGAATCCGTATTCATAATGATTCCGGCAGCAACAGGTTTACCGCTTTCATCTTTCAAGTCAGCAGTTACTGGAATATAGATATCCTTTGGATCAATCGGCGCAGTAAAGTTCATCCAGTTCCGAGCAATTCCATTACAGTTGTGTCGGATTTTAGTAACACCTGAAAACAACAGTTCTTTTTGAGAAGCAAACATTTCTACCTGGCCATAGTAATTGAAATGAGGACTTAATTTAAAATTCATTTTTTCCTCAATTTGGCCTTTTGCGTAGCTCCTCAATGCCGTGTCGGGCTCAATAGCATCAAAGAATATTTCATTTGTTTTTCCAAGTTCATCCTTAAATTGATAATATCCCGAAGATTTATATTCATTTTTTGCTTTAATATCTGTGGTTGCTCTTAAGATAGTATGGTATTTTGTAATGTAGTTTGAAACAATACTGGAATTGTTGAGCGTTCTCATTTTAGCTTTGCGTTCAATAAAAATCCGATTACTGTCTGGATATATTCTGGAATCTGCTACAGTAATATATTCTAACTCTGTGCAGGTTATGACTTTTTTCCGGACATCAAACCGAGCCTTTGGCGCACGGAAGCTCAAAGAGTCTTGTTTTGGATGAATCGAGAAAAAATTAGGCCCCGCTAAATCCATATCTGTATCTATCTTCACTTCATTTCCTTTCTTCTTAGCCGCCTCCATCTCAAGGTCATCATTTTTCATATACCAATTAAACTTATCCATATAACAGATATACTGATTGTCAGGAAATTCTACGAATGATTCACCACCGTTCGATTTAAATTCACTTTTTTTAGTGTCAAAATCAACATGTGCATTGACATTCGTCGTTCTAAATGCAAGTGCATCTAGATCAAAACTCAATAAATCAAAATCTGAAGTATCAGCGTCAACTTGTCTTTCTTTAAACTTAAAATTCACTGCAAGCAACTCACCTTTTTTCATGATCGTAAGCAAACCATTGCCATTCATTCCTTCAGGTCTTAAGGCCAACGTTCCATTGAGTACCGCAAGAGAGTCATAGAATTCCAATAAATCTTTCTTATTTATACTTGATGCATACAACACCTTTTCATCCGGCACATAAACCACTTTGACATTTTTACCCGTAACGTTTGGCAACTCTGGAGGACCAGGTCCTCCCTTATTAACATAAACCTCAGCAATGGCACTTAATGAATTGGGCAAGAATGTGATTGCCGAAGATTCGGCATGTGATGATAAGTAATCAATGTCACCACTACCCATCAGTCCTTTATTGCTTAAACTAATTTCATTTTCATAATTGGCCTTTCCCAGGTATAATGAGATTCCTTCTTCTGGTGCTTGCTTAATAAATCCGAGGGAATAGTCGTCCTGAACAACTAAAGTTTCTTTCAAATCCGGAAAAATTGAAGCTGAAATCAATTTACCGTCAAAACGCATTCCCGAAGTTTCAAAATTATCTAAGCTATCCATCTCAAAAGGCTCTACTTCGAAATAGAAATTCTCTCTATCATATGCACCATCATGAATATTCTTGTTATCATAAAAGACAAAAGTTTTCTTCACACATTTCAGGATTGGGTATTGGTGCTTTTTTTCATTTTTACCTGATTTATTTTTAGCATCATCAATATCAATGTATCCCCGCGCACCAATGAGCTGACTCTGCAGTTTCCGTACAAGATCACCATCAGTATGCTTTTCTTTTCTTTTTACAAAAAATCGCAACCAATTCGTTTCGATAAGGTTCAATCTGAACTTATCATAATCGAAAGAAAACTCATCCCCGTAAATTTCAGTTCGGCCAGCAAGAATTACCCCTTTAAATGTGAAACTTCTGTTTTCTTTTAAGATTAATTTACCTTGATCAGGAAAGACTTTAGTTCCCTGGGCATTACTCAAAACAATACTATTCACTCCCTCCATAGAAAGGTCATAATTTAAAAGGCTCAAAGAAGCATTGTACTTTACACCTCTTTCGGGTTCTGAAATGAATTGGATTACATCATGGTCCATCCGACCTGACCTTGCTCCTAACCATCTATACATTCTTCCATTAACTGCGATTGTACCTTTCGCACTATTGTATGTAATTAAACCCAGGTTATTTAGGTTGTAAAGTAATGGCTTAATGTCAGTCATCGTTTTTCCCATGTATGAAGCAAAGTCAATTGCTAGGAAATTTCTAGACCCAACTTTTTTAACATAACTTTTGATTCGAGGTAATGGATTGGTGCCCATTCCAGTTAGCTTATCATACCGATTTTTGGAAAAATAATTTTGTGATTCAAAAAATGCCCTCGAATCTGTACTTCCAGGTAATCTTCCAAAATTGATATTGTCATCTCCAACGCGCCAAGACAAAGCTTCAAAAACCATGTCAATTTTATGGAAAGAATTAAAATAGGGACTGATCCCCGTTCCTTGCCCCCCCCTTATTAGGGTGAGTTTTCTTTTTTCTACACCCTCATGTACATACTTGAGCTGCAATCCTGGATGATAAATCGAGTCCTTATCTAGGAGAATCTTAATCTCGGAGTTAGCAGAAGATATGTTTGTTGCGTTTATGGTATAAATAAGCGCAGATGAAATAATGAAAGGTTTTCCTTCATATTTTATCGTCACTTTAGCTAAATCTTCAAAAGTTCCTTTACCGATTAATTTACCTCCCTCCATGGTAAAACCACCATCGTAATCTATATCGTCAAATATATTTTTGATAATCAGTCTTTTGTCGTACGATTCGAATCTTGGGTAAACCACCTTATCTGGTCCTCGGTTAGAAAGGACTTTCTCTCCAAGAACTCCCAATATGGGTTCTTCAAAATAAGAGTTATAAAACAGAACCGAGTCGGCATTATAGCCCGAACTTTTTAATCCAATTTTATACCTATTTAATTCTGCATAAGTCACTTTCGGATCCAACGCAGCTCGCGACCAAGTTACTCTCCCACCTTTGCCGCGCCAGATATTCTTTAAAGGATCAAAAATTCCAGAAGTTTCGTAAATAACCCCACTATCCCCTTTTGATAAACATTGAAGGTTTATTTTTTCAAAAACCACCAATGGGCTGTTGTTCTGGAACTTAAATTTAAAATTAGACTCGCTTGCTTGCCAAATGGTTGAAGATGATTTGAAAATAATGTTCTCTGCAAATAAATTTGAACACATCTTTAGATAATCTGAAAATCGCTTTTTATTTCCTGCAGCTAATTTATCAATGGATTGATGCCACTCATCAAAAGCCCCTTCCGAATGTTCTTTTTTGACAAAATTCAAAATTGACGTTAAATAGGCTTTGTAATCGGGATAAGGCTTCAGTTTCTGTGAAAGAATGCGGTTCGCCGTTTTATATACCTGCATCCTTTGCACATCGGAAAATTTGCCACCATACCACTGTACCTCAAATTCATCCATAAATTTTTTGGCATCGCTCTTATTAGCGGATGCAAGCCAATCTTTCGATTGATCAAAGAATTCTGACGAATCAGTTGAAAAAGAAGTGAATTGAGCGACCCCTTGATTGAAAATCAACAACAAAAAACCAAAAATAATATGTTTTATTTGCATGTATTCACTTTTTAAATAACAACATTGCCCAACCCTCTTTTTCCAACATCTCTACAAAAACCAATCCTAAATTAATCGCCTTTTCATGGATTACGTCAAAATCTGTCTTGTAAAAACCACTCAAGATAAGTAACCCATCTTGAATTAACACGTCAGCATAGGCTTGCATGTCTTTTAAAAGAATATTTCTATTGATGTTTGCTAAAATAAGGTGAAATCTTTGTTTTGTTAGACTGGAAGCATCACCTCGTAATACGTGAATATCCGAAACGCCATTACGCAAACAATTTTCAAGTGTATTTTCGTATGCAAATTCCTCAATATCAATTGCCCAAACCAAATTTGCACCCTTCTTTTTTGCAATAATTGCAAGTACCCCTGTTCCACAACCCATGTCCAACACGTCAATTTCATTCAACTCTAAGTCAAATAATTTTGCGGCAATCATATACGTAGTCTGATGATGGCCCGTTCCAAATGACATCTTCGGAGATATCACGATGTCCATTATGTCAAGTTCAGGTTGATTATGAAAGGGCGCCCTAATGACACATTTATCTTCAATTACAATAGAATCAAAATCCTGTTCCCACAGCTTATTCCAATTCTCATGAACGATTTCTTTAGTTAAATATGAAAAATTAAGACCCGGTATTTTTAAGGCCTGCAAACTGTCAAAGCAATCTTCATCATAATCTACTATGGGTATATAGGCTTTAATCCCGTTTGGAATATTGACAAAACTCTCATACTTAAGTTCTCCGAGTTCGTAAACCAAGACCTCTCTTGATGGTAAAAGTGGATCCAGAATGAATTCAACTTCAATATAATTCATTTAAAATGCTTGAGCAATTTCCAAAAATTTCTTTGGTTCCAATGAGGCTCCTCCAATTAATCCACCATCTACATCTTGACAAGCAAATAACTCTTTAGCATTATTCGGATTGCAACTTCCACCGTATAAAATAGAAATTGAATCAGCCGTTTCATGGCCATATGCATTTTCAATTGTTTCACGAATGAATGAATGCATTTCCTGTGCTTCTTTTGCCGACGCGGTCAGGCCTGTTCCTATCGCCCAAACTGGTTCGTAGGCAATGATCACTTTTGCGAATTGAAGATTATCCAGATGAAACAGCCCTTCGTTTAGTTGCTGTTTAACTACATTAAAATAAGTTCCATTTTCTCGTTCAATTCTTGTTTCGCCACAACAGTAAATTGGAACAATGCTATTTTTTAAAAGCCCATCCACTTTGTTTTTCAAGAAGTCATTACGCTCATTAAAATAGCTACGCCGCTCACTATGACCAACTAAACAATATTTCGCACCAATATCATTTAACATTGCTGCTCCAATTTCACCTGTAAATGCACCTGAATCATTAGAATGGCAATTTTGCCCACACAAATGGATTTGCTCTCCGTTAATCTTTTGAAGCTCTATTAAATAGATAATTGGAGGAGCAATAATACAATTTACATCTTCGGGCCAATCAGAAGATTTAAGTTCATTGAAGAAAGCATTTGAACTTTCCGAAGACATGTTCATCTTCCAGTTTCCTGCTACAATTTTTCGTCTCATTTAACTAATTCTTACTCTTGGATCTAGGAAGCCATAAAGTACATCTACCAAGATATTTATTACTACAAAAAACACTGCAATAACCAGTGTAATCCCCATGGCCACAGGTAAATCTTCTCCTAGCACCGAATTAACTAACTGATTTCCAATTCCATCCCAATCAAATACTCTCTCTACGAATACGGCACCAGCTAATAACGAAGCAAACCAACCTGAAACAGCAGTAACTACAGGATTGAGCGCATTTTTTAGTGTATGCTTAAATATAACACGGAACGAAGACACACCTTTTGCTTTTGCTGTTCTAACATAATCTTGTGACATCACATCTAACATTGAACTTCTAGTCAACTGCATAACAATCGCGAGTGGTCTAATACCCAGTGTTATGGCAGGTAATATTAGTCGGTCCCAATGGTACTTATACTCTCTAGTCCATTCATCTCGTTCGGCAAGGACACCTGTACCTTCTAGACCTGTACCGGGCAATTCCATATAAGACGAAACACCTGGTATTATAGTCATTCCAGTAAATCCATTCAAAATGATTCCAAATAACCAAATAGCCATCCCCAGAAGGAATCCTTTTACTGTCATTTCAAGGATACCACTCCATTGCATTCTCTTCTTGACTTCTGAACGAATTCTTTTTTTAAAATTCAAAATTAAACTAAAGCATAACCCAAGTAATAAGAAAAAGAATGGCAACATGGGCAAACTCGTTACTTCAGTCCACAAGTTACCACCAACCCATGCAATGATTATACCTGAAAGATAAGAAGGAGCTGACATACCCAGCACGCCAAATACAATAGAACTATTGTCTAAAAATGAGCCTTTATTCAATGCCGCAAAAACACCAAGAAAGATGCCTAAAATAGTAGCAATTACAATCGAAGCTATTGCCAAAATAGCAGTATCCGGAAGGGTACTTTTAATAATATCAGATACCTCTCTATCTGTACTATAGGAACGCCTCAAATAAGGATACTTCAGCACCGCTGTGCGCGTTTCACTCCAATCAAACAATTTTACGTAGCTGTACTTTGTACTATCTAAATAAATATGACTGTTATTAAAATTTTTATTGTAAACCGAAATGGGTGACAAATCATTTAAGTACAAACCATAACGAAGAAGAAGTGGTAAATCTAAGCCCAAATCATGTCTTATAGACTCTAAAATCTCCTTATTCGCATTCTGTCCACCCAACATTAAGGAAGGGTCGCCTTGTTTAAAATTAAATAAAAAGAATACAATCGTAACTACTCCAAAAAGGACAAGTAGGCCATAAAAAAGTCTTCTTAAGATATATCTAAACATTCCCTACTTTAAATCTAAATATTTTGGAATTCGGTTGTAATCCCACTTCCCTTTAACTCGTCCTTTTTCTAAATAAACCATTCCAGGATTCGATCGAATAACAATTTTCAATTCCGTGAGATCACAAATATAATAAGGAAAATGAAATTCAATTTCATCTGCTAGTGAAGCAACTTCTTCTTCGGAGGCACTGGACACAAAAGCAATTTCTACTCCATTTTTTTGAGCCTCAGCCATTACGTCTTTCATGGCAATTAGTCCCTCAATATTAGCCTTTGAAAGGTCGTAACAAACAATCATTAACAATCTATCTTTATTGAGCATGAAATGTGTTACATCAATTTTAGGATTGTTTGGGGGCGTTAATATGACCGTAGAATCCTGTACATAAATCCATGTACTGTCTGTCATCGGATACAATGAATCTTTAAACTCTGTTCTTAAAACCAGTTCATTGCGATTTTCTACTGTATTGCGCATCAGGTAATAAACTTCACCATAACCAGGATCGTATTCCATTTCAATTTGCTCTCTAATTACACTATCTTGTTTTTTATTGTCATTCAGGTTAGCATAAGCTTGTAAAAGCTGGAAATCATTGATCTTTCGTTGATACCCTGTTTGCAACACGTGCTTATCACCATCGTAATCGATTGCCATGTACGTCGCTTTAAAAGCTGCATCTTCCCAAAGTCGATTCACCATATAAGAAGTATCAACAACAACTGTGTCTTTTCCAGAAAACTTGTTCCTCCAAAGCCAATTCGTGTAATATTTCATTTCTTGAAGTTGCTCATCAGCTGGCAAAATTTGGTTTCTTTCTTCAGCTGATTTCATATTCTCTTGAATACTATCACCAATCTTATACGGTCTATAATCTTTAATCGGTAAAAACGCATAAGTATACAAAGAGAAACCATAGGATAGCGTTGCCATTGCCATTGCAATAATAAAAACCTGTCTATTACCTGTTTTCGTTATTTTTTTCAAAATCAGATAAATGAGGACCGCACAAAACGTAAATACTAAAGGGAACCACCACCCAAATAATCCACCTCCAAATACCGCTATTAAGAGCAGCGCACCAAAAACCAAGACCAAATCATCTTTAAATTCATTTAAATGAATTCTTTTTTGTTTTAAGAAAAGTACAAGCACAAAGAACACTAAAAACAAGTCTTTGTAAAAAGACTCTCGAGGAGTCAACGATCTACCCACTGATCCTTTCAAGGCATCACCGAAACAACCACAATCTTCCACACATTCCCAATAAAAACTCGGAACCTCAATGTTTTTTGCTGCTACAATTTCCAAGGAATCTGGATTCGATTGATCAATTGATTTTCTGGCATTAACAGCAAGCGCAATGGTATCCATAAAAGGCGATTTCATTCCATTTAATTTCTGAAATGCGCGCTCGTATTTTATGTTTCCTGTTTCTAAATCTCCAGAAATAAATGCTCTATCGCCTTCTGACAACTTTCGATTAACACTAACGTAGTCATCTCTATTGCTAACACAATCTGCAGTAAAATTGGTCAGCCAAGCAAAGAAAACCGTCATAAATAGAATCAGTGTGGTTGTAAGTCGTGTCCATGCTCCTACAAGAATAGCTAACCCAAGAAGAACTTCAGCACCACTAATTAATATTGAAAGTAACAACGAATAAGGTTCAAAAACAGACCAACCAGAACCTAGAGACTCGGGTCTAAAATACTCTTCTAATTTAAAAGCAAAACCAATCGTATCATTCGCCTTAATCAGTCCTGAAACAATAAAAATACCAGCGACAACTATCCTAGAAAACAAAACCGCTATGTGTTCTCCCTTTTTACTAATCAGGAGCATTATCCCTAAGACAAAAGCACCCGCAGTCATCATCCAATATATATTGAAATCGTCAACTATTTCAGGCTTTTGGAGACCGAATAAAGTCAATACAGAAGCGATAATTAAATAACTTAATCCCTGAATTCCAAAAAGTGATTTTATTCTTTTCATGGCAGTTTTATTGTTAAAAATAATTTTAAGCTTTCATTCTTTTAAATTTTTAACCTTCTTTTAACTTCTTGTCAGCCATTAAAATCATCGCAAACATGGCATAATTCAACATATCCATATAGTTTGCGTCAATACCTTCAGAAATAATAGTTGCACCTCGATTATCTTCAATTTGCTTCACTCTTAATATTTTCATTAAAATTAAATCCACTAAAGACGAGACTCTCATGTCGCGCCATGCTTCGCCGTAATCGTGGTTTTTCGTAAGCATCAAATCACGGGTTAATTCAATCTGTTTTGCATAAAGCTGCTCGACATAATCTGGCGCTAAATCTAAATTATCTTCTACCAAATCTAATTGAATTAGTGACATCACACAGTAATTAACAATGCCAATGAACTCATTTTCAATACCTTCTCCAACCTTATTAACTCCTTTATCCTGGATGGTTCGAATACGATTCGCTTTAATAAAAATCTGATCCGTTAAAGAACTGGTTCTCAAAATTCGCCATGCGGTTCCGTAATCTTTGGTTTTCTTAATAAAAATGTCTCTACATTTGTCTGCAACAAGGTTGTATTGATCGACCGTTTCACTCATTAAATTCCCTAATAAAATGGGTACGAAAGATAAGGTTTTTTACCCACAAAACGTGATTATTTGCAATGGCAAAGAAGTTAACCTTGATGTGCCTAAGATAATGGGTATTTTAAACGTTACTCCAGATTCGTTCTATGCAGAAAGTAGAACACTTCAAACCGATGCACTCAAACGTTGTGAAAAAATGCTGGATCAAGGAGCTACTTTCATTGATGTGGGCGGTCAATCAACTCGACCAGGGGCAAGATCCATCCATGCTGAAGATGAAATCAAGCGAACCATTCCAGTAATTACAAGTCTTGTAAAAAACTTCCCAGAAGCACTGATCTCCATTGATACGTATAGAACTGCAGTTGCAAAAGCTGCCATTGAAGCTGGCGTGGCAATGATAAATGATGTGTCAGGCGGTCAGTTAGACAAAGGCATGTTCGATTTAGTAGCGCAACACAATGTTTCGTATGTACTTACACACATGCAAGGCAATCCAGGAAACATGCAAAACAGCCCAACTTACAGCGATGTTACTAAAGAAATATTTAGTGCATTAAGTAATGGGGTAAAGGATTTAAAAAAAATGGGAGCTAATCAAATATTGATAGATCCTGGATTTGGTCTGGGTAAAACGGTCAAACAAAATTACGCTCTTTTGGATGGACTAGAAAAGTTCGCGGAATTAAAGCTACCAATTCTAGTAGGTTTTTCAAGAAAATCGATGATTTACAAACTGCTTGAAACGACTCCAGAAAATGCACTGAACGGAACTTCTATTATTAATACCATGGCTTTAGATAGAGGAGCCCAAATTTTAAGAGTGCATGATGTGAAGGAAGCAGCTGAGTGCATTACCTTATGGTCTGCCTGCTCCAGTTGGGATGGTTAACGCTGTAGCTATTACCCTCTTCCAAAAGCCAATCAATGGCCTCTTTTTTAGAAGTAAATAATTTAGTCGGTTTTACCGGTTGATTAAAACGTATATAGAAGTTACCTATTAATCGTTGGGCCATATTTTTAACCAAAATGGCATCCGCAACTGTGAACTGATTTTGATTAGACGAAGAGGCCCATTCACGAACTTCTGTATCAACCGTTGCGTTATAGCCAGATTCAAACAAATGAAGATATTTGTTACTTGCACCCCAACCCTTTACTATTTCCAAAATCTCCCAAATATCCTCCATTGTGATAAAGGCATTCTCTTTTATGTAATAATGCAGCACGTTATCAGATCTCCAAACGAATGATATTTGCTTGGTATCGTATTTATTGACAATGTCGGTATTCGCTCCTGAAAAAAATTCCATCACCTAAAATTAGCAATTTTCACAGCACCTACTATATTTACATCTCGGAAGATTGCATGAAAACGAAAAACTATTTGTAAGTAGTATTGTTTTAACTATAACATGAACAAAATCAAGCCTTGGATTAGTGCTATTCGATTAAGAACGCTCCCTTTAGCTATTTCTTGTATTCTCATCGGAGGTGGAATCGCTTTTAAAAAAAGCACATTTGATTGGACGGTTCTGATTTTGACCGTAATCACGACTGTGTTGCTTCAAATTTTATCCAATTTAGCGAATGATCTAGGAGACGGGTTGAAAGGCACTGATAATGAAAATAGAATTGGGCCAACGAGGGCTATTCAATCTGGAGAAATCACGATAAAAGCTATGAAGATTGCGGTAATAATTTGTACGATTTTCACGCTTATATCTGGCCTGACTTTGCTTTTTGTTGCGCTTGATCCAGGATGGAAACTCTTCACCTTACTCGGCATTGGAGTGCTAGCAATAGCTGCATCAATCAAATATACTCTAGGTAAAAATGCTTTTGGTTACCACGGATTTGGTGATTTATTTGTATTCGTATTTTTTGGTTTAGTTGGAGTACTTGGAACGATATACTTACAAAGTAAAACTATAGCTTGGCTTGACGTTATACCTGCTGCTGCTGTGGGTATGCTTTGTGCAGGAGTTTTAAACCTGAATAACATGCGTGATTACAAAAACGATGCGGCCAGTAATAAACGAACGTTGGTCGTAACACTAGGTCTATCTGCAGCAAAGGCGTATCACTTAATTTTAACTGTATTCCCGATTATTCTTTTAGCGCTTTACCTAATCAAATTGCAGTCTGGATATGTGGTATTGATTTTATTAATTCCTTTTATCCTTGTACTAACTGCAATTAAACGTGTATACAAAGTTACCCAAGAAAAAGACCTCGATCCCGAATTAAAGAAGCTGGCATTAACTACATTTATAACAGCTTTAATCTTTGCCTTTAGCTTGGTTGTTCCAGTATAAAAAGGGGTTTCAAAAGGCGTTTTGGTCGTCAAAATCAGTATTGTTCACAATTTCAAATTTTAAATTAGTCTTAACCTGTTCCTCTTCTAACCTTCTTGGCATTTCTAATTTCAAATGATGAACAATTTGTTCACAGACTGCTTTTTCAACTTTAACTTGCTTCTTTTCTTTACTCAGAACTACGTCTGCAAAAAAGCCAAGTATACCACCTTTATGGGCTTTCAGTATCTCATCTGCATTCTCAACTTGAACTTTTATTTTTATTTCCATAACAATAATAAATTCTATACAAAGCTATCGATATTTCCATAGGGCAATCTAATTTTTGGCCTTCATTTTTTTATTATTTTTGCATGTAAATGTTCCAGCCTCCCACAAGGAATAAAAATGCAATACAGAATTAATGCAAATACGTCTTGCAACAAAAGATGATTACTCGGATATTTTTCAACTATTTCAAGATTGTGCGAAAGCCATGATTACTGAAGGAATTCATCAATGGGATGAACATTATCCAAGATCAGAAGATTTAAATCGAAACATAAACAAAGAAGAAGTCTGGGTTTATTTAACCAACCAGGTTATTGCTGGAACCATAACTTTAAATTTGGAAGAAAGTCCAGCATATAAGACAATAAACTGGACAAAATCAACATTTCGCGTTGTTCACCGTCTTGCAGTCCATCCGAAATTTCAACGCATGGGTATTGCAAAAAATTTAATGAACTTTGTAGAAGAACATTGTTTAAATATTGGTATTGATGCTATCCGTTTAGATACGTACACCAAAAATAATGGAAACATGAGATTCTATAAAAATTTGAATTATAAAAAAATTGGATTTGTATATTTCCGTTCAATAGAGGCGCCATTTGCTTGTTTCGAAAAATTACTTAACCAATGAGCACCAAGAATTTAAAACATAGCTTTTTCAATGTAACAATGTTCTTATTGCTTACCTTCTCTACGATCACGTCAAGTTCGTTCGCTCAGGAGAATTCTAGAGCCATTGATTCTTTGATAAAAAATCTCGACTTAGCATCTAATAAAATTGATACACTCAAAATCATTTTTGAATTGTGTGATGCTCACGACAACTATCGCGATCAGCTGGTGTATGCTCGGTTTGGTGTCGATATTGGCGAGCGATTAAGAACCAAAAAATATTGTGCACTGGCCTACAGAAACATCTCAAAAGTCCACGCAAAAAACAACCAATTGATCGAAGCAATTGATTGGAAGTTAAAGGAAATTGATACTTGGGAAATTAACAATTACGTCGTGCAGTTAGCCCAATCTTATTTTGAATTAGCTAAATTCTATACAAAATTAGGAGCGGGATCTAAAGCACAAATATCTTTCGAAAATGCCCTTTCTATATACGAATCGAACAACGATATAACAGGAGTTGCGCAAGTAAAAAATGGACTAGGAGAACTCCACAAAAATCTTAATAACCTTGGAATTTCTCTTGAATTTTATTTTCAGGCTTTAGATTTAGCACAAAAAGACAGTCTTTTTTTACAGGAAGCCAATACCATGGTCAAAATTGGTGAAATATACACGCTAAAAGGTGACTTCCCTTTAGCTAATAATTTTTTCACTGAAGCGATAAAACACTTTGAGGCCATACAAAACCCGCTCGGAATTGCGCAAACAACGAATGTACTGGGCGATATTTACCGACAAACAGGCGATTTAAATCAAGCATTAGCCCATTACTATCAAAGCATTCGATTATTTGAAGAAGCAAATCAACTGAATGCCTCTGCTGAAGCTTACAACAATATTGGTTTGGTTTTGGAAAGACAAAATAAATTCGAATCTGCTCGAAACAACTTTATTAAATCACTTGACATTAAATTGGAAAATAAATTAATCTATTCTGTTCCTCGGACCTATGCAAACTTAGCTTCAGTTTATGGGAAATTGGGGAACACCTCAAAAGCTAATTATTATTTTGATGAAGGAATGGCCATGGCAAAAAGGTTTGAAGTTAAGGATGAATTGGCCTACCTATTTAAGAAAAAATCCGAATTCAAAGAAAGAGCAGGAAAATCCGATGAGGCTTTACAACTATTTAAAAAATATTTATCGTACCAAGACAGTATTCTAAAAAATGAAAACAATCAAAGATTAGCAGAATTACAAACCATCTATTCACTTGGTGAATCCGAAAAAGAAAATGAGCTTTTAGGCCTAGAAAATCAATTGCTCACAAAAGATAAAATTGATGAACAAAATAGAAAGGTTCAGCTTCAGGTCATTATTTACAGCCTTGTGATTATAGTCTTGTTGGTTGCTCTTTTGTTAGCCAATAATTACAGAAAGTTACAACACATCAAACGGATTACGGCGCGATTAAAAGAAACGAATGAAGAATTGAAAAAAACACTTATTAGCAAAGACGAAAAAGAGCTTCTTTTAAAGGAAATACATCACCGGGTAAAGAATAATCTACAAGTAATAAACAGCTTAATACGTTTACAATCCTCAAAAATAGATGATCCGGCAGTTATCGGCTTGTTTCAAGAATGTGAAGACAGGGTTAAGTCAATGGCATTGGTTCATGAAGAACTTTATCGCACGGACGACTTATCGAGCGTAAAACTTAATGAATATATAAGCAAGCTTGGTAATGATTTGTTACAAGCATACGTGATTGACAAGAAAAT
This sequence comes from uncultured Flavobacteriales bacterium, assembly GCA_905480225.1. GTDB lineage: Bacteria > Bacteroidota > Bacteroidia > Flavobacteriales_D > Parvicellaceae > UBA10066. The sequence continues at coordinate 60,883 of CAJQPO010000020.1, read as the reverse complement.
TGGTTTCAAACACAATGTTGGCATTGACTTCATGGGAATTGACACTTTGATTCCATTGGGTCTGATTATCAATGAAATGATTACAAACAGTTTAAAACACGGATTTAAGTCTGATAAAATTGAGAATCCCGAAATTTACATTGATATCATTACCAATGAAAATCAAGATTGTGAAATGAGTATAGGTGACAACGGTATTGGCATTTCAGATGATGTTAATTTAGAAACACCTGACACACTTGGTATGGATTTAATCCTAACGTTGGTTAGTCAACTAGATGGAACCATTACTCAGGACACAACTAGGAGTGGAACGCATTATATTGTAAAATTTAAAAATGTAGACCCTCGTGGCATTATACATCAATAAACCAATTATAAATCGTTGAACACCTGATTAAAAATTGATATTTTGCAACGTATTTATTGGGACAACATTGGATACATTACTAAAATGAAATAGAGGTACCTATGAACGTACAAAATTACATACAAGGGAAATGGATGAATGGAGAAGGGACTGAACTGGAACTTTTCAATGCCATAACCGGTGAACAACTAGGAACTACATCTAGTTTGGGAATAGACTTCGAGTCAGTGCTGAATTACGGCCGCAAATTAGGTGGCACTGCATTGAGGTCAATGACCTTCCAAGAAAGAGGGAGAATGTTGAAAGCGCTAGCTCTCCATTTAATCAGCATCAAGGAAAAATTCTACACCCTCAGTGCTGCAACAGGCGCGACTCGAATTGACTCTTGGATTGACATCGAAGGAGGAATAGGGAATCTATTTGCAAATGCTTCTTTAAGAAAACAATTCCCAGATCTTCCTTATTATGTTGATGGCACAGCTGCCCAGTTATCGAAAAATGGTACATTCATCGGGCACCATATCATGGTTCCGAAACAAGGAGTCGCTATCCATATCAATGCTTTTAATTTCCCTATTTGGGGGATGCTCGAAAAAATTGCAGTGAACCTAATGGCCGGAGTTCCAGCGATTGTAAAACCATCTGAATACACCTGTTACCTTACAGAACTAATGGTAAGAGAAATTGTTGCGTCTAAAATATTACCCGAAGGAGCCTTGCAGCTTGTTTGCGGGTTAGGCAGAGGCATTATTGACCACGTAAATCACAACGATGTCGTCACTTTTACCGGCTCAGCACACACAGGAAAAAAATTAAAAAGCCTTCCACAAATTATTGAAAACTCCGTTCCATTTAATTTAGAAGCAGACTCATTAAATGCAGCTGTTTTAGGTGAAGATGCCGTACCAGGATCAGCTGAATTTGACTTATTTATTAAAGAAGTACAAAAGGAAATCACTGTTAAAACGGGCCAAAAATGTACAGCTGTAAGGAGGATTATTGTCCCTGAAAAATTGGTAGACGATGTGCAACATGCCATCAGTCAACGACTCGACAAAACGGTTATAGGCGACCCAGCGCATGAAGGTGTTAGAATGGGTGCATTAGCTTCTCAGACTCAGGTTGCGCGAGTAAAAGAAAATGTGGCCGAATTATTAGCTGAACAGGCACTTGTTTATGGTGATCTAGAAAAATTTGATGTCATTGGAGCAGATAAATCAAAAGGGGCATTTTTCTCACCTATTGTAATGTTCAATGATGATCCGTTCAAAAAATTAAAAGGCCATAATATTGAGGCATTTGGTCCAGTTTCGACCATTATGCCTTACCAATCATTAGAAGAAGCCGTAGAGTTGGTTAAGCTAGGCAAAGGTTCTTTGGTAACTTCAATTGTAACTGCCAATGATGAACTGGCCAGAGATTTTGTTATAGAAGCTGCTTGCAGTAATGGAAGAATCTTGGTATTAAATGAGCGATGTGCTAAAGAAAGTACAGGACATGGCTCGCCGATGCCATTATTAACCCACGGTGGCCCTGGAAGAGCAGGTGGTGGCGAAGAAATGGGCGGAAAACGAGGAATACTCCACTATTTACAACGAACGGCTATCCAAGGACATCCACAAACGATTACAAAAATTACAGCACAATTTCAAGTTGGTGCGGATCAAACGGAAGCTAATCCGCATGTTTTTAGACAACATTTCGAAGAATTAATGGTTGGCGATACTGTATTTACACATAAACACACCGTTACCGATGCTGATATAGTAAACTTTGCAAATGTAAGTGGAGATAATTTTTATGCACACATGGATGCAACATCCTTGGAGGGAACTATTTTTGAACAACGTGTAGCACATGGCTATTTTATTCTTTCTAAAGCAGCAGGACTTTTTGTCGACCCTAAAAAAGGCCCAGTACTTCTCAATTATGGATTAGATGAGGCACGGTTTATCAAGCCCGTATATCCTGGTGCGACAATTGGAGTGAAGTTTACGGTAAAGGAAAAAATTGATCAAGAAAAACGCTCTGAAGAGGACATCGCCAAAGGAATTGTACGATTCTTAGTTGATGTTTATGATGAAACCGGCGAAACAGTTGCTTTAGCGACGATTTTAACGATGGTAAAAAAATTAGACCAACGTAATTAACCTTATATCTAAAACTGCAATTCAAAAAAATGAGTAATCCATTAGCACAAGGAAAGGTAACCGAAGTAATAAGTTCAATAGGCATTGCAACAATAGAATTTGAACATCCTATGAGCAATTCCTTACCAGCCAATCTTCTGACTAAACTAACTGAAGCCATTACCAAAGCAGGTAACAATGACTTAGTTAAAGTTGTTGTTTTAAAATCTGCTGGACAGCGAGCCTTCTGCGGCGGGGCTTCTTTTGAAGAATTGGCATCTATTGAAGATTTAGATGAAGGAAAACGCTTTTTTTCAGGATTTGCAAATGTAATTAACGCGGCTCGGAAATGCCCCAAATTAATTATTGGTCGGGTACAGGGCAAAGCAGTTGGTGGTGGCGTCGGTTTAGCCAGCGCTGTTGATTTTTGTTATGCAACAAGCTATGCGTCCGTAAAGCTGTCTGAATTGGCAGTGGGAATTGGCCCTTTCGTTGTTGGCCCGGCAGTAGCACGCAAAATCGGCAATTCAGCCATGAGTATGTTAGCCATAAATGCTACCAATTGGTATTCTGCAGCTTGGGCCAAAGAGCAAGGCTTATATGCAAATGTATTCGATTCTACTGAGGAAATGGATCAAGCAATTGATGTGTTAGCCAACAAACTATCGAGTTCAAACCCTGAAGCTATGCGGTTATTAAAGAAAACATTTTGGGAGAACACTGAAAACTGGGATGAGCTGTTGGCTGAAAGAGCTGCAGTTAGCGGTCAGCTTGTTCTTTCAGACTTTACTAAGCATGCGATTGCAGCGTTTAAATCAAAATAGAAGCGTCTGAATGTATGAAATCCTTTCCTTAACTATAAAGGGTTCAATGAAGAATAATTTAATTTAAAGGTCTATAGAAAAATTATGTTGCTTTAATTCTAAAGTTGAATTAGTTTTGCCCCGCAACAAATAAAAAGAACAACCAATACGCGTGTTTGCAATACAAGATCATGACAATGAATAAAACCGAAATTAAAACACAATTAGAAGAGATATTAAGCCAAGATAATATTCAAAGCCATTTAAACAAAGGCAAAGAATTGTCTCAAGCATTTTGGAACATTGTTAATGAAGAGCTTGCAAATATAGAGAATGAGGACTTGGTTGAAGACGAGAATTCAACAGCAGAAATTGAAGAAGGCGAATCGGTCGATGACGGAAATTCAACCGATGAAATTGACAACGAAATAAAGAAGTTAATTGAAAGCTTTAAATCAAGAAAAACCTCTTTTGAAAAATCCGTTGCACAAGAGGAACAAAAAAACCTGGAAATCAAAAAAGGAATTATTGCCAGACTTAGAAACCTGATTCAGCATGAAGAAAACATTGGAGTTCTATTTTCTGAGATTAAAGAAATTCAAGAAAATTGGAAAGAAATAGGTAATATTCCTAGAAAACTTGCTCAAGAGATTAATCACGAATACCACAACCTTACAGAACAATTTTATTACAATATAAATATCTACAAAGAGCTCAAGGAAAATGATCTGAAGAAAAATTACTCTTTAAAAAATCAAATTGTACATAAAATGAAAGAACTTTTAGCTGAAGAACGCATTACTACGGTGCAAAATCAGCTAAGGATGTTTCAAAACGATTGGGCTGAAATCGGCCCGACTTATCAGGAACACTGGGATAAACTGAAAAGCGATTATTACGATACTCAAAATTTAATCTATGAAAAAATCAGATCCTTTTACGAACAAAGGAAGGTAGAACAAGAGAAAAATTTAGCCTTAAAAAAAGAATACCTGCAACAAGCAAAAGCTCGACTAGAAGACGAAAGAACGAACAACAAAACATACGATCAAGTTTCTAAAGATCTCATTGATCTTCAAAATAAATGGAAAGCTACTGGCTATGCTACATCCAAAGAGAGTAAAGAGCTTTGGAAAGAATTCAGAACTTTATGTAACGCGTTTTTTGATGAAAAATCGGCATTTTTCAAAGAGCAAAACGACGGTTATAAAGTAAATGAAAAACGTAAAAATCAATTAATAAATAAAGCAACAGAGCTTCTTAATGCCTCTGATTTCAAAGAAGCCACACTTAAAATCATCAATCTCCAAAAAGACTGGAAAAAGATTGGTCATGCCGGAAGACACGCAGAACAAAAACTTTGGAAAAAGTTCAGAACTACTTGTGATGATTTCTTCACTAAAAAAGACGAACACTTCAAACAAAAAGAGCAGCAATTAAAAATTAATCTTGAATTGAAAGAAAAGCTCATTGAAGAAGTGAATTCATTTCAATCGAAAAAAGAACAAAAAGAAACGGTAGAAGAACTCAAAGTTTTCACAAGAAAATTTGCAGAAATCGGTCATGTTCCCTCGCCCAATAAAGACAAAGTAAACAACGCATTTAAAGCTGCTATCGATAAACATTATGAAGCGCTTGATATGACAGACTTAGAAAAAGAGAAATTATTTTTCGAAGTGAAAATTGATCAAATTTTATCCAGTTCGAATCCCGGTAGAATGATTCGAGATGAAAAAGATAAGATTCGAAAAAAGATTACTTTTTTAAGCGCTGAAATAAATCAGTACGAAAATAATTTGGGATTTTTTAAAAATAGTAAAGGTGCAGCAGCACTGCTTGGAGGAGTCAATTCAAAAATTGATAATGCCAAAGATCAAATAGACAGATTGAAAAGTCAATTGCGATTGCTACCGAAAGAAGACAGCATATAAAGCAAGCATTACCCAAGCAATATTGAACACCGTTTGCTTGTTTAATTTTATTAGCAATTATGTAAAACCGTGTTCAAAAAACCTTGGTTAATAAATTAACAATTATGAAAATCATTCTTCAATTAAGCCTGATGGCTATTGCCATAACTACTTTTGGTCAAGGGAAAGAGCTTACAATTACTAAAGCGGTTATGCACTATGATGCAGAAACAAAGGAGCGCCTTTACCCGTCTGGTCTTGCAGGTTTGCAGTGGATACCTAACACTAACAATTATTCTTATTTAATTGAAGGGTCCACCAAATTAATTATCGTTAAAAAAGAAAAAACGGATACTGTTCATTTTAAACAACTATCCAAAACCATAGGTATTGAATTAAAGTACATTCCATTTAAAAAATGGGTTTCATCAGCCAGTTTCATTTTTGCCCATGAAAATACTTTTTACGAGTTTGATATCAATCATAAAAAAACGCAAAAAGTAGTCACGTGCAAAAAAGAAAGTCAAAATATCGACTACCACAGCAAGTCCCAGCGGTGTGCATTCACAATAAAAAACAATCTGTATATCGCCTCTGACAAAGACTCAGACAAAATGAGCGTTGTAACGCATTTCAGTAATAAAAATGTAGTCGCAGGTCAAGCAATTGCTCGTTTTGAATTTGGTATCTCCAAAGGAACATTTTGGAACAATGCTGGTAATAAACTTGCTTTTTACCAAAAAAATGAATCCGACGTTCACGACTACCCGCTTTTAGATATGTCTAAAACTCCTGGCGAATTGAAATCAATAAAATACCCAATGGCTGGGCAAAGAAGCGAGATGGCAGAGGTCGGAGTCTTTGATGTATCATCAGGAAAACTAACTTATCTAAAAACCAACTCAAGCCAACTAGGTAAAGAGCATTATCTAACAAATTTAGCTTGGGATCCCACAGATTCATTCGTCTATCTCGCAGAAGTTAATAGAGACCAGAACTACATGGAACTAAACAAATATGATGCAACATCTGGAGAATTAATAAACACCTTGTTTATAGAACAAAATAAAAAATATGTAGAGCCTGAATACGCACCCATTTTTATTCCTGAAAGCGCGGGTGAATTCTTATGGTTCTCAGAAAGAGAAGGATTCATGAACTTGTACCATTACGACAGTGCTGGGATTCTTTTAAACAAGGTAACAAAAGTTGATTGGGTTGTTCAAAACGTTTTAGGCTTCAGTTCGGATCGCAAATCTGTAATTGTCGAAGGCACGGGTCCGGACCCAAGAGAAAAACATGCTTTTAGTTTTCAAATTGCAACGGGAAAAATGAAAGCACTAACCAAAGAACCAGGAACGCACCTTGTTCAATTATCTACGGATGGAACGAAGTTATTAGACAGCTATTCTTCTTTAGAAGTACCAAAAATCATTACCACTATTAATATTAGCAATGACAAAAGGAAGGTGATTCACAAAGTTTCAAACCCACTTAAAGGATACAAATATGGTACCTCTGAACTTCTTACACTAAAAAATTCAGATGGATCCGCACTATATGGGCGCATCATTAAACCTTCTCATTTTAATAAACAAAAAAAGTACCCTGTGCTGGTGTACGTTTACGGCGGACCGCATGCTCAATTAGTCACCAATTCGTGGTTAGGCGGAAGTAGTTTATGGATGAATTGGTTTGCGGAACAAGGTTATCTTGTCTTTACAATTGATGGGCGAGGTTCGGCAAATCGAGGGTTTGCATTTGAAAGTGTTATTCATAGACAACTTGGAACATTAGAGATAGAAGATCAAATGGCTGGAGTAGACTACCTCAGATCACTTCCATATGTAGATACGGCAAGAATGGCTGTACATGGCTGGAGTTTTGGAGGATTTATGACTACATCATTGATGTTAAAAAAACCAGGCACTTTTAAATGTGGCGTTGCCGGCGGCCCAGTTATAGATTGGAAGTGGTATGAAATCATGTATGGAGAGCGATATATGGACACTCCTGAGCAAAACAAAAAAGGTTATGCAGAAGCCAGCCTTTTAGATAAGGTTACATCACTTCAAGGGGATTTATTAATGATTCATGGTACAGTCGATGATGTCGTTGTTATGCAACACAATTTGGCTTTTGTTAAAGCTTGTGTTGATGAAGGAGTACAAATTGATTTTTTCCCCTACCCTAACCATCAACATAATGTTCGCGGAAAAGATCGAGTTCATCTCATGACAAAAGTACTTGACTACGTTACTGAAAAACTTGAGTAGTAATTGATTATTTCAATTACCTTTAAAGAGTGTATGCGATTGTTGATATTGAGACTACTGGCGGCAAGCCAAAAGATTCGAAAATTACAGAAATTGGTATCGTAATTTCTGATGGAATCAAGGTAATTGACACCTACCAGACACTCGTCAATCCTGAACGTGAAATTCCTGTTTTCATCACTCGACTAACTGGAATAGACAGTAAAATGGTTGAAAACGCACCAAAATTTTACGAAATAGCGAAAGACATTGTTGAAAAAACAGAAGGAATGATTTTTGTTGCGCACAATGTCGGCTTTGACTATAATCATATTCGGAAAGAATTCAATGAAATAGGATACAACTACAAAAGAGATACAGTCTGTACCGTTCAACTTTCGAGACGTGTAATTCCAGACCAACCATCTTATTCATTGGGTAAACTATGTAAGTCTTTAAATATTGAAAATGTAAGTCATCATCGAGCGCTAAATGATGCACAAGCCGCCTCTGAAATTTTACACCTGTGCTTATCGAAAAATACTGGGGATATCGACGACATAAGAAAAACGAACATTCTTCATGAGCGATTAAGTGTGGATGACCTACCCAATAAAACAGGGATTTATTATTTTTTGAATCAATCTGATGATGTAATTTACATTGGTAAGAGTAAAAATATTAGACAACGTGTAAAGACACATTTGGCCAATTACAAAACAAAAAAAGGACAAAAGATAATTGAGCAAATTGCGAAGATTGATTACGAACTCTTAGGTAGTGAATTAATTGCTCTTTTAAAAGAATCCAACGAAATCAAGAAATACAACCCGGTTTACAATAGAAGACAGCGGAAAAAATTGCATGCCTGGAATACCTATGCTTACATAGCAAAGGATGGTTTTTATAGAATAGGTATTGGAAAAGCAGAGCTTCCAAACTGCTCCTTTATTAACGGATATGCGACGAAGCAAGGTGCTCAAAATGAATTATTTAATTGGGTGGAGAAATATCAGCTATGTCAGAAACTCTGTGGTCTTTTAAAAGGAGCTGATGGAATTCCGTGCTTTCATTATAATCTCAAACAATGCAGAGGTGCATGTTGCAACGAAGAAAATGCACCAGAATATAACGAACGCGTGCAGCTATTAATTGATGACCAAGAAATTCCAGACAAGTCCTTTTATATTATTGATAGAGGAAGAAATAATAATGAAAAGTCTTGTATAAAGATTGAAAATGGTAAATACATAGGATACGGATTTTTTGAGCGCTCATTGCATTATTCCAATCTCTTGGAGTTGGATGCGTACATCGATAGTTACGAAGATAATAAAGACGTAAGGGCGATCATTCGAAGTTTTATTCATCAAAAAAAAGTACGTAAAATAATCCCATTGGAATAATTCACCAATGCCGCTTAATTTCAATTATTTGTTCTAGCTTGATCAAGCAAATAATTTTGATTGGTCAACTACAACCCGTTTTAACAAATATTGTATCGTTATTTTCAGTTTTAATTTGCTATTATTCTAAATCTTCATTTTATCACAAATTTTTGTGCTGAAATTCCCTAAATTGCAATACACTATTTCTGTTAAATGGCTACAGCTACTAAGAAAAAATCAAAAAACGAGAATTTAAGCCCCGATTTGCTTTTAAAAGGGTTTGGATTAATGGCTACTGCAATAGCAATGACTGACCTTTATGAAAAAAATAAAGCAGTTACTTCTAAATACGTGCATGCCACATCAAGAGGACATGAAGCCATACAGTTAGCCGTTGGTATGCAGCTCAAACCAATCGATTTCGCTGCACCCTATTATAGAGACGATTCCATTCTTCTAGGTATTGGTATGTTGCCATTTGATTTAATGCTCCAGCTACTCGCTAAAAAGAATGATCCATTTTCAGGGGGAAGAACCTATTATTCCCACCCCTCTTTAAATGACCCTGACAAACCTAAGATTCCTCATCAATCTTCTGCTACTGGAATGCAAGCCATCCCGGCTACTGGCTTAGCAATGGGAATTCAATACAAGGAAATTACAGGGATGACTTCTAATGAAAACCCTGAAAATAATCCCATTGTAATTTGTTCTCTTGGTGATGCATCCTGCACTGAAGGTGAAGTCTCTGAAGCGTTTCAAATGGCCGTGCTCAAAAAATTACCGATTATATATTTAGTTCAAGATAACGAATGGGACATTTCTGCAAGTGCTGAAGAAACAAGAGCTCAAGATATAAGTCATTATGCTCAAGGATTTAAAGGGATGGGAATTCGCACAATTAACGGTTCAGATTTTACCGAAAGCTATCAAACGGTTCAAGAAGTAATCCAAATAGTACGAGAAGAAAGAAGACCTTTTATCATTCACGCAAAAGTACCTTTACTTAATCACCACACATCAGGTGTAAGAATGGAATGGTACCGAGATGATTTGGAAGAACAATCAAAAAGAGATCCGTTTCCTCTTCTACAAAAACAATTGTTAGATGCAGGTATTGAAGATGAAATCCTTAAAGATGTTGTTAAAAAAGCACAAGCGGACGTGCAAAAAGATTATAACCGTGCTTTAGCAGAAGAAGATCCTAAACCGGAAGACTTAACGAACTTCATGTATGCACCAACACCCATTACAAAAGAAGAAGGCATAAGAGCACCAGAAGGCAAAGAGGCAACTGTCATGGTTGATTCAGCTTTGTTTGCCGTACGTGAACTTATGGAGAAGCATCCCGAATGCTTGCTGTATGGTCAAGATGTAGGTGGGCGACTTGGTGGTGTTTTTAGAGAAGCGGCTACGCTTGCTCAACAGTTCGGAGATGAAAGAGTATTTAACACACCTATTCAAGAAGCTTTTATTGTTGGTAGCACCGTCGGCATGTCGGTAGCTGGTTTAAAGCCAATTGTAGAGGTTCAATTTGCCGATTACATTTGGCCAGGTCTCAATCAGCTCTTTACCGAAGTAAGTAGGTCGTACTATCTGTCTAATGGTAAATGGGCTACATCAATGATTTTGCGCGTTCCTATTGGTGCATATGGCTCTGGCGGTCCTTACCATTCTTCCAGTGTAGAATCGGTAGTCACCAACATTAGAGGCATCAAGGTAGCATATCCATCGACTGGTGCAGACTTAAAAGGGCTATTAAAATCAGCTTATTATGATCCTAATCCTGTTGTGATTTTTGAACACAAAGGACTCTACTGGAGTAAGATAAAAGGAACGGAAGGAGCGGCAACAATCGAACCTGATGCAGATTATATCATTCCTTTTGGAAGTGCCCGTACTGTAATTGAAGCAACTGAATCCAATGTCAGTTCTGGAGACTCTTTGGGAGTTGTTACCTATGGCAGGGGTGTTTATTGGTCGCTGGAAGCAGAAAAACATTTTCCAGGGCAAGTGGAGATTATTGATTTGAGGACTTTGAACCCGTTGGATGAAGAAGCTATGTTCTCATTAACTAAAAGACACGGTAAAGTAATCATTGTGACGGAAGAATCTTGTGAATGCTCATTTGGGCTGAGTCTTTCTGGTAGAATTCAAAAAAATTGTTTTGAATATCTAGATGCTCCGATTCAATTAGTTGGTTCGATTGATACGCCGGCAATTCCGTTAAATTCAATATTGGAAGAAACATTACTTCCAAATGCCGACAAAGTGGGCGATGCCATTGAAAGACTGCTTAAGTATTGAGCTGAGTGGTATGATTACCTTTGATTGCGTTGCAGTAAGAGATTATTTGGAAGATTATCGTAAATTTATGTTTATGAAATGGATATGCACTCTTTTAGTACTTTGTTTTTGCATCCAATCATTTGGGCAAAAAACAGACAACTCGAATTCATTAAGTAATTCTCCTTTCAAGGATAGGTTATACACTGGTGGCGACCTTGGCTTAAGTTTAGGTAATCTAACTTTTATTAACGTCAATCCCATATTAGGTTATATGATAGACGAACAATTGTCTGCTGGAGTTAGCTTAAAATACATCTACTACAGAGAACGTTATCCGGAGTACAATTGGGAATACAGTAATTCTATGTTTGGAGGCAGTATATTTGCCCGATATCTTATTGGAGACTCTTTTATTGCTCACGCTGAATTGGAAACAATGAATGCTGAAGTAAGGCCATTTTTATCAACCACTTTAACGCGGAGGTGGATTCCTGTTGGATTGTTAGGTGGAGGTTATCGACAAGGTGTAGGTAATACTTATTTCCAGATTCTTGTACTCTATGATGCCATCAACAATAGAGATTCTCCGTACCGAAGCGAATATTTATTTGGCCCTTCAAATTTACCCATCATTATTCGTGGCGGATTAATTTTAGGCATAGGGAATTAACTTTTTCATAATAATTACGAGTGCTTTGTGTATTTTAGTTAACTAACTACTTTTAACACATGAGACGGTACTCAATAAAGGAAATTATTCTCGTATTTTTTGCGCTCCTAAACTTTCCCGCATACTCATTCAATTCTAAGCTTCTACACCCAGAGATTCATCAATACGATGCTTATTTTCATAACGCATACCTTCAGCAACCCGATATCCCTAAGGGAATTTTAGAAGCCATCGCATTTAGCTATACACGTATTCAGCACCATCAATCCATTGAAACAACACAAACAAGTTGTATAGGAATTCCTGAAACACACGGTGTTATGGGGCTTACTGAAAACGGCAAGGGATTTTTTAAAAATAACTTAACTTATGTTTCAGTCTTATCTGGCTTCAGCAAAAAAGAACTAAAAGAAAAACCTGAAAGTTCAATTTTGGGTTATGCCAAGGCCTATTCCAAGCTTCTTACGAAAACAACCCAATCGGACTGGAATAGGCATGTTGATGTGCTGAAAGCTTTGAGTGAGTTACCTCAAAATACGATTCAACAGGATTTTGCACTTAATAGTCAGATTTATGTGATGCTTTGGTTTTTAAATCAGCCAGAATTTCAAGAAGAATTTCAATTCCCTGACCATATGCTGGACCTATCCAGGATCTTTGGCGAGGAAAATTACAAAGTGCTTTCAAGTAATTTTATCTCTATTAATAGGGAAGAAATTAAAAGCAATTCAGGCGACAAGTACACTAAGATGCCTGGGCCATGTGCAGACTTTCCTGGTTCTATTTGGGTAGCTGCCGATGCCACGAACTTTTCCACAAGAGGTGGAACGAGCATATCAGCAATTACCATTCATGACATTGAAGGAACCTATGCAGGCGCAATAGCTTGGTTTCAAAACCCTATGGCTAATGTCAGCGCACATTATTGCTTGCGTTCTATCGATGGTCAAGTTACTCAGATGGTTTGCGAATCGGATAAGGCTTGGCATGTTGGAACGGAAAATCCATATACAATCGGATTGGAACATGAAGGCAAGGCAGATTACGAAGGTTGGTATACTGAATCTATGTATCAAGCTTCCAGCAATGTTTGTTTAAATGCAATGAACAATTACAACATTGATCCACTGCGGGCGCACAAAGGTCCTCCCGAATATAATATCAATGTGCTTGGTTCTTGCACAAAATTAAAAGGCCACCAACATTTTAATAATACCACACACAGAGATCCAGGACTTAATTGGGACTGGAGTTATTTTTATCGTTTATTGAATGATAGCTCGACACCGGTTGCAACCTCTGTAACCTCAGCAACAGGAGACTTATATGACTCTGGTGGCGCAGGAAGTAATTACAATGATGATGAGCGATTATTTTGGCTAATTGAACCACCCGGTGCAAAATCAATTTCAATAGCCTTCAGTCAATTTGATATTGAACTAAACTGGGATTATCTTTATTTATACGATGGTAAAAGCGTCCACGATGATTTAATTGGTGTTTTTACAGGAGCTACAACTCCAGGAACATTCATCGCCGAGAGCGGCTCTTTATTAATGGAATTCCGATCAGATTGTGCTACAACCAATCCGGGTTGGTCTGCTACTTATTCAGCTTCCTACACGCCACTTTCTTGTCCTGTGCCCACCACATTGATTGAAAATTCAATTTCTCCCATGTCAGCAGAATTAAATTGGAACGGGACGGCGGGGACCTACCTACTTAGATACAGAGATCACACCTATACCCCATGGACTTACGAAACTATTACTGCCCTATCCTATTCTTTAACCGGATTATCGTCGAATAGTGAATACTATTGGGGAGTTGCTTCGATTTGCGGATCTGACACGTCTAGTTTTGCAGGAAAGATGTTCACAACTCCCGCTGCAACAGGAACTTTCATCATTCAAGAATGTAATGGGATATTTCGTGATTCAGGAGGTCCTATTGGCGTATATATTGATAATGAAGACTACACTTGTACCCTTAATACCAGCGGTCCAATATCAATCGATTTCAATTCTTTTAACATAGAAAATAATTACGATTATTTATATATCTATGATGGACCTTCAATAATTTCTCCACAAATTCCCGGAAGCCCTTTTAGTGGTATTGTAAGCCCTGGCGCATTCACATCAACGGGAAATGACCTTACTTTTCGTTTCACTTCTGATTCTAGAACAACAGCCAGTGGTTGGGAAGCAATCTGGACATGTTCTCTGCCAGGCCCAACAGAACCAACAGCTTCTTTCTCTATATCTTCTTCGACAATTTGTGCTGATGACAGTGTACAACTGGTTAATAATTCGATAGATGCTACCAGTTTTGAATGGACAATGCCTGAGGCAAACCCTATCAGCAGTTCAGCTGTGAATCCTTGGATTACATTGGACTCCAGTGGCATCTATCAAATTCAATTAATTGCCAATGGTCCTGGAGGAAGCGACACAACAATTCAGAATATCCATTTTATTATTGTCCCAAGACCTGAAGCAGACTTTATTGAGAGTTCTGACTCACTATTCCTGCCTGCAGCTACGCTAACTTTAACCAATACTTCTGTTCATGCGTCTTCCTATTATTGGGATTTTGGAGACGGTTACTCATCTTCTGATAGCAATCCGTGGCACACCTATACTATTGCGGATCAATATTCGGTCGTTCTTACGGCTTACAGCGCTTCATGTGGAGAAAACTCCGATACGGTTATTGTACATGTCTTTAATCCTTTAGGATTGGTGGAAAAGCCAATAGAATTCGATTACGTGCTGGCCCCCAATCCGACCTCCGGTGAAATGACGATAGTGGTTAATAGCCCAACATCTGAAATAATCCTATATCGAATATTTGACTCAAAAGGTGCCATAACCTACCAAGAATACATGAAATTAAAAACTGGCAACAACCAAATACTGCTAAATTTCAAAGAAATTAATTTAGCAAAAGGCCAATACGTATTCTCTTTTTCATGTAGTTCAGGACAGGTGAGTAAACGAATAATTTACCGGTAAATGCTTTCCTAAAATGCGCTCAGAAAACAGCGTGATTTATTGCGGGCTTGCCGCCGATTTTTCAACTCCTAACAGCTCCATTTCAAAAATAAGTGCTGCATAAGGTTCAATGGGACCTCCCTGAGTTCCTCTTTCACCATATGCTAATTGATAGGGCAAATATATTTTCCATTTGGATCCAACTGCCATCAATTGTAAGGCCTCAGTCCAACCTGGAACCACCTGATTTACTCCGTATTTCAAGGGCTCTCCTTCAGGATGATCATAGGAACTGTCGAATTTCGTGCCATCTATCAAAGTTCCTGTATAATGGGCTGTAAACTGATCTAAAAGACCCGGTTTTTCACCCGTTCCTTCGGTTAAAACTTCATATTGCAAACCACTAGGAAGTGTAATAACACCTTCCCTTAGTGCATTTTCAGCTAAGAACTTTTCTCCTGCTTCTTTATTAGGTAAAAACGGTTCTAGTGCTGACTTCTGTAGAATAGCAAATGCTTCTTCCATAGAAACAGCTAAACTATCTCCATTGTAGGAATCGTTCAAGCCCATGGTAAAAGCGTCTATATCAAAATATTTCATCATTTGCTGCTGTATAAGCCCCTCTACCTGCTGAGCACCCAGAGCATAAGATATCTTCGCGTTATCTGAACTCAAATCGATTTCAGTTTCAACTTTTTCGATTGATTCAGAGCAAGATAAAATGACAAAAGGTATTGCCAACACTATATAAAATGCATGTTTCATATTATTTTTCAATATCTAATAATTCTACTTCAAATATTAAAGCAGCATTTGGTTTAATTTTCGCTCCTGCACCACGCTCTCCATATGCTAGATGACTAGGAATATATAATTTCCATTTCGAGCCAACAGGCATTAATTGGAGTGCTTCTGTCCATCCTTTTATTACACGATTTACTGGAAAAGAAAGCGGTGCACCTCTTTCCACAGAACTATCAAAAACAGTCCCGTTAAGCAGGGTCCCATGATAATGCGTCTTCACCTTATCAGTTGGGCCCGGTTTTGGTCCATTACCTTCAGTCATTATTTCATATTGCAAACCACTTGCCAACGTAACGACATCCTTCCGTTTGGAATTTTCTGCAAAAAAATCTTTACCTGACTGTAGTTCAGACTTTTCTTTTTTTGGTGCCGCCGATTTTTCTTGGCTAAAAGAAATTAGGCCTGCACTAAGTATAGTCAACAATAATAAATACTTCATGCTATTTTATTTTTCAATATCAATTAATTCTACTTCAAATATTAAAGTGGAAAATGGGCCAATTTGCGCACCAGCTCCCCGCTCTCCGTATGCAAGGTCGTAAGGAATAAACAATTTCCATTTTGAACCAACAGGCATTAATTGTAATGCTTCGGTCCATCCTTTGATTACTCCATTAACTGGAAAAGAAATGGGTTCACCTCGGTCTACAGAACTATCAAAAACATCTCCATTTAATAGAGTTCCATGGTAATGTGTTTTTACTTTATCAGTTGCCACCGGTTTCGGTCCATTACCCTCAGTCATAATTTCATATTGCAAACCGCTAGATAATGTAACTACTGAGCTTCGTTTTCCGTTTTCTTCCAAAAACTTTTTTCCTTCTTCAATCACTCCTTGTGATTTTTGAGCCTCAGCAGCTTGCATATAGCCCGTCACTATTTGCATGCACTCTTCTTCGGTCATTTTAAGTTCAGATCCTCCTAGCACATCACTCATTGCCTGAGCAATCGCGTCTGTATTAAGCGCCTCCATTCCTTGACTAGCAAGACTTTTGCCAATATTAACACCTATTCCATAGCTTACTGAATCCAATTCTGTTTTTAACTCCATATTATCGTTGTTATTTACTGCATCTTTCTGAGCATCACATGATCCAACCATAACAGTTGTGCACAAAATCGCAATATAAGTTCCTAGTAATTTCATTTTGTTTTTTTATCTGCCTGCAAATATATTATTATCATGGTGAATGCGCGGATTAAATCATAAGAATATTGCTATGCCCAACCAAAAGTGTACATTTATTACCAATATCAATTAAAGCCCAAGTTCAAAACAAATTATTTAGTTGTGTTTTAAATCAATAAGAGTTGTTGAAAACGACAATTTAAAAGCTGATCTCTTTTCTTATAAACACTTAAGTACCCTTTCATGACCAAACTAGCCTTCAAGAATCTATACATAATTATTGTACTGGCTATCCTTGTTATTGTATTATCTGCTGTTTTAATTCCTAGAATGGCGGTTGATATTTTGCCGCAATCGGACAAAACGTCTATGCAAATATTAACATTGTACCCGGGCATGCCTGCTGAGGTTGTTGAAAAAGACATCACCAGTAGAATGGAAAGATGGACTGGCCAATCACCCGGCATCGAAAAGCAACGATCAAAAAGTCTGATGGGGGTAAGTCTCGTTACCAATTTTTACGGTCCCGAAATAGACCCTGCTGAAGCTATGGCGAACACATCCGCCTATGCAATGAGCGATATGTATTATCAACCGCCAGGTACTTTACCGCCAATGGTACAACCTTTTGACCCTACAGCCAGCAAACCTTTAATGCTCTTAACGGTAAGTAGCAAAGAGAAAAGCGGAAAAGAGTTGTATGATATTGCCTATTACAATCTACGGCAAATGCTTAGCGGTGTTCCTGGAATTGTAGCTCCAGCTGCTTATGGAGGTTCCAAAAGAAGAATACATATTTATGTTGATCCTGCAAAATTGGAAGCACTCAATATTTCCCAAACTGAAGTCAACAAAGCGATTCAGGAAAATACAACCCTGATTCCATCGGGGATTGCAGAAATTGGATTGCTCAATTATGGCATTGATGCTAAAGGAATGATTATCGATGTAGCAGATTTCAATGACATTGTTGTAACCTATAAAGACGGCAATCCCATTTATATTAAAGACATTGGATATGCCGATGATGCAAGTATGATTCAAACCAATATTGCCAGGGTCGATGGCAAAGAACAAGTTTATCTACCCATATTTAAACGACCTGGAGCCAATACCATCGAATCCGTAGAAGCAGTGAAAGCAGCTATACCAGGATTGAAAATTAGAATGCCAGATGATGTTCAATTGAATGTTATTTTTGATCAAAGCTCCTATGTTAGAAATGCAATATCAGGCCTGGCAAATGCGGGGATTGGAGGCTTAATCTTAGTAATTCTTGTACTTATTCTATTCCTTGGCAATTTTCGATCAGCCCTTGTTGTATGCATTAGCCTGCCATTAGCTGTACTTTTTGCCTTTATTGTGCTTGCCATTACAGGACAAGCTATTAACAGCATTACTTTAGGTGGTATCGCACTTGTTCTTGGACTTTTGGTTGACAATTCCATTGTCGTTATTGAGAACATCGATAGGCACCTTAAGATGAGTAAATCATCTTGGCAAGCTGCATTAGATGCAACGCTAGAAGTTTCGAAACCAGTTCTCGCATCCAGCTTGGTAATCATTGCCGTTTTTGTACCCGTGGTATTCTTAACCGGAATGGCCAAGTTCATGTTTTCACCACTCGCAATAACGGTAGCAGGATCGATGATAGGATCTTATATTTTTTCCCTAACACTTGTGCCGCTTGCAGCCGCCTATCTATTTCGGAACAAACGTTCTGCAAATACGTCAAAAAAACGGGCAGGTATTTTTCAACGATTGATTGATTGGCTCAGAAAGTTATATGAAAAGTCCCTTTTAAAGGCACTACAGCTTAGGTGGATTGTCTTGATCGGTGTTATTGGCTTATTTGTTTTTTCCTTGTTCATTATGAAAAATAAGTTAGGCTATGAATTATTTCCTCAATCTGATGTGGGCCAAATGGAAATACAAGTCCGATTAGAGTCAGGAACACCACTTAAAACTACAGAGCAGACCATTAACAAGATGGAAATCCTGATTAGGGAAGAATTAGGAGCCGATTTACAACAATTAATCGCCAACATTGGAATATTCTACGATTTACCCGCAGCTTACACACCAAATTCCGGTACGCAAGATGCATTTATAGGCGTTCAGCTAAATGAAAATCATAAGGTGAGTACATTTCAATACGCAAGTCAATTGCGTAAAAGAATGCACACAGAATTCCCTGGCGTTGAAATAAGTTTTAATACAGGTGGATTAATAACCGCCGCCTTAAATGAGGGGAAATCCGCACCCGTTGATGTACAAATAATTGGTAACGATTTAAAAGTGCTCAGGCAAATTGCAGAGCGATTAAAAGATACGATTAGTCAAATTTCTTCAACAAAGGACGTAAGGATTTTGCAGCGTATCGATCAGCCAACCAAAGACATTGATATTGATAGAATTAAAGCAGCAGAATTAGGCGTGAAACCAGTAGATGCAATAAAGAACATGGTATCTGCACTTAATTCATCGGCTACTTTTGACAAAGCTTTTTGGATTGATGAACGTAATGGCAATCATTATTACGTTGGTGTTACTTATCCAGAATTTTTAATCAACGACGAACACATTCTGGAAAATGTGAATGTGACAAGTAGTACACATGATAAACCTGTACCGTTCCGAAATTTTTCTAAAATTAGTGAGTCAACTAATCCTGTTGAGATCAATCACTACAACCTTCAGCGAGAATTTAATGTTTATACCAATGTTGAGGGCACTGATATTGGTGCAGTTTCAGATGAAATTCAAAGACGCATTGATGCAATGGATTTACCTAAAGGGTATGAAGTTCATTTTCAAGGTGAAATTGCTACAATGAAAAGTTCATTTGGCGATCTGGGATTAGGACTGGGATTAGCTATTATTCTTGCTTTCTTAATTATTATGCCCTTATTTCGATCATTCCGGCAACCACTAATTATTATTGCAACTTTTCCGCTTGGAATTATTGGAGTGGCTTTACTAATGTGGTTAACAAATACAAATTTAAATATTCAATCAATCATGGGAATTATAATGATGGTTGGCATTGCTGTTTCTTATGGAAACATATTAATGGACAGAATTAATTCTCTACTGAAAAAAGGTGTAGCAAAGAAAGACGCAATTGTCAACGGAGCATCGGACAGATTCAGACCCGTATTGATGACCGCGGCAACAACTATATTTGGTTTATTGCCCACAGCTTTAGCTACAAGCCCAGGTACTGAAGCAAACGTTCCTTTAGCAATAGCTGTAATTGGTGGTACTTTCATGGCTACCTTTTTAACCCTTTACATTATCCCAATCCTGTATTCCTTAATTGCTACTAAAAATAAAACCATATGAAATTATTGATTGTTAGAAATATTGGTTTGATTTCTATTGTAATCGCAGGCGTTTCGTGGCTTTCTTCCTGCACTGAAGAAACAACAATGGAAATTTCCAACACCACCAGTAATCCAGGAATGAAACTTCAAACCGTTGAAGTTGTCCAACCTAAAAAACGCGCATTTCGGGCAGAAATACAAATTACAGGTACAGCAAGATCTAACCAAAAAATTACGGTCTATGCCAGAGAAAGTGGCTATGTTCAAAGTGTATACAAAGACATAGGTGATTTGGTGAAAGCGGGTGAAGTAATTGCTGTACTTTCCAATCCCGAGCTAATGCGGCTCCAGGATGAACGTGTCGCGCAACTAGAAGCAAAATCAAATATGTATGAACGTCTTAAATCAACGTACAAGAATACCCCCGCTATAACTCCATTACACTTATTAGAAGAAACAGAAGCGGACTATTTATCGTCAAAAGCAGCTTTAGAAAGTGTACAAGACCGGGTTAGCTTCCTTCAAATTAAAGCACCATTTTCTGGTAAAATTACACAACGATTTGTAGATCATGGTTCATTGATTCAGAATGGATTAACAGATTCCAATCCTAAAGGATTATTCGAATTACAAGAAATTGATCCTGTCCGAGTTATTGTGCCACTGCCAGAATGTGATGTAAATTCCATTTCCAAAGGCCAATCAGTAGCCGTTGTTTTTCCAGAATTACCCGGAGACTCCATAAAAGCCAAAGTAAGTCGAATTGCAGGTGCATTAAATCCTTCTTCGAAAACAATGCAAGTTGAAATCGACATTGAAAATCCTTCAGGAATTATTAAACCTGGCATGTATGCTAAAGTACTAATGCAAATTGGACATGAACAAGAAGTACTTTCGCTTCCAGTTTCCACCCAGTGGATTTTTCAAAACGAAGCATTCATTATGGCAGTAAACGATTCAATCGTTGAGCGCATTCCACTTAGAAAAGGACTTGCCAATAAAGATTATATGGAAATTTTGAATAATGCCATTGACGAAAATACAAAAGTGATTATTCAAGGGAAAGGTCAAGTACAGCCCAGTCAAAAAGTAATTCCAATCTTGAAAAAAGAAAACTAATGAAAGTAAACTTATGCTGCATATTGGTATTCTTTGGCCTCTATACAGGTACATCTGTTTCAAGCTTTGCTCAAAATAATTTGCATGTGCTAAATCTTGAAACAGTTTTAAAACTGAGTGGCGCCAACAACCTCGTTATCAAAGAATACATAAGAAAACAAGAGTTAGTAATGGCAAATGCCCAAAGAGCCCAAGAATGGTGGCTACCAGACTTTTATGCTGGAACTACCATTCATCAGTTGTGGGGAAGCGCAATGAATGGTGATGGAAATTTCTTTCAATCCGTTAACCGACAGAATTTCTGGGCTGGTCTTGGCATTAATGCAAGTTGGGATTTTGGCCAAGGCATTTTCACTAAAAACGCAGCTCAGCTCAAAGTGCAAGCCTCAGCTCACGAAACTCAGGCAAAAAAAAACACAGCAATACTCAATACCATACATATCTATTATGACTTTCTGGAAGCACAATTGCAATACAAAGCTTACAGCAATCTTTTAAAACAGGCTGAAACTATCTCCAAACAAATTAAAATTCGAGTCGATGCTGGTCTTCAATTCGAATCGGAATTCTTAATCGCTCAAAGCAACAATAACCACTTAAAAATCGAAATGCTTCAGGCAAAAACAGCCTACAATAACTGGTCTGCCAAACTTGTCAGCGTACTGAACCTTGATCCTACAATCAGCCTTCTAGCCTCAGATTCAATTTTAGCACCAATCCGATTAAACGATACAGATAGCCTTTTGGCACTTGACTCCATTCATTCGAAAAGGCCAGAAATTAAAAGTGTTCACTTTCAGCTGAAATCCATAAAAGAAGAAAAAAAAACAGTTACGAATGCGCTTTATATACCAGAATTGCGGTTAGGCACTTACGGTTCAATGTTCGGTGATGTTTTTTCTCCCTTAAACCCAACTGGAGAAGTAAATGCTGCTTTAATTTGGCGCATTCCGGCTGGTAAAATAAATAACGGTGGTGCAGTACAGCAATATGATGCAAGAATAGCTATCAAAGAAAATAAAATTGATCAAATCAAAGCCCAGATTAACGAAGAAGTACTTCGTGCTAAAAATCAATTACAGATTTCCGAAGAGCAAATAAATATCTCAAACGAAGGAAAAGAATTTGCCTTAAAAGCATTAGACCAATGTATTTTACGACAAAAATCTGGAACAGTAAGACCGTTTGAATTACTTCAGGTACAAGAAGTTTTTATTAAATCACAATTAGACTACCTTAATGCAATAACAAAATTTAATAAAGCCCAATACGCTTTGTTTGTAGCAATTGGAAATAACTTATGACCAATATAAAATGACAGCACTTCTAACTTTTATGCAATATTCATTTTCTACCATATTATTGATGATGTTTTTATCATCGTGTGGACAAGAACACGTTTCAGGAATAAATGAAAACGAAAAGCAATATCCTTTTACAAACCAGCTCATTAATGAAAGTAGTCCCTATTTACTTCAACATGCTCATAATCCTGTTAATTGGTATCCATGGGGAGAAGAGGCACTTGCAAAAGCGAAAGCTGAAAACAAAATGTTAATTATCAGCGTTGGCTATTCGGCTTGCCATTGGTGTCACGTAATGGAGCATGAGAGCTTTGAAGATACCCTTGTTGCGCAGTTAATGAATAAACATTTTATTGCGATAAAAGTTGATCGTGAAGAGCGGCCGGATGTTGATCAAATTTATATGACAGCCGCACAACTTATTACCGGAAAAGGGGGATGGCCATTGAATGCACTGGCTCTGCCAGATGGACAACCATTTTATGCCGGCACCTACTTTCAAAAAGACAATTGGATGAAAGTACTGGAATATTTTGTTGACATGCAAAGTGAAAATCCTGCGTCTATACTTGAGCAAGCGGAGCAGGTAACCCAAGGAATTAGATCAATTGAAAATGTCCCTTTGTCAACAGAAACTACTTTATCTTCTAAAAAGGACTTGGATAATGGATTTGATGCATGGAAAAAAAATGCAGATCCTATAAGAGGCGGTGGTAATCAAGCTCCAAAATTTCCAATGCCTTGTATGTGGAATTATTTACTCCAGTATGGAGCTAGTCACAATAATGAGGAAGCCCTGTCATTAGTAGAAACAACCCTAGACAACATGGCGTCTGGTGGAATTTATGACCACATTGGTGGTGGATTCGCTCGATATTCAACGGATGTAAATTGGCACGTTCCCCATTTTGAAAAAATGTTGTACGACAATGGTCAATTAGTAAGCCTGTACAGTCATGCATGGCAAAAAACAAAAAATCCAAAATACGAAGAAGTAGTGCATGGAATTCTGACATTCGTAAGTCGGGAAATGACCTCAAAAGAAGGCGGATTTTTTTCATCAAAAGATGCCGATAGTGAAGGGGAAGAAGGTAAATTTTATGTCTGGTCTAAAACCGAAATAATGGAACTACTGGGAGAGGAATCCAAATTATTTGAAGACTTTTATCAGGTAACCAAAACTGGGAATTGGGAAGACGGAAAAAATATTTTGTATACCAAAGAATCCATAAAAACATATGCTGAACGGAAAAACAGAGATGTATCGGAAGTACGAAAATCGCTCAATGCCAGCCGTTCTGCTCTTATGGTTAAAAGGGAGACAAGAATTAAACCGGCACTAGACGACAAAATATTAACTGCATGGAATGGCCTGATGATGAAGGGGTATGTTGACGCGTATCGCGCGTTTGGCAACAAAGAATATCTGCAGAAAGCCAAAGAAAATGCCAATTTCATTATCAATAAGGCTAAAAATAAAGACGGTGGTTTAAATCGAAATTACAAAAATAGCTTGTCAACTGTTCCAGGGTTCCTGGATGATTACGCCTTTACCATATCAGCGTTTATTGACCTGTACCAGGCAACCTTTGAAGAAAAATGGCTCACTGAGGCTTTTGAACTTTCCGAATATGCCATTGCCCATTTTTTTGATAAAAATTCAGGCATGTTCTTTTACACCAACCGCAATCACGCTAATCTGATTGCAAGAAAAATGGAAGTTGCAGATAATGTTATACCCTCTTCTAATTCTGAAATGGCAAAAAACCTACTGTATTTAGGCCATTATTATTACAATGAATCTTACGTAAATAAGGCACGACAGCTATACCTCAATGTTAAAAATGACATTCAAAAAAATCTTTATTTCTATGCAAACTGGGCCAGTGTGGAGGCACATTTCACTCGACCGTTATTTGAAGTAGCTATAGTTGGTAAAAATTGGGAGGAAAAAAGAGCAGAATTAGATAAAAACTACCTTCCCAATATCTTAATGATGGGTGGAAAAAATGAAGGAACGTTACAACTACTTGAAGGAAAATACATGAAAGGCAATACAATGATATACGTTTGTCAAGATAAAGCCTGTAAAATGCCAGAAACTGAAGTCTCTAAAGTATTGCAACAATTACACTAAATCAGTCGATTCAAAATGGAATTTTTACCAGAAGAAATAGAGGCTTACATTAAAGCCCATACCGTCCCGGAATCAAAATTACTCCATCAGCTAAACCGAGAAACTTATCAAAAAGTTCTTGTTCCACGAATGCTATCGGGCCACTTGCAAGGTAGAGTATTGAGTATGTTAAGCCACATGATAAAGCCAAAATGTATTCTTGAAATTGGAACGTATACCGGTTATTCTGCTATTTGCCTTGCAGAGGGTTTGGAATCAGGTGGACGACTCATCACCATTGATATAAATGAAGAGCTCGAAGACATGGTTAATACATACATTTCTGAAGCACAAATGACCGATCGAATTGATGTCATAATCGGAGATGCTATTGAAATTATTCCAACCATAAAAAATACATTCGACCTTGTTTTTATAGACGCAGATAAAACAAACTACTCCAATTATTTTGACTTGATTATTGACCAAGTTAGTAGCGGAGGATACATTATCGCCGATAATGTTCTTTGGAGCGGTAAAGTAGTTAAGGAAATAACAGATAGCGATGTGGATACTATCGCAATTCTTAACTACAACCGAAAAATTCAAGCAGACCCTCGAGTTGAAAATGTACTCTTACCAATACGAGATGGTCTTATGGTTGCACGAAAAATTTAATCTGGAATAATGAGATATCCACCCAATCTAATTAAACTTGGCTGATAAGGACGCTCATTCAGTTTTGAATTAAAAATGTCTACACAGCGATACCTAATAAAAAGGTTATAAAATGCATTTCCATATCGGATTTCTATCCCGAAAAACAATTTATTAGTATAACCTAATCTTCTCGATTTGTATGTTGATTTTTTTATGATGCTGCTATTCGGGTGATCCCATTTCAGAACGTGTTTTGATGAAAGCATGAGGCCCCCAGATAAGACAAAATCAAGATATTTGCCCAGATGATCTCCTCGTTGACCAAAATTAATTCGGAAATAGGGTGCTAACTCCAACATACCAAATGTCAATTTATCTGTTTTTAATGAATCTGCCGTTAAAAACCCATTGAGTTGCGAATACAAAGAACTCGAGTCTCTTTTAAAACGATATTGATTGAAGTCATAACCCAGGTCATAACCGTAAGACAATTTTGAAGATAACTTTCGCTTGTATCTAATTCCGTAACCCGTTGTAAAAGAATTTCCACCTTGAATTGAACATGCATTCCATGCATTCGTCTTTTGATAGAATCCAACCTTAAAAAAGGTGTGAATGTATCTTTTTTTATTCGGACCAAAATCACCTTCCCGGAGTGTTTCAACGGTTTTCTTGTGCAACAAAGTTTCCTGACCAAAACAAACCATTGGAAAAACTAACACATATGCAATTAACGCAATTCTCATCTCATTAAAATTGTATTGAACGCGTAAAACCTAAATAATGAATACGTAATATTCTATCTTTTAAACGGAATAAGTCTATTTGAGCTATCGGATTTTTTTCAACAGACAACACAGAAAACTCATCCAAAAACCCCTCATTATTTTCTAGGTGATAATAAAACAATTCATGTTTTATAAATGGATGATTTTTATCAATTTTAATACCATCTTCTCTTTTCGTAATGATGTTTTTTACGCCATCGTGATTTTCAGAAAAATGAAATAAAGTATCATTAATTATTAAATCAGTTTTTATCGAAATGGTTACGACACTATCCCCTACATCTACAATAAAAACGGAATCATTTGATTTAGAAGCGGTATTGGATAAAAAGCAATCGGCTTGTGGCACACCGTATCCGTGCGCATAATCAAAATAGGGATACAGATCTCCAGAAGATTCAATTCGTTTTAAAAGTTCCCAATTTGTTAATGTAGGATTGGCTTGCCAAGCACAAGCCGCAAATCCTGCCACCAATGGAGCAGAAAAGGATGTGCCCTGCGTTTCACTAATTGTTTTGGTCTCATTATAAGCAATAACATGTCCAACAGCAGTTACATTCGGCTTCAACTCCTTATCTGAAGATGGTCCAAATGAAGAAAAATTGGTATGAAACCCACTCCAAGGATTAATTGCGCCAACGGCAAGAACACTGTCTCCATCAGCTGGCGCAGCAACCATCATCCAATGCCGTTTATTCCCTTCATTTCCAGCAGAAGAGACTACTAGAATGCCCTTAGCACTTGCTAAATTTGCCGCCCTTGTTATGATAGCTGTTTGACCATCCATGTCTTCTTTAAAATGGTTCCGTCTTGTATACCCCAAGCTACTGTTTATAATGTCTGCTCCATTTTTATCTGCCCATTCTGCCGCAAATAACCACGCTTCTTCTTCAGCTAGACCTTCCTTCATTAATTTCTCTGTTATGGCGAGTAAAAAATTGGCACCTGTTGCAACTCCTAATCGAAGGGAATCTTTTGTAACACCAGCAATACAAGAAAAAACCATACTGCCATGTTCAATTTTTCTATAAACATTATCAGTATTACGAATAAAATCATAAGTTCCTACTATTCCCTTTCTTGCTCTGATATGGTCAAACATCGGTGCTTCATCAACACCAGGAAACCCTGCATCAAAAATAGCAATCGTCAATCCTCGACCTGTTATACCATGCTCCTTAAATTGATGAGCATTCATCCGGTCAAGCTGAAATCGTATCAGGTCTCTTTTTTCAAAATCATTACCGGTAATATTGATTTCTTCTGACGTACATACAACTGAATGATACGCGCTCGCTTCTATCTTCGTAACGAAAGGAAGCGCTCTAATTTGCTCAATTTGAGAATAACTTGCTGTTACTACGATGGCATTTAACCATCTGGATACTCCTTTGTACAAAGTGGCCAAGTCAACAACTTCTTGCACATAACTTTCAACAAGGGGCCTGTCGCTGTAATGATTAATCGGATAATTACTTTTTATTCTTCGTTCAATGGCATTGGGATGAAAATATTCCTTAGGGTTAAAGGTCACCCCTTTTTTGTCTGAAAAATAAACCCAATATTTTTCCTGAGCACAAGTACTCAATACGACTATTGCCATTGTTATGGTAAGAATACACTTCAATAATTATAAGTTAACGTAATTACTAGACAATAGGTTTGCATTGTCTTTGTACAATGAACAAATCATTTTACATAACTTCACAAAAAAATCAATCGATGCTCAATTTTATAAGCGATACTGTAACCAAGCCCAATGAAGAAATGCTGAAAGTAATGCTATCTGCAGAAGTTGGAGATGATGTGTTTGCAGCAGATCCTACCGTAAATGCGTTGCAAGAGAAAATCGCTACCATGTTTGATATGGAAGCCGCACTATTTTGTCCAAGTGGAACCATGACCAATCAAATTGCCATTAATGTGCATACGCAACCTGGTGATGAGGTAATTTGCAGCTATCAATCACATATATATAATTACGAAGGGGGAGGAATTGCTCGAAACTCTGGCGCACAGGTCAGGCTAGTTGGAAATGATGACGGCTTTTTAACTTCCCATGATGTAATGAATAACATTAACCCATCGGATTCACATTACACCAATACTACATTGGTATCTATTGAAAATACAACTAATCGAGGAGGCGGAAAATGTTATGATATGCAAACGGTAAAAAACATTGCAGATGCATGTCGTGAAAATGGCTTAAAATATCACCTAGATGGTGCAAGACTATTTAATGCAATAGTAGCTAAAAATGAAAATCCAAAAGAATATGGAAGCTTATTTGATTCCATTTCCATTTGTTTATCTAAAGGTCTAGGTGCACCTGCAGGTTCTTTGCTGCTTGGATCAAAAGCATTTATACAAAATGCGCATCGCGTTCGTAAAGTAATGGGTGGAGGAATGAGGCAAGTGGGATACCTCGCCGCCGCCGGTATTTATGCGCTCGATCACAATGTAGAGCGGTTAGCAGATGACCATCTTAGAGCAAAACATATTTCAAATAGTATTCAAGGTGCCCCTTTTGTTCTAGGAACAGAATTACCTGAAACCAATATTCTAATGGTAGATCTGGACATAAGTGCTGATGCCTATTTAAAAAAATTATCAGCTAATAATATGCAGGCAATTGGCTTCGGTCCAAATAGAATTAGAATTACAACGCACTTGGATGTATCTGAAAATGATATTGAAAAAGCGATTGGAATTATGAAAAACCTGAGCTAAGAACTTAGCTAGATTGATATTTTGAAAAAAGATATAAAACACCAATACACGCAACAATACTGATAAAAACATTGGCCGTAACCCACCCCCATTGTCCTTCTTTAACTAGCGTTAACGTTTCATGACTAAAAGTGGAAAAAGTACTAAACCCTCCACAAAATCCGACAAGGACAAGGGCCTTGTATGCCTCATTAAATTGACTTTTCGATGAAAAATAAACAATGGCTAAACCCAAAAAGATACAAGCCAATAGATTAGCCAAAAAAGTACCTAAAGGAAAAGGGCCAGAATAAATTCTATTTGCTAGCAGACTTAAACCATATCTGGAGATACTTCCTAGTCCACCACCTATAAAGACTGCAATCCAAGTCATTGCTTCAAATTTAAACTATTCACATAAACGCGATATATCAACCACCCTATAAGCGCTCCCAACAAAGCTCCACATCCAATATCTAAAGGGTAATGAACACCTAGATAAATTCTTGAGTACCCGATTAAGGCCGCAATAAAAAAACCGACTAATAGTATTTTTTTGGTACTCATTAATCCAACAAACGTAGCTATTGCAAACATATTTGCAGCATGAGCAGACAAGAAGCTTGCATCAATTTTTCCCCGATAAAGCGCTCCATCTACCATGACATTATGAACCAGGTGCTTGATTTCCAGATTATAACCTGGACGCCACCTTAAAAAAACATCTTTGAACACGTGATTTGAAATTTGATCAGCAAGCCCGAAGGCTACTAAGCCTCCAGTTGTGAGCAATAAACCAGTCTTCCATCCGTATTTTTTAGTCAGTAAAAACACGGCAAGCATGTAAAAAGGAATACCAAAGAACTTGCTTGTTATTACCCAAAATACGTCATCAAAAAATGGAGAATGACAACCATTCAACACCAGGAACAAGTCTCGGTCTATTTGTTCTAACCAGCTAATCATGTTTGCATACTTGTCCAAAGTAAATCTTTCAGTTCTTGCAATCCTTGCTGCGCAATCGAGCTAATAAATAAATGCGGTACATCTGGCAAATCCAGTATTATTTCCGATTTCAGTTCGTCGTCTAACATATCAGATTTTGATATTGCCAGTATTCTTGTCTTATCTAAAAGTTCTGGATTAAATTGTTTGAGTTCATTTAATAAAATTTCATACTCCTTATGAATGTCATTACTGTCTGCTGGAACCAAGAATAATAATAAGGAATTTCGTTCTATATGGCGCAAAAATCGAAGACCTATTCCTTTACCACTATGTGCACCTTCAATAATACCTGGAATGTCTGCCATGATAAATGATCGATGCTCTCTATAAGATACTATGCCTAAATTAGGTACTAGTGTGGTAAATGGGTAATTAGCGATTTCTGGTTTTGCAGCAGAAACTACAGACAGCAATGTAGACTTACCTGCATTGGGGAACCCCACTAGCCCAACATCTGCCAATACTTTTAATTCCAATATTTTCCATTCATCCTTTCCATCTTCGCCCGGTTGTGCAAATCTCGGAGTTTGATTGGTTGAAGATTTAAAGTGATCATTACCTAAGCCCCCTCTTCCTCCTGGAAGCAATACTTTCTCTTCACCATCTGCAGTAATTTCAAATAATATTTCACCAGATTCGATATCCTTTGCAATGGTACCAAGTGGCACTTCTATTATATTGTCTTTACCATTTGCTCCATGTCTCAATCCTCCCTGTCCAGGTCCACCATGTTCGGCCTTAATGTGCTTTCTATACTTGAGATGCAACAAAGTCCAGAGCTGTTTATTACCTCGAATAATGATGTGACCGCCTCGGCCCCCGTCTCCTCCGTCTGGCCCTCCTTTGGCAGTATTTTTATCTCTAAAAAGATGAACTGATCCTGCACCGCCTTTTCCTGAGCGACAATTAATTTTCACATAATCAACAAAATTAGTTCCTGCCATGTCGGTAAAAATAGGTTAAATAAAAAAGGCTGAACAGTAATTCAGCCTTCATTGCGAGTTGCTGTAATAATTACTTTTCCGAATTTAGATTATCAATGGCCACAAAAAGTCGGTTCGTAATACCATCAATAGGCCCTTCACCATCAATTTCAATCAATTTATTTTGACGATCATAATATTCAGCAACCGGTGCAGTTTTCTCATTATAATTATTAATTCTATTCTGAATTATTTCAGGATCTGCGTCATCTGGTCTTCCAGCTTTACTAGCCCGTTTAGATAATCTTGTTTTCAATTCAACTTCATCTACTACCAAAGACAACATCATGGATACTGCTGTATTTTTTGAGGATAAAAAATCATCAAGTGCCTGAGCCTGAGCTGTCGTTCGTGGAAATCCATCGTAAATTACTCCCTTAGCGTTTGGAAATTTTTGAACTTCTGACTCTAATATCGCAATTGTGATATCATCAGGTACCAAATCACCCTTATCCGCGAAACTTTTGGCCAATTTACCTAGCTCTGAATTGGGATTTAAACCTCTGAATACATCACCAGTAGATATATGTACTAATCCATACTGGTCTCTCAATCTTTCTGATTGGGTTCCTTTTCCTGCCCCTGGAGGCCCAAATAATACAATATTTAACATGACTTAATCTTCATTTATTATGTAAATGTCCTTTAAATTTCGTCCTAAACCGTCGTAATCTAATCCAAACCCTACCAAAAACTCATTACCCACTTCGAGTGCAGCATACTTAATTGGATAATCCATTTGATACGAATTGGGTTTAAACAATAGGGTGGCAACCTCTATAGAATTTGCACCCTTTCCCAATAACGAATTAAATATACTATCAATGGTAATGCCTGTATCTACGATATCTTCGAGAATAATCAAATCTCTACCTGACACATCTTCATTCAACCCGACCAATTCCTTAATTGTACCTGTTGTACTCGTGCCGCTATACGAACTGACTTTAAGAAATGAAATTTCACATTCTAAATCTATTTTCCGCATGAGATCAGCAACAAAAAGAAAGCTTCCATTTAATATTCCTAAAAATAATGGCTTTTTACCTTGGTAATCTCGATTGATTCGATTGGATACATTTAAAATGGCTGCTTCAATTGCTTCATCTGAAATGTGAGATTTAAACTGCTTATTATGTAGACAAATAGTACGCATTAAAAAGAGCAGTAAATCTAAAAAATTAAGTAGTGTAAAACAATGAAATTACAAACTCAATTACTAATTTTGCATTTCATAAAACAACAAAAATGAATCCTTTAGTAAGTATTATTATGGGCAGCACATCTGACATGCCAGTTATGCAGGAAGCCGCAAAAATTTTAGACCATTTTGAAATTCCATTTGAAATCAATGCACTTTCAGCGCATCGAACCCCTGAAAAGGTTGAGGCATATGCAAGCTCTGCATATGAGAGAGGCATTAGAGTAGTAATTGCTGGTGCAGGCGGAGCCGCGCATCTACCTGGAGTTATGGCAGCCTTTACGCCTGTCCCTGTAATTGGTGTTCCGTGCCGGTCGTCAATTTCTATAGACGGATGGGATTCCATTCTGTCTATTCTTCAAATGCCTCCTGGAATTCCAGTAGCTACGGTAGGTTTAGATGGTGCTAGAAATGCAGGTATTTTAGCTGCACAAATACTTGCAACAGGTGATGAAAAAATCTATTCAAAATGTGTTCAGTTCAAAAAAGAACTGAAAGAAAAAATAGTAAAGGCGAACGAAGACCTTAAAGAGTATTCTTTCAAGTATAGAGTGAATTAATCTCATTATTACGGCTACTTTTTTCATCTTTTCTTTTCAAAATCACTATTTTGACCAATAGATGAAAAAGTATTTACTATTATACTTGCTGATACCCTCTACCCTTGCATTAGCGGGAAATGACAATTGGCATTTGGGTGCTAGAAGCGCTGGAATGGCTCATGCCTCTATTACACTTTCAGATGTTTGGTCTACCCACCACAACCAAGGAGGATTAGGATGGCTAAAAAGTCCTAATGCCGGTGTTTATTTTGAGAACCGATTTGGGCTCAAGGAACTTAGTCATTTGGGAGCCGCTATTGCTATTCCTGTTGGAAATGGTTGCTTTGGATTAAATTATTCAAGTTTTGGCTGGTCCCTGTACAAAGAAAGTAAAGTGGGTTTTGCTTACGCTATGAAATTTAACGAAAAAATAGCTGGCGGTATACAGGCAAATTATCATTCACTTCGTCTCGGTGGTAATTATGGTTCCACTATGGCTTTTTCTATTGAATCTGGAATTCAAGCAAAAGTAACCGATAATCTGACCATTGGAGTTCACGTTTATAACCCTACTAAAACCAAATTAAATGACTACAATGATGAGCGTATTCCTTCGATAATGAGATTTGGAATGAGCTACCAGTTTTCTGATAAAGTATTGGTAACCAGTGAAGTTGAAAAAGACCTTGAGCATAAAGCCGTATTCAGAAGTGGGTTGGAATATATTCCTGGGAAGATGCTCTACTTAAGGGGTGGTATTGCAACAAATCCAGGAATAATTGCCTTTGGTTTTGGACTTAACTTCGACTCGTTTAAAGCCGACATTTCAAGTACTTATCATCAAATTTTAGGTTTTAGCCCACAGCTTTCGCTAACCTACGTATTAGGCAAGCAATGAACAATTTACAGTTATTCTTCTTTATGCTGTTGCTTGCACCCCTATCATTGCATGGGCAAAAAAACGATCAACAAAAATTTAATTTATTAGAGCAACGGATTGAAACTATTGCAGAGAATACAGAAGACGAAGACATCGATTACACCACCTTATTTGATTATTTGTCGTACATCTACGATCACCCATTAAATATTAATAACCCAAAAAACGAAGAGGAGCTCCAGCAACTCAAGATGCTTACTGATATCCAAATCAATAATTTATATGAGCACATTAACCGAAACGGAAAACTAATCTCAATCTATGAATTACAAGCAGTACCAGGCTGGAATTTGGCTCTAATTAAAAACATGCTTCCATTTATTACAGTCAATGTTAATTTATATGCTCCATCTATTTCTTTTAAAGAAATGCTAAAGAATAGTACTAATGAAGTATTCATTAGGTATTCAAGAATTCTTGAGCAACAAGAAGGGTATTTACCAATTGATGATTCAACGTTAGCAGCAAGCCCAAATAAACGGTACAATGGTAGTCCTGATAAAATTTATAGTCGATATCGATTTAAATTTAGGAACAACGTAAGCCTCGGTTTTACTGGTGAAAAAGACGCCGGAGAACAATATTTTTCAGGCAATCAAAAAAATGGTTTCGATTTTTATTCAGGACATTTGTATTTAAGAGGGTTTGGCAAATTAAAAGCACTGGCATTAGGAGATTTTCATGCACAATTTGGCCAGGGATTAACGGTATGGAGCGGTCTTGCATTTGGCAAAAGTGCTGACGTTATGACCTCTAAAAGAAATGCAAGAGGCCTGCGTCCGTACGCGTCAGTCGATGAAAACTTATTTCTGAGAGGTGCAGGAGCGACTCTTGAGTTTGGTAAGTTAGCATTTACCGCTTTTGGATCGCACAAAAAAATAGACGCGAATATATCTTATGACGACACTAGTTCGAATTTTGATGGCTATACCATTACTTCATTTCAACTTACCGGATTGCATAGAACTCCTGGTGAGCTGCAGGATAAAAAAGTAATCAGTGAATCTCATCTTGGAGGTAATTTGCAATTCAATACAAGAAAATTAAGAATAGGATTTACCGGGTTGCATTCCGATTACAATGCAAATGTTCAAAGAAACTTAACCTATTACAACCAATTTGAATTTAACACCAATAAAAATACCGTTTTAGGCGCCGATTATAATTTACTCTTTAAAAACTTTAACTTTTACGGTGAAGTTTCACGCAGCGCAAATGGCGGAATGGCACAGATTCACGGTGCACTTATTTCGTTAGATCCGAGTGTAGCATTGTCTATCGTATATCGAGATTACCAGCGTGATTTTCAAAATAACCTGAGCAATGCATTTGCCGAGAGCAGTAAAAACATCAACGAAAAAGGTGTAATGATTGGACTTAAACTTTCCAAAGGAAAAAAGCTTACGCTTAATGCTTACCTCGATCAATTTAAATTTCCTTGGCTAAAATACTTGGTAGATAAGCCCAACACGTATGGGCACGACTATTTAGTTCAATTACAATACAAGCCAAGTAAAAAATTAATTATGTACGGACGAATACGAAGTCGTGATAAACCCGTTAATTCAATCGAGGAAATTGACGATATCGATTTTGTTGTAGCAAAAAAACAAACGAATTACAGGTACAACATAACCTATAAGGTTTCTGAGTCTTTTACATTAAGAAATAGAATAGAACTTGTCGATTACAAGCGTGGAATGGCCCAAAAAGAACAAGGCTATTTGGTCTATCAAGATATCATTTACAAACCCTTAAGTAATCCATTCTCATTTTCTTTTCGCTATGCACTTTTCGAAACCGATTCTTATAATTCAAGGGTCTATGCATATGAAAATGATGTGCTTTATTATTTTTCTATACCAGCATATTACAGAACAGGATCTCGAACTTACCTCACTATTAAATATCAAGTGCGGAAAGGCATTGATGTATGGTTTAGGTGGGCGCAATGGCATTTAAACAACGTAGATGAAATAGGTGCTGGCAACGAATTAATCTTGGGCAATACCAAATCAGACATCCGGGCGCAAGTTAGATTCAAGTTTTAAGATTAGCTTTACATTGATTAAATTATGATGTCTTCTAGGAAATATCAGTTCATCATTCTATCCGTATTAATTCTTACTGCTATAGGTGTCAGTATACAAGTACTCAACTTACCGCCAAGAATCAACGGTGATTCTGTATTTACACATTACAACAACTACCTTATTTTTAAAAACTCTTTTTTTCATTTGATTGAGGGGCAAAATTTATATACTCCTTACCCCGTAGATTATTGGGACCTTTACAAATACAGCCCCATATTCAGTCTGTTCATGGGTATGCTAGCATGGATGCCCAATTGGGCAGGTCTATTGTGTTGGAATCTACTAAATGTGATTGTTCTGTATTTTGGTGTTAAAGATTTTGATTTCAAAAATAAACGATTACAATTATTTTTTTGGTTTTTTATCTTTCTGGAATTGATAACATCTTTACAAAACTCCCAATGTAATATCTTGATTATTGGGCTTTTCCTTTTAGCATATCAATCCTTTCAAAAAGAACAAATTATAAAAGCCGCCTTATTTCTAAGTCTTACGGTATTTATAAAAATTTTTGGACTTGTACTTTTTATACTATTCCTATTTTATCCGAAGAAGATAAAATTCATCTCATATAGCATATTGTGGTTTTCTCTTTTAGCCCTATTTCCTATAGTGATAACTGGATGGAATGAGTTGATTTGGCAATATCAGAATTGGTGGCACATGTTAATTAATGACTCGTCTGTTTCCAGTTCCTACTCCTTTAAAGGTTGGCTTGAATTGTGGTTTACGATACAACCCAATAAGAGTCTTGTTTTGGTTTTTGGAATTGTTGGCCTACTATTACCGCTCTTTAACTATAAAGCTATCAAGACTTCCACCTTTCAAACTATGATGTTTGCCAGTGCTGTTATTTGGGTTGTCATATTTAACCATAAGGCCGAGTCACCTACGTATATCATTGCGGTGATTGGCGCTTATATTTGGTTTATCAATTCAAAAAGAAGCTGGGTAGAAATTGCTTTAGTTACAATGTGTTTCTTATTTACAATTGTATCTCCAACCGACATATTTCCCCAATCATGGAGAGAAGCATTCATTACACCTTACGCAATGAAAGCATTTCCCTGCATACTTATTTGGGTATCTCTGACATTTAACATGCTGCGATTAAAACCTCAACAGCCTATTTCAACCGTTTAATGGCTCTTAATAAATAGTACAGGCATATTATAGCCGCTAATGAATCGGCAATCGGAAAGGAATACCAAACTCCTTTTAATCCGTAAAAAATTGGAAGAATATAGATAATTGGAACCAAACAAAAAGTTTGCTTGGTTAAAGTCAATAACATAGCCGGTAATGGTTTGCCAATTGCTTGGTAATAGCTACTTCCAATAAATGGAAACATAACTAACGGAGTAGCCAAAAAAACATAAAAGATAGCATCTGACGCATAAATTGTCATTTCCGGACCTACTGAAAACAAGGACGGTATATAATTAGCCCCAATAAGAAGAATAGCACACAAAAATGCGGCAATAATAGTCCCAAACACAACGGAAAGTGTAATGGCCTTGCGAACTCGTACATATTGTTTTGCGCCGTAATTATAACCTGTGATGGGCATAAAGCCCTGTGAAATTCCAATTAATGGAAAAAAGACAAACATTGCTAATCTAGAAGCAACTCCATAAGATGAATAGGCCATCTCACCGCCGTTTGGCGCAGGAATGTCTTGAGCACCGTATTTATGCAGCGACCAACCTAGAATGATCATCAATAAAGATATTGAGCCTTGTCTAATCAAACTAACACTTCCAAGCGCAGCAATCTCTTTAACCAGTTCTTTTTTCAGTCTCATTTGGGCCCAGGAAAATTTCAATTCAGAATTACCAAAGAAATAAAAGTAAAAAGTAAAAACACTACTCAACATAAATGAAATAGTCGTAGCCCAAGCAGCACTTTCAATTCCTCCTCCCATTTGCCTGATTAGAACATCATCCAAAACAATATTGACAATAGAAGGAACCAGTAAAATCATCATTGCCATGGTAGCACGACCTTCAGCGCGAATATTATTGTTGCACATCATTCCCCAAGCTAGAAAAGGAATACCAACTAGTACAATCTTAAAATAGTCAAGTCCTAATGGAAATATATCCCCCTTAGCACCAAATAACCAAACTAAAGAATCAGAAAATGAATAACCCAAGGTAACAATGGCGATGAAGCAAATCAAGACCATGGATATCTGATTATTCAATGCCCAAGATGCTTTTTCTTTATCTCCTGCGCCGAGTGCTCTTGATACAATCGAAGCCCCTCCCATTCCAATGGCCATTCCTAAAACCGCAAACAAAAAAATAATTGCAGTAACAGCTGTTACCGCACCTATCGCATCATCTCCAATAAACTTTCCAAGATAAATGGTGTCTACTACTGAATTTAGAGACATCACCATAAAACCAATAGCTGCTGGTAAAGATTGCTTAAAAAGCAGTTTACCTATTGGTTCTGTACCCAGTGTTTGTGATCCCCGCATAAAGGTGTCAAATATCGTAAATTATCGAGGACGTGACACGTTGGAATCGGAAAGTGATACCAATTGTATTATAAATACAAAAAGTTCTTTCCTGGATAATATGCAGTTTGCCCCAATTGAGCTTCAATTCTTAGTAGTTGATTGTATTTGGCAACACGATCAGATCTTGAAGCAGATCCCGTTTTAATTTGACCACAATTCAACGCGACCGCAAGGTCAGCAATGGTATGATCTTCTGTTTCGCCAGAACGATGACTCATTACCGAATTATACGTGAATTTAGTTGCCATATTAACCGCATCAATTGTTTCCGTTAATGTTCCAATTTGATTGACTTTAATCAAAATTGAATTAGCTGCACCTGTCTTAATTCCCTCAGCTAATCGATTTGTATTGGTAACGAAAAGGTCATCTCCTACTAATTGGCAATCGCTTCCGATAGCACGTGTTAATTCTCGCCAACCATCCCAATCATCTTCATCTAAACCATCTTCAATAGAAACAATTGGGTATTTTTTCTGCCAAGATTTCCAATAAGAAACCATTTCTGATGATGTCATTTCATCACCAGTTGATTCAAATCTATATTTTCCATCCTTATAAAATTCAGATGCAGCTGCATCTAGTGCAATATAAATGTCTTCACCAGGTTTATATCCCGCCTTTTCAATCGCCTGAATGACTACCTCTATTGCTTGTTCATTAGACCCTAAATTTGGCGCAAAGCCACCTTCATCTCCCACATTAGTACTCATTCCTTTGCTCTTCAGCACATTTTTCAAATGATGAAAAACTTCAGTACCCATTCTAAGTGCCTCACTAAAAGATTGAGCACCAAACGGCATAATCATAAATTCTTGAATGTCAATTTTATTGTCCGCATGTGAACCTCCATTCAAAATATTCATCATGGGAACAGGCAAGGTTAAAGCATTTACTCCGCCTATGTATCTGTATAATGGCTGACCTAATTCTGAAGCTGCTGCTTTTGCTACGGCAAGGGAAACACCTAATATAGCATTTGCCCCTAATTTGGACTTGTTTTCAGTTCCATCCATACCAATCATTATTCGATCAATCAAATTTTGATCATATACATGCTGGCCTTTTAACTCATCACAGATTACAGAATTGACATTATCGACTGCCTTTAGTACACCTTTTCCTAGATAAATACCTTTGTCTTTGTCCCTTAGTTCTACTGCTTCATGAACTCCGGTTGATGCGCCTGAAGGAACTGCTGCCCTGCCAAAGCCACCTTGGTCTGTGTACACATCTACCTCTACAGTAGGATTACCTCTAGAATCTAAAATTTGTCTAGCTTCAATATCAACAATTTGACCCATTTCTAAACTTAATAATTACGATTACACTGTTTGAATTTGTTTTGCTTTGATAATATTCTCTAAAAAATTATCAAAAAGATATTTAGCATCATTCGGTCCTGGTCCTGCTTCAGGATGATATTGCACCGAAAACGCTAACTTATCCTTCACCTTAATTCCAGCCAATGTGTTATCATTCAGGTGAACATGTGTTACTTCTATATTACCGTGTTCATTCGCTGAATCCATGTCAACAACGAAACCGTGATTTTGTGAAGTAACTTCACACTTGCCAGTAATCATATTTTTAATCGGATGATTAATCCCCCTGTGACCATTGTGCATTTTTTTCGTTACCAATCCCTGACTTAATGCTAGTAATTGATGGCCTAAACATATTCCAAATACAGGAATTTCTGAAGCAACGATTTCTTGCACAGTAGTGATAACTTCTGGCATTACAGATGGATCACCTGGTCCGTTAGAAAGCATTATTCCATCAGGATTCCAGGCCATTATCTCACTGGCCTTTGAATTCCATGGGAAAACCTTGATGTGGCATCCTCTATCAACTAATGCCCTGATGATATTCTTTTTCACCCCAAAATCCAGCAAAGCGACTTTGTTTTGGTTTTCAGTACCTATTTCAAAACTCTCAGTACAAGAAACTTTTGAAGCCAATTCAAGGCCTGCCATGGAAGGAACCGTCTTAAGTTTTGACATTAAAATTTCAATATCCAATTCTTCTGAAGAAATGATGGCATTCATTGCCCCTTTATGTCGAATGTGCCGCACTAACTTTCTAGTATCCAACTCACATATACCAACCAAATGTTCTTTTTCAAAGTAATCATTCAATGAACCATCACCTCCATATCGTGAAGCTACCTCAGAGAATTTTTTACAAACCATTCCTGAAATTTTCACAGAATCTGATTCTATTTCGTCATTCTGTATGCCATAATTACCAATGTGGGATGTCGCCATTATTATAATTTGACCGAAATACGAAGGATCTGTAAAAATCTCTTGATATCCAGTCATACCTGTATTAAATGCTATCTCACCGGTAGTGGTTCCAACCGAACCAGCAGCATATCCTTGAAACACTGTACCATCTTCTAATAACAGGATTGCTGGAGTTCTTTCTTGCGCTCTCATAATGCAAAGATAAATTTTGTCGTATTAAGCTTTAGCAAAAGTTGTTAAATTTCTTCACCTAATGTTAACAGTTTCATAGTTGAATGCAAAAAAAAAGGGAAGCAACAGCCTCCCTTTCCTATGAATGAAATTAATTTATTATTCTTTTTCAGATTTAGTGTCCTCCGAATTCTCTTGGTCTTCGTCGTCTTTTTCTTCATCTTCCCTAGAAGCTGATTCTTCAGCAACAGCTTCTGATTCAACTGCAGGAACGTCTTCTTCGACAACTGCTTCTGCTTCAGGAACCGCCTCTTCAGCAACTGCTTCTGATTCAACTGCAGGAGCGGCTTCTTCGACAACTGCTTCTACATCTTCTACAGGTGCTGCTTCTTCTGATACGACCACCGCATCTGCTGCAGCTGCAGCAGCAACGTCACTCGTAGCTTTTTTAGCACCACCACCTCTTCGACTTCTTTTCGCTTTTTTACCGGCTGGCTTAGAATCTGCAAGCATCAATTCATTGAAGTCCACTAACTCGATATAACACATTTCTGCATTATCTCCTAGTCGATTACCAATCTTTATGATTCTTGTGTAACCACCATTTCTATCAATGACTTTTGGCGCTACTTCTCGAAACAACTCTGTTACAGCGTGCTTATTGTTCAAGCTACTGAACACCGTTCTTCTTGAATGCATTACATCAGTCTTAGACTTTGTAATTAGAGGCTCAACAAACATTCTAAGCGCTTTCGCCTTAGCTACGGTTGTTTTTATTCTTTTGTGTTCTATTAAGGAGCAAGCCATGTTTCTTAACATCGCCTCTCTATGAGCCTTTTTTCTCCCTAAATGATTGAACTTTTTCCCGTGTCTCATCGCGGTAAAACTTTTTTAATTCGCTGAATTATTATATTAATCTTTATCTAATTTATATTTCGAAACATTCATTCCGAAAGACAATCCTTTAGATTCGATTAAATCTTCTAATTCTGTTAAAGACTTCTTACCGAAGTTTCTAAACTTCAAGAGGTCATTCTTATTATAAGAAACTAAATCTCCAAGTGTTTCTACATCTGCTGCTTTCAAACAATTTAATGCCCGTACAGACAAATCCATGTCTACAAGCTTTGTTTTCAATAACTGACGCATGTGCAATGAAGTCTCGTCAAATTCTTCTGTTTCTGATTTCTCATCATCATCCAAGGTTATTCTCTCATCTGAGAACAACATAAAGTGATGAATTAAAATTTTCGCTGCTTCTTTTAGTGCCTCTTTTGGATGCACCGAACCATCTGAATCAATAGCTAGAACCAACTTTTCGTAATCTGTTTTTTGCTCTACTCTATAGTTTTCAATGCTGTATTTTACATTGCGAATCGGAGTAAAAATTGAATCAACAAAAATAGTACCTACGGCCGCACCGCCAGTGTTATTTTCTTCAGCAGGTACATATCCCCTACCTTTTGCTATAGTCATTTCAATATTTAATTTCACTTTTGATTCCATGTTACAAATCACATGGTGTGGATTAAGC
The DNA here is from genome assembly GCA_905480225.1 of uncultured Flavobacteriales bacterium. Taxonomy (GTDB): domain Bacteria; phylum Bacteroidota; class Bacteroidia; order Flavobacteriales_D; family Parvicellaceae; genus UBA10066. Next base: position 18,864 of record CAJQPO010000020.1, on the reverse strand, counting down.
ACTTGAAAAGCTGAGGTGAAATTACCCAAATCACCGGCTGTCAATTGGTCTTGACCTGCGATGTTAATTACTACTTTTTCAGAGTCTGTTTCCTCAATTTGTCTTTTGAATCTTACTTGCTTCAAATTCAACACAATTTCAGTAACATCTTCAACGATTCCTTTTATCGTAGAAAACTCATGATCTACACCTTCTATTTTAACCGAAGTAATTGCAAATCCTTCTAATGAAGAAAGTAAAATCCTCCTTAACGCATTACCTACAGTAATTCCATATCCTGGTTCGAGAGGACGGAATTCGAATTCACCATGATTATCATCGGCAGAGATCATAATCACTTTATCTGGTTTTTGAAAATCTAATATTGCCATTTTTTTCTTCTTTTTAATTGTCCTTTAGTTGCGCGGTCCTGAAGCTTGAAGAACGTCTTGCAGACCCTTTGGCTAAATTCCAATGTTAATTATTAATATTACTTCGAGTAAAGCTCGACGATTAATTGTTCTTTAATGTTTTCAGGAATCTGCTCTCTTTCAGGTACAGCTGAAAATGTTCCACTAAAAGTAGATCCATTCCACTCTAACCAATCAAATTTAGCTGTATTTGCAGCTAAAGAATCGGAAATCACTACTAAAGATTTAGACTTTTCCCGTATGCTAATAACATCACCAATTTTTAATTGATAAGATGGAATATTCACAATCCCACCATTAACAGTAATGTGCCTGTGCGAAACTAATTGTCTAGCACCGCTTCTTGAAGGAGCAATACCAAGTCTGTAGACTGTATTATCTAATCTTGACTCACAATATTGCAAAAGAATTTCACCAGTAATACCTGGGCGAGCATTGGCTTTCTTAAAAAGGTTCGAAAATTGTCTTTCTAAAATCCCATATGTATATTTCGCTTTTTGCTTTTCCGCTAGCTGAACTGCATATTCTGATTTCTTTCCTCTTCTTCTATTTGGACCATGTTGCCCTGGAGGATAAGCTTTTTTGTCTAACGCCTTGTCAGGACCGAAAATTGGCTCCTTAAATTTCCTGGCGATTTTTGATTTTGGACCGGTATACCTTGCCATTTTTAATTGTTTGTGAAGTGGGATTATGAATTAAGGTCTGTCCTTCGATAATCGTAATCCACCTCTGGTTATAAATAATTATACTCTTCTCTTCTTTGGTGGTCTACATCCGTTATGAGGTAACGGAGTAACATCCATGATTTCCATCACTTCAATACCATTGTTGTGAATTGTCCTGATTGCAGATTCTCTACCATTACCTGGACCCTTTACATAAACCTTTACTTTTCTTAAACCGAATTCATATGCTTCTTTGGAACACTCTTCTGCAGCTACTTGAGCAGCATACGGTGTATTCTTTTTTGATCCTCTAAAACCTTGCTTTCCAGCTGAAGACCAAGAGATAACATCACCGTTATTATTCGTTAACGAGATGATAATGTTATTAAACGAAGCATGGATGTGAGCTTGACCTACTGCATCAACTTTCACATTCTTTTTCAATTTTTTATTCGACTTTGCCATAATCTTTTCTTATTAGATCAGCATTCCCCAAATTAAATCCAGGAGCAGCTGTCTATTATTTCGTTACCTTTTTCTTGTTAGCAACTGTTTTTTTCTTTCCTTTTCTTGTTCTCGCGTTGTTCTTGGTTCTTTGGCCTCTTAAAGGAAGGCTCATTCTATGACGAATCCCTCTTTGACATCCAATATCCATCAATCGTTTGATGTTCAACTGTGTCTCTGACCTCAAAGCACCTTCAACCTTAAACTCTTCACTAATCAATTTTCGAATAGCGGCCAATTGATCATCATTCCAATCCGAAACTTTAATATTATGATCAATCCCAGCTTTACTTAAAATTCCCGCTGATGAACTTCTTCCTATACCATAGATGTAGGTTAATCCGATAACCCCTCTTTTGTTCTTTGGTAGATCTATTCCTGCAATTCTTGCCATACTATTCTTATTTTACCCTTGTCTTTGTTTGAACTTAGGGTTCTTCTTATTAATTACAAAAAGACGTCCTTTTCGTCGTACGATTTTACAATCTGCTGAACGTTTCTTTATTGATGCTCTTGTCTTCATGACCCTTTGTTATTTGTATCTAAATGTTATTCTACCTTTTGTTAAATCATACGGTGACATCGCTACTTTCACCTTATCTCCAGGTAATATTTTTATATAATACATTCTCATTTTTCCTGAGATATGCGCTGTAATGATATGACCATTTTCTAACTCAACTCTAAACATCGCGTTAGACAATGCTTCTATTATTACTCCATCTTGTTCTATCGAGGCTTGTTTAGCCATATTCTATATTCATTTTTGTTTAAAACCATTCCGTTTTAAACGCTACTATTAATTCTTATTCTTCAAAACCTCTTCTATAAAGTCAAACGTTGAAAGTATCAACGGTTCTCCTTTAGCAATAGCAATGTCATGTTCAAAGTGCGCAGATGGCTTACCATCTGAAGTGACTATTGTCCAACCATCTTTCAGTTGTTTGACATTTTTAGTTCCCAAATTAATCATTGGTTCAATCGCTAGCACCCAACCTTCTTTCAATTTAATTCCTCTTCCTCTTTTGCCATAATTTGGTACCTGTGGCTCTTCATGTAGGTTTTTACCCAAACCATGACCAACCAATTCTCTAACCACACCATAACCATTTGATTCAGCAAATGATTGACATGCAAATCCAATGTCACCCAACCTATTACCACTTATAGCAGCCGCGACAGATCGGTTCAAACATTCTTTTGTTACTTCCAGTAGTTTCTTGATTTCTTCAGAAACTTCGCCTATTTCAAACGTATAAGCTGAATCTCCATAGAAACCATTTTTCAGCACACCACAATCAATAGAAACAATATCTCCATTTACAAGCGGTTTAGCATTTGGAATTCCGTGCACTACTGCCTCATTAACTGAGGTACAGAGTGAATTCGGGAATCCCCCATATCCTAAAAAACCCGGTTCAGCTTGATGATCTCGAATGAAATCTTCAGCAATTTTGTCCAACTCTAAAGTCGTGACTCCTGGTTTTATGTGCTTAGCAACTTCTGCTAAGGTTTTTCCAACAAGCAAAGAACTTTCTCTAATCAGTTCAATTTCTTCATTCGTTTTTAAGAAGATCATCTAATCTATCTTTAAAACGCCTGACCAACAGGAGGCAAACTTGAGCCTCTTCCTTTAATCTTAGTACCTTTCATTAAACCATCGTAATGATTGCTTAACAAATGACTTTCAATCTGCTGTAATGTGTCTAGAACTACTCCTACCATAATTAGTAAAGAGGTTCCTCCGTAAAACAATGCAAAGTTTTGCTGCACTCCAAAAAACTTATTTGCAAATGCCGGTAAAATCGCCACCAATGACAATAAAATAGAACCAGGAAGTGTAATCCTAGATAATAAATTGTCAATAAATTCCGCTGTTTTCCTTCCAGGTTTTACTCCAGGAATAAATCCACCCGATCTTTTTAAATCATCAGCAATTCTATTCGGGTCAACAGTAACCGCAGTATAGAAATAGGTAAATATGATGATCATAAAGGCAAAGACTAGATTATACCAAAATCCAAAAATATCAGCAAAAGTACTGCCCCCAAACATCAAAGCAGGAATAAACATAATGGCTTGGGCAAAGATAATTGGCATTACACCAGCTGCATTCACTTTTAAAGGCAAATACTGACGTTGTCCTTGTGAAAGCATTTGTTTGCCACCTCTTCCTCCAACAATTCTTTTCGCATGCTGAATAGGAATTCTTCTCGTACCTTGAACCAAAAGAATACAAAAGGCGATAACCAATACGAAAAAGACAACTTCTACAAGAAATATAACCATCCCCATATTATCCATCTTGAAATTCATTTCTTCAATAAGAGCGGCTGGGAACCGAGCGATAATTCCAATCATAATTAATAATGATATACCATTACCAATACCCTTATCTGTTATTCTTTCTCCAATCCACACGACAAACATGGTACCTGAGATTAGAATTGTGACTGCTGCCACATACCACAACCAAGTATCATATATTACTGCTGTACCTGATCCATAAACATACGTTTGTAAATATGTTGGCGCTTGAAAAAAGCAAATAATAATCGTTAAGTAACGCGTCCATTGATTAATCTTCTTTCTACCACTTTCACCTTCACGTTGCAGCTTTTGGATCGCAGGAACGGCAATTCCAGCTAATTGCATGATAATTGAAGCTGAAATATAAGGCATGATTCCTAATGCAAAAATGGATGCATTATTGAACGCACCTCCGGTAAAAAGATCAAGAAGCCCTCCTAAACCACCTGTAGCGCCTCCCAGCTCATTGCTATCGACACCAGGTAATATGACAAAACACCCTATTCGATAGACTAGAATCAGCGATAACGTAAGAATAATGCGACCACGTAAATCGTTAATCTTCCAAATATTTCTTAATGTTTCAAAAAAGTTCTTCATCTCTCTTTGGATGGTTTAAATTCAATTACTCCTCTTCAGAGGTTCCTACATCTTCTTTTTTAACTGCCTTTGCAACTGCTTCTACAGGCTTATCGTGTATACTTTCGATTACACTTGCCTTACCACCCTTGGCTTCTATAGCTGCCTTAGCAGTTCCAGAATAAGCATGCGCAGTTACTTCAATTTTGCTCGTTAACTCTCCCCTTCCGAGGATTTTAATTAAGTCTTTTTTACTCGCTAATCCATTCGAAACCAGTAATTCCGCATCAATAGCTTTTACTTTTTTCGTGTCAATTAACTCTTGCAGCGTATCTAGGTTTATCCCTTTATAAGCTACTCTATTCGGATTCGTGAAACCAAATTTAGGAACCCTTCTTTGAAGTGGCATTTGTCCACCTTCAAATCCGATTTTTCGCGAATAACCAGATCTTGATTTAGCGCCTTTATGTCCCCTAGTGGAAGTTCCACCAGTACCAGCACCTTCACCTCTACCAACTCGCTTTTTGCTTTTTGTAGATCCTTTCGCAGGTTTGAGATTACTTAAGTCCATTTCTATTTCTTTTATTAATTAACTTTTACCAAATGTTGAACAGTCTTCACCATTCCTAAAATCTGAGGAGTAGCATTCTTCTCAACAGTTTGATGCATTTTTTTCAAGCCTAAAGCCTGCAAAGTTAACTTTTGATTTTTAGGTCTGTTAATTGCACTTCTTACTTGAGTAATTTTTATTGTTTCCATCGTTTCCAAAATTAACCGTTGAATACTTTATCCATTGAAACACCTCTTTGTCTTGCTACTGTCATTGCATCTCTCAGTTGAGATAAGGCGTCAATTGTTGCTTTAACCACATTATGTGGATTTGATGATCCCTGAGATTTAGCAAGAACATCCTTCACTCCAACACTTTCAAGAACTGCTCTCATAGCACCACCAGCAATAACACCAGTACCACCGGATGCCGGCTTAATAAGAACCTTTGCACCAGAAAACTTTCCATACTGACTATGCGGTATTGTACCTTTTAAAACTGGTACCTTAATCAGATTCTTCTTAGCATCATCGATCGCTTTAGCAATAGCTTCAGTAACCTCTTTTGCTTTGCCCAAACCATGACCTACAACTCCATCTTCATTTCCAACAACTACAATTGCAGAAAAACTAAATGTTCTACCTCCTTTGGTTACTTTCGTAACCCGGTTAATAGTAACCAGTTTATCTTTTAATTCTATGTCAGTTGACCTAACTTGTTTTGAATTAGCCATTACAACTTTTTATTTATTAAAATTTTAATCCACCTTCTCTAGCTGCTTCAGCTAAAGCTTTTACTCGTCCGTGATATAAGTATCCACCTCTATCAAAAACTACATTGTTAATGCCAGCTGATTTTGCTTTTTCTGCAATATCACCACCAACGACAGTAGCCTGGACGATTTTTGGAACGCCTTGTGCTTTTTCGTTTTTCATTGATGAAGCAGATGCAAGAGTTACACCATTCACGTCATCTATTAATTGAGCATAAATCTGTTTATTACTCCGGTAAATAGCCATCCTCGGTCTCTCTGATGTACCGTTAACTACCTTTCGGATTCTCTTTTTAATTCTTGCTCTTCTTTCTACTTTAGTAAGTCCCATTACTGTACTAATTAACTATTATTAACCTGCAGCTTTTCCTGCTTTACGTCTTATTTCTTCTCCTTTAAATCGGATACCTTTTCCTTTATAAGGTTCAGGCTTTCTTAGTGATCTTATTTTTGCAGCAACTTGTCCAATCAGCTGCTTGTCGCAAGATTCTAATTCGATAGTTGGACTTTTCCCTTTTTCCATCGTAGCCACAACTTTAACTTCGGTTGGCAGCTCCATTACAATTGGATGTGAATACCCCAGAGCTAACTCCAGTGTTTGACCTTGTGTTTTAGCCCTATATCCAACACCAACTAACTCTTGAGTCGTTTTGTATCCTTCAGAAACTCCAACAACCATATTGTTGATCAAAGACCTGTAAAGACCATGTTTGGACCTGTTTTCGGGAGAGTCTGACTCCCTACTACAAGTAATAACCCCGTCTGCTACGACAACAGTAATTGCAGAATCAATGGCTTGCGTTAGCTCACCTTTTTTTCCTTTAACTGAAACCATTCCTTCTGAGACGTTTACTTCAACACCTTCTGGTATGGTAATTATTGCGTTTCCTATTCTTGACATTTCTTGTTCCTCCTAATTAATATACGTAGCACAATACTTCACCACCTACATTATCTCTACGCGCTTCTTTATCCGTAATTACTCCTTTTGAAGTGGATACAATTGCAATACCCAAACCATTTAGAACTCTAGGTATATCACTTGCACCTTCATACTTTCTTAAACCAGGTCGTGAAGCCCTTTGAATTTTGGTTATGGCTGACTGCTTAGTTGTAGGGTTATATTTTAAAGCAATTTTAATTATGCCTTGCTTGTTGTCATCTAAAAACTTATAGTTTAAGATGTAACCTTTATCATGTAGGATTTTTGTAATTTCCTTCTTCAAATTAGAAGCAGGAATCTCTACAACTTTCTTCCCGGCCATGATACCATTTCTAACTCTTGTTAGGTAATCTGCTATTGGATCAGTATACATTTTTTTTCTTGTTAGTCTCGAATATGTAGTTCCTTCATTGAAAAGGCTTACATATTTGTTATTAAATTATTATTTACCAACTTGCTTTTTTGACACCCGGAATTAATCCTTGATTTGCCATTTCTCTAAAAGTAACCCTTGAGATTCCAAATTGTCTCATGTAACCTCTTGGTCTACCCGTTAATTGACACCTATTATGCATTCTAACTGCAGAAGAATTTGCAGGTAACTTTTGCAACCCTTCCCAATCTTCAGCTTCCTTAAGTGTCTTTCTCTTTTCAGCATATCTAGCAACCATCGCTGCTCTTTTACGCTCTCTTGCTTTCATTGACTCTTTTGCCATGACTCTTATTTTTTAAATGGAAATCCAAATTCATCCAAAAGTGCCTTAGCTTCTTCATTGTTGCTTGCACTCGTGACGAACGTAATGTCCATTCCAGTAATCTTATTAACTTTATCAATATCTATTTCAGGGAATATAATTTGTTCTTGAATTCCAAAAGTAAAGTTTCCTCTACCGTCAAATCCTTTCGCACTAATTCCTTTAAAATCTCTTGTTCTAGGCAATGCCACAGAAATCAATCGATCAAGAAATTCGTACATTTTATCACCTCTCAGAGTTACTCGTGCACCTATAGGCATCCCTTTTCTTAACTTGAAATTCGAAACATCTTTCTTCGACTTCACAGAAAGTGCTTTTTGACCGGTAATAGTTGTCATTTCTTCTACTGCATTTTCGATTAGCTTTTTATCCGCAACCGCAGCTCCAACTCCCTGATTCAAACAAATTTTTTGAATTTTAGGCACTTGCATTACCGACTTGTAAGAGAACTTAGACTGTAAGTTACCCACAACCTCGTTATTGTATTTTTCTTGTAATCTTGGCGCGTAACTCATGATAATACCTCCCCTGTAGTTTTAGCATAACGAGCTAATTTTCCATCTTCACCAGCCTTTCTTCCAACCTTTGTTGGATTCCCTTTGCTATCCAAAAGCATTAGGTTAGATATATGGATGCTCATGTCCTTTTCAATTCTTCCACCGTCTGGATTATTTTTATCCGCTTGAGGTTTAAGGTGCTTAATTATTTTAGCTGTTAAACCTTCAACAATGGCTCTATTTTTCTTTGTATCAATAACAAGAATAGTTCCTTCCTGATCTTTTGCAACACCAGCAATAACTCTAACCTTGTCTCCTTTTTTGATATGTAATTTTCCTTGCATGATTTCTATCTTAAAGTACTTCCGGCGCTAATGAAACAATTTTCATGAATTGCTTTTCTCTAAGCTCTCTTGCTACAGGTCCAAAAATCCGTGTTCCACGCATTTCATCAGCTTGATTAAGCAAAACAACAGCGTTATCATCGAATCTGATGTAAGACCCATCTGCCCTTCTAACTTCTTTACTTGTTCTAACCACCACAGCTGTAGAAACCTGACCTTTTTTCACATTTCCTGATGGCATTGCACTCTTAACAGTGACAACAATTTTGTCTCCTATAGAGGCGTATCTCCTTTTAGTTCCACCTAAGACACGAATACAAAGAACTTCTTTGGCTCCACTGTTGTCGGCTACTCCTAATCTTGATTCTTGCTGTATCATTATTAACTACTATTATTTAGCTCTTTCTAAAATTTCTACAAGTCTCCAATTTTTGGTCTTGCTCAACGGTCTAGTTTCCATGATTTTCACAGTATCTCCAATATTGCAATCATCCTTATCGTCATGAGCAACAAACTTTGAAGTTTGCTTAACAAACTTTCCATATTTAGCGTGCTTTACCTTTCTCTCCACTGCAACAACAATGGATTTACCCATCTTGTTACTTGTGACAACGCCTATTCTTTCTTTTCTTAAATTTCTTTCCATTTCGATGCTCTATTACTTTGCAGCTTCTGCAAGTTCTCTTTTCCGTAATTCAGTTTTTATCCTCGCAACGGTTCTCCTAGCGTATCTAATTCTTATTGGATTTTCATCTTCTGAAACTGAATGAGTCAGATTCAATTTGTCCAATAAGATCACCTTCTCATCGAGATTCTCGATTAATTCTGGCGTAGACAATTCTGTTATTTCTCCTTGAGTCATAGTTTCAATCTAATTTAATGCTTGATAATCTTTTCTTACAACAAACTTCGTCTTAATCGGTAACTTTTGAGATGCCAATCTCATCGCTTCTTTAGCCACCTCAAATGGAACTCCGTCAGCTTCAAACATTATTCTTCCCGGCTTCACAATAGCTACCCAGTGGCTAGGTGCACCTTTTCCTTTACCCATTCGAACTTCAGCGGGCTTAGATGTTATCGGCTTATCTGGAAATATTCTAATCCATACATTCCCTTGACGCTTCATGTATCTCGTTACAGCAATCCTAGCAGCCTCAATTTGTCTAGAGGTAATAAAACCTTCTTCCATCGCTTTAATTCCAAAAGATCCAAAAGCAATATGTGCCCCTCTTTGAGCATTGCCTTTAATACGGCCTTTTTGCATTTTTCGGAACTTCGTTCTCTTTGGTTGTAACATCGCTTAATCTTTAAATCTCTTTATTCTTATTTTCTTTTTCTTTTGAAATTACCACCGCCTCTATTGGCTCCGGCCTTTGGTCCTTTCTTTTGGCTAAGACCTAGGTTTGGAGACAAGTCTCTTTTACCGTAAACCTCACCTTTACAAATCCAAACTTTAATTCCAATTTTACCGTAGGTAGTTTGCGCCTCGGCTAATGCATAATCAATATCTGCTCTAAAAGTATGTAGTGGCGTCCGTCCATCTTTGTACATTTCACTACGAGCCATTTCTGCCCCGTTCAAACGACCACTAATTTTAACTTTAATTCCTTCAGCACCCATTCTCATGGTTGATGCTATAGCCATTTTAATCGCTCGTCTAAAAGATATCCGAGCTTCTATTTGTCGCGCAATAGAATCCCCTACTAAAGTAGCATCCAATTCTGGCCTCTTTACCTCAAATATGTTTATTTGAACCTCTTTGCTCGTAACCTTTTTTAGCTCTTCCTTTAACTTGTCAACTTCTTGTCCACCTTTACCGATAATAACACCAGGTCTAGCTGTGTTGACCGTTACAGTTACCAATTTCAAGGTTCTTTCAATAATTACTTTTGAAATACTAGCCTTTCTTAATCGAGCCGTTAGATACTTTCTAATTTTATCGTCTTCAACAATTTTATCGGCGTAATTTCTTCCACCGTACCAATTAGAGTCCCAACCCTTGATGTAACCTAATCTATTTCCTATTGGATTTGTCTTTTGTCCCATTTAAATCTTATTTAGCACTATCCACTATTAGTGTTACGTGATTTGATCTTTTTCTAATTCGATGTGCTCTACCCTGCGGAGCTGGTTGTATTCTTTTAAGCATTCTTGCACTGTCAACGTATACGTCTCGAACAATCAAGTTTGCGGAATCCAACGATTTATCTTCGTTTTTTTGCTCCCAGTTATTAATTGCTGATAGCAATAATTTCTCGAGTCTTTTAGAGGCTTCTTTTGGATTATATTTTAGAATGTGAAGCGCTTTATTTACTTCTACACCCCTAATAATATCTGCAACTAGTCTCATTTTTCTCGGTGAAGTTGGACAATTATTCAACTTCGCGATACTTTCAGTCTTTCTAGACTCTGCTATTGCTTCTGCTGTATTTCTTTTTCTAGAACCCATTGTTCAATTCGTATAATGTTATCTTCTTTTATCTTTTTTGCCACCATGCCCTCTAAAATTTCGGGTTGGTGCAAATTCACCTAATTTATGACCTACCATGTTTTCAGTAACATAAACTGGTATGAATTTCATTCCGTTATGCACTGCAATCGTTAACCCAACAAAATCAGGAGAAATTGTAGACGCTCTCGACCATGTTTTGATAACAGATTTTTTTCCTGAATCCTGAGCTTCAAGTACTCTGCTATTTAACTTGTAATGAATAAACGGTGGTTTTTTTAATGATCTACTCATGGCCTAAATTATTTTTTTCTTCTTTCAATGATAAACTTATTAGAAGCCTTCTTTTTTGCTCTGGTTTTATAACCTTTCGCTGGAAGACCTGTTCTTGATCTTGGGTGCCCGCCTGAAGACTTTCCTTCACCACCACCCATTGGATGATCAACTGGATTCATTGCCACACCTCTAACTCGTGGTCTTTTACCTAACCATCTGCTTCTACCAGCTTTTCCAGAAACCTGTAAGCTATGTTCAGAATTACCAACAGAACCAATAGTTGCCATGCAAGTAGTAAGTACCATTCTGGTTTCACCGGAAGGCAACTTAATGATTGCATATTTACCGTCTCTTGCGCTCAATTGCGCAAATGAACCTGCAGACCTTGCCAATACCGCACCACGATTAGGCGTTAATTCAATATTATGAATAATTGTTCCTAATGGAATTTCACTTAGATAAAGAGCATTTCCTACATCTGGTGATACACCTTCTCCCGAAATAACCGTTTGTCCAACGACCAAACCTTCAGGGGCAATTATGTATTTTTTTTCTCCGTCTTTGTACTCTAAAAGTGCAATTCTTGCAGTTCTATTTGGATCGTACTCGATGGTTTTCACCGTTGCAGGCACTCCAAATTTATTCCTTTTGAATTCAATAATTCTATATCTCCTTTTGTGACCACCGCCTTTTTGACGCATAGTCATCTTACCCGTATTGTTTCTTCCGCCTGATTTCTTAATCGGAGCTAACAAGCTCTTCTCTGGCTTCGACGCAGTAATCGTTTCAAAATCATTAATGATTTTGTGACGCTGCCCAGGTGTAATTGGTTTTAACTTTCTAACTCCCATTTCTCAACTTGTTAAATAGCACTATAAAAGTCAATTTCGTCACCAGCTGCTAATGTGACTACTGCCTTTTTATAGGTTTTATTTCTTTCGTAACTAATACCTTTTGTAGTATTTTTCATTTTCTTTTTCCCACCACCGTATCTCATGGTGTTCACTGCTTCCACTTCCACCTTGTACATCTCGGCTACAGCTTTTGCAATTTCAATCTTGTTTGCACTGTCTTCTACTATAAAAGAATACTGATTTCTTCTTTCCTGAAGCATGTGTGCTTTTTCTGACTGCGCTATTGGTTTAACTATGATGCTCATTGTTCTTAGCTAAAAAGTTTTTCAATTTTATCTACCGCACCTTCAGAAATAATCAGCTTCTTACAATTCAATACATCGTATGTATTAACTTGAGAAGCTTCCAACACCTTTGTGTTTTTTACATTTCTCGATGACAAGTAAACGTTCGTGTTATTTTCAGGTACTACCAATAAAGTCTTTACATCTCCAACCTTGAGATTATTCAATACTGATGTGTACTCCTTTGTTTTAGGTGAATCCAATTGGATATCCTCTAATATTAGTATCGCGTCTTCTTTGGCCTTGTATGAAAGTGCCGACATTCGAGCTAATTTTCTTTGTTTCTTATTCAACTTGAAAGAATAAATTCTTGGTCTAGGACCAAAGACTGTTCCTCCCCCTCTGAATAAGGGATTTTTAATGCTTCCGGCACGAGCTGTTCCCGTTCCTTTTTGCTTCTTAATTTTTTTAGTACTTCCTGCTACATCGGCTCTTTCTCTAGCCATGTGAGTACCTTGCCTTTTATTGGCCATAATCAACTTAACATCTAAGTAAATGGCATGATCATTTGGTTCTATACCAAATATTGAATCACTTAATTTCACTTTTTTGCTAGTCGCTTTTCCTTGCGTATTGTATACTGCTAATTCCATTACTTCTCAAGTATTACATATGACCCCTTTGGTCCAGGGATAGAGCCTTTAACAACCAAAACATTCTTATCCGTAAGTACTTTTAAAACCTGAAGATTTTGTACTTTAACTCGTTCATTTCCCATCTGACCAGCCATCTTCATACCTTTAAAAACTCTAGCGGGATAAGACGCTGCACCGATTGAACCCGGAGCTCGCAACCTATTGTGCTGTCCGTGCGTTGCATCACCAACACCTCTAAAATTGTGGCGCTTTACGACTCCTTGAAAACCCTTCCCTTTAGAAGTACCAACAACATCAACAAATTCGCCTTCTTGAAAAAGTTCTGCGTTCACTTCATCTCCAAGATTCAAATCTTCAAAATCAGCAAATTCTATTAATTTCGACTTAGGAGATGTACCTGCTTTTTTGAAGTGTCCTTTAAGGGCATTAGGAGTATTTTTCTCCTTTCGCTCACCATAACCTAATTGTACTGCAGAGTACCCGTCTTTTTCAACGGTTTTCACTTGCGTAACAACACAAGGACCACATTCTATTAGCGTGCATGGCAAGTTTTTACCCTCGGCACTATAAATGCTAGTCATCCCTAATTTCTTTCCAATCAATCCTGGCATCTCTAACCTAATTTAATTATCAAACTTTAATTTCAACATCTACACCACTCGGTAACTCAAGCTTCATTAAAGCATCAACCGTCTTAGAAGAAGATGAATATATATCCATCAATCTTTTGTAAGAACACAGTTGAAATTGCTCTCTCGATTTCTTGTTCACGTGTGGAGATCTGAGCACTGTATAAATCCTCTTGTGTGTTGGCAATGGAATAGGTCCATTAACAACTGCTCCTGTATTTTTCACAGTCTTTACAATCTTTTCAGCTGATTTATCAACTAAGTTGTGATCGTAGGACTTAAGCTTTATTCTAATTTTCTGAGCCATTTACAATTATCTTTTATATTATGCTACTACTTTACCTTTAACTTTTGCAATTACTTCTTCAGAAACACTTTTTGGAGTTTCTTCAAAGTGATCAAATTCCATCGTTGATGTTGCTCTACCCGATGAGATGGTTCTCAATTGTGTTACATAACCAAACATCTCTGATAGAGGAACAAAAGCTTTAACCACTTTTGAGCCTGCTCGGTCATCCATTCCATTGATAATTCCTCTTCTACGGTTCAAGTCACCGACAATGTCACCCATATTTTCTTCTGGAGTTAAAACTTCTAACTTCATTATTGGTTCTAACAAAACAGCTCCTGCTTTTGGAACCGCATTCCTATATGCCATTTTTGCAGCCAATTCAAAAGACAACGCATCTGAATCAACAGCGTGAAAAGAACCGTCAGTTAAGGTTACTTTCATTGCATCCATTTGGAATCCTGCTAGCACGCCATTTTTCATAGCCTCCTTGAAGCCCTTCTCTACAGAAGGAATAAATTCTCTTGGCACATTCCCTCCTTTAATGGAGTTAACAAACTCAAGACCCTCTTTTCCTTGTTCAGCAGCTTCAATCGTAATCACAATGTCCGCAAACTTACCTCTACCACCAGATTGTTTCTTATAAATCTCTCTATGCTCTACCGTTCCAGTAATCGCTTCTTTGTAAGAAACCTGAGGAGCACCTTGGTTACATTCCACTTTAAATTCTCTTCTCATCCTATCGAGAATGATGTCTAAGTGAAGTTCTCCCATTCCAGAAATAACAGTCTGTCCGGTTTCCTCATCCGTCTTTACTTGAAACGTAGGATCTTCTTCAGTCAACTTTCCTAATGCAATTCCCATCTTATCGATGTCTGCCTGCGTTTTAGGCTCAACAGCAATTCCTATTACAGGTTCTGGAAAATCCATAGACTCCAGAACAATTGGATGCTTCTCGTCACAAAGCGTATCACCTGTTTTGATATTTTTAAATCCAACTAATGCTGCGATATCTCCACATGCCAATTCATCAATTTGACTTTGCTTGTTCGCATGCATTTGATAAATTCTAGAAATTCTTTCTTTTTTTCCAGTTCTGGTATTTAAAACATAAGAACCAGACGGAAGCGTTCCCGAGTATGCTCTCGTAAAACAAAGTCGACCTACAAATGGGTCAGTCGCAATTTTAAATGCTAATGCCGCAAACGGCTCCTGCACACTAGGGTTCCTAGTCGTTTCTTCTTCTGAAAAAGGAACTGTACCGACGATACCTTTTGTGTCTAGTGGTGATGGTAAAATTTCCATTACCATGTCAAGCATCGCTTGAACACCTTTGTTTTTAAAAGCAGAACCACACATCATTGGCACAACTTTACCCGCGATAGTTGCCTCTCTTAAAGCATCCAAAATCTCTCTCTCCGTTAAGGACTCCGAGTCCTCGAAATACTTTTCCATTAAGTTATCATCAAACTCAGCAACAGCTTCTAACAGCTCTTCTCTCAATTTAGTTGCCTCTTCCATGATATCCTCAGGAATCTCAATTTCTTGAAATGTCATTCCTTGGTCAGCTTCATTCCATGTGATTCCCTTGAAATTGATTAAATCAACCACGCCTCGAAAATCATCTTCAGCTCCAATATTAATTTGAAGAGGTAAAGCATGCGAACCTAACATTTCCTTAACTTGCTTACAAACATTTAGGAAGTCAGCTCCCTGCCTATCCATCTTGTTAACAAATCCAATTCTTGGAACATTGTAATTATTGGCTAATCTCCAGTTTGTTTCTGACTGAGGCTCAACGCCGTCAACCGCACTAAAAAGAAAAACCAAACCGTCTAGTACACGAAGTGATCGATTTACTTCTACCGTAAAATCTACGTGACCAGGAGTATCTATGATGTTAACATGGTACGACTGGTTTCTGTAATTCCAGTTCAAGGTCGTAGCTGCAGAAGTAATGGTAATACCTCTTTCCTGCTCCTGCTCCATCCAATCCATTGTTGCAGCCCCATCGTGAACCTCACCAATTTTGTGACTTACGCCTCCGTAATACAAAATTCTTTCAGTCGTAGTGGTTTTTCCGGCATCAATGTGCGCAGCGATACCAATATTCCTCGTGAACTTTAAATCTCTAGCCATTTCTCTTGTTTAATCTGTTCGCTTAAAATCTAAAATGTGAAAACGCCTTATTGGCCTCAGCCATCCTATGCGTATCTTCTTTTTTCTTGTAAGCAGCTCCCTCTTCTTTGGCAGCAGCAATTATTTCATAAGCCAATTTTTGACTCATCGTTTTTTCATTCCGTTTTCTTGAATAACCTATTAGCCACTTCATTGCTAAAGACTCTTTTCTACTATCTCTACAGGTGTTGGAATTTGAAACGTTGCACCACCAACTCGTCTACTTTTAACTTCAACTCCTGGTGTAATATTAGAAATCGCTTTCTTCCAAACATCCAAACCGTTATCTTCTGATTTTTCATCTACAATACTTATGGCATCATAGAATATATCATAAGCCAAACTTTTTTTACCGTCAAGCATTAGGTTATTCACAAACTTGGTAACAACTACATCACCAAACTTAGGATCTGGTATTAGAATGTGCTTTTTCGCTTTTCTTCTTCTCATGACTACTAATCTTGACTAATTATTTTTTCGGTTTTTTAGCACCGTATTTAGATCGTCTTTGCGTTCTACCTTCTACTCCTGCTGTATCAAGAGCTCCTCGAACAATGTGGTATCGAACACCAGGTAAATCTTTCACTCGTCCCCCTCTTACCAACACGATACTGTGCTCTTGAAGGTTGTGGCCTTCACCACCGATATACGCGTTCACTTCTTTACCATTCGTTAACCTTACCCTGGCCACTTTTCTCATTGCTGAATTTGGCTTTTTCGGTGTAGTCGTATAAACCCTAATACAAACTCCTCTTCTTTGAGGGCAAGAATCAAGTGCAGCAGACTTACTGACCTTCACTTTTGAATGTCTGCCTTTTCTTACTAATTGCTGAATTGTTAGCATATTTTACTGTGCTTTATATAATATAATTTCCCCCTTAGTATCTTTTAAGGGGGTGCAAAGTTACAAGAATATCTTAATTATACAACCGAGCTCAATATTTTTTTCGATAGATGTTGAGCACAAAAAAAGACCCTTGTTAAATACGACATGTACAAGAGCCTCGAAATATGATTTTTTTGATGAATTTACCTTTCTAAGGTAACACTTCCATTATAAATAATTTGTTCTCCACTAAACGTAACGACTGTAAATACGTAATAATAAGTTCCTGCAGAACAAATTTCACCTGCATTATTCCGCCCATCCCAAGCAGCAACTTCTTGGCTCCAAGAAAATATCATTTCTCCCCATCGATTATAAATAAAACCTTGCTGTTCATCAACGCCAGTTCTACTAAAAACCAACACGTCGTTAACACCGTCTCCATTAGGCGTGAAAATATTCGGTATTAACTCTGCTATTGGACAGTTTGAAACATCAATCATTACTGATGATGCAGGACCGACACATCCATTTGACGTTTCATTTACGTAATAAATGGTTGTTCCTAAAGTTGCAGCTGGAACAAAACTTGGCCCAGAACCTAGGACAACTGTCAGCGAAGATTCATTATACCAGTTCAAGGTTCCACCAAATCCACTAATTGCCGTAAGAGATGCTAAAAGGTCTCCTTCACAATAACTAGAATCATCACCTGAAACTGGTGCAATTGGCGTAGGCGGATCTGTTAAAGTAATTAACGCAGCATCCGTTCCCGTACAGCCAAAAAGATCGACACTCCAGTTATCGTAATTCCCTGCATCCAAACCACTGATTACTATCTCGCCGCTTGGATCCGCAAGTAATCCAGCAGAAGCTACAGGAGTTCCATCATCATCATAACCTACATCATAGGTTGATCCCGCTACTAGTCCACTTATGGTTATCGACCCATCTGAACCACCACAACTACTTGGATCAAGTGTTAATGCTACCGTAAACAAAGGTGCCAATGGATCTGTTAAAGTAATTACCGTAGCATCCGTTCCCGTACATCCAAAAAGATCGACGCTCCAGTTATCGTAATTCCCTGCATCCAAGCCACTGATTACTATCTCGCCGCTTGGATCCGCAAGCAATCCAGCAGAAGCTACAGGAGTTCCATCATCATCATAACCTACATCATAGGTTGATCCAGCTACTAGTCCACTTATGGTTATCGACCCATCTGAACCGCCACAGCTACTTGGATCAAGTGTTAATGCTACCGTAAACAAAGGTGCCAATGGATCTGTTAAAGTAATTACCGTAGCATCTGTTCCCGTACAGCCAAAAAGATCGACACTCCAGTTATCGTAATTCCCTGCATCCAAGCCACCGATCACTAAATTACCCGAAGCGTCTGTTGTTACTCCCAACGAATCTACCTGCACCCCGTCATCATCGTAGCTAATGTCATAGGTAGTACTTAGGTCCAGACCACTTATGGTAATCGAACCATCTGCAATTCCACAACTCGAAGGATCAGAGGTAAAGGTTACCACATATGTCGGAGTGCTGGGGTCGGTTAACCCAATAGAAGTATTGTCCATACTAATGCATAATGGGGTCGCCACGCTCCATAAATTCCAGTTGTCATAGAAACCTGCATCCAGACCCGATATAACGATATTTCCCGAAGCATCTGACAGCATACCTAATGAGTCTATCTGTGTTCCATCAGCATCGTAGTGCAGGTCATACACCGTTGAGGGAGATAGACCAGAAATTGTTATCGATCCATCTGCACCTCCGCAAGTAGAAGGATTTAATACTAATGTTACGGTTATCGTAGGCGCTGCCGGTTCCGTTAAAGTAATTACTGTAACATCCGTACCTGTACATCCCGACAGATCCACACTCCAGCTATTGTAACTTCCTGCGTCAAGACCATTGATTACAAGATTACCCGCAGCGTCTGTAGTTACTCCCAGCGAATCTACCTGTACCCCATCATCATCGTAGCTGATGTCATAGGTAGTACTTAGGTCTAGTCCGCTGATGGTAATCGATCCATCATTCCCACCGCAGCTGGTAGGATCGGAGGTAAACGTTACC
>CAJQPO010000019.1 GCA_905480225.1 uncultured Flavobacteriales bacterium | reverse complement strand
ACCCTAGTTAAGTCCGAACTTCCAAATGAAGAAAAGCATTTTCTAAATGGGGTTATCTGATTTCCAAGTGCGCCAGATTTAAAACGATACGTTCGGAAACTCAAAAGACACAGAAAAACAATAAAATGAACCTTACAGGAGTAGAATTAACCGTGAAACTTACCGGATCGTGCTCTTGGAATAACCTATTTTACGCTTAAAAATGTACAATAGTTTGTAAAATTGAGCCATTTACAATTTTAACCGTTTCCCACTGGTTGAACTCGTTGAGCACTTGTATTTCGTAGTAATCTACTCCACTACTCCAACCTTTATATGGTGTCCAATCTAGACTTCCTTCAGTTTCTGTTAGCTTAGTGGCTTTTAAAAGAATTGAGGATCCCAAATCACCGACAACATTAGTCTCTGGGCAACCATTAACTACCTGAATCCGGTAAAAATACCGTTCACTAAACACATCTACTGTTTCATCATTAAATCCATTCACTCCATCTGGAACCATTCCTACCGGTACAAAATCAGTCGTATCGTCTGACCTCAAAATTTGATAATAATCAACAAAACTTGAAGCAATTACAGGTACAGACCATTCCACCCAAACAGACTCATCATTGACCACAGTTGCTCTAATTACATTGGAAATTTGTTTATCATAAATCCCAAGAGCAACAATACCTGCAGAGTCACTCCATGAATTCAATACGTCACCACAAACCTCTGTAGCCATCACTTTATAACTATATGCCACATTACAATAATTCGTTGAATCATCATAATCAGTTACCGAAGGTGACAGCGAAGCAATGAAAATTGCTGTAGTATCGTCACCATCGTATCGGAAGAGTTCATAAGAAGCTATTGAACAACCTAAATAGGGAGTCCAAGATATATTGGCATGATGTATTCCGGATATTTCTGCAGAAATATTCATTGTACAGTGCTCTACAGCTTCCAAAACATCAATGTAATTATCACAAATATCTGTCTCTATTAATTTATAGCAATAAACATTTTGCAATGTATTTAGTCCCTCATCTATAAAACTAGTTGCCCCAAGAACATTCACAATTTCTATTTCCTCAAAAACACCGGTTGTTAAATTTTTTCTAAACAAATTATAGCTTCTAAAAGAAGGATCTACAGATTCTTCCCAGTCAACAAGGACACTTGTGTTTGACAAAACCGAAACCCGTTTAATTACGGGGATTTCGGGTATTGAATCTAAGACATTAATCAAACCAGGTAAAGCAACGGAATCCGTGCAACCTTCATTAGAAGTAAACGTGAGGGTAACTACAAATTGCCCAGGCCCAAAAGTAATCTCTGGATTTGGAAGCTCTGATGTAAGCCCATTACCAAAATCCCAGTTGTATAGACCACCAACAATAGATGAATTACTGATAAAAGACACCTCCAATGATGAGCAGCCATTCACACCACTTGATGTAATTTCAATTTCTGGAGTTGGGTTAATAATGATGTCATGAGATACCGTATCTCCGCATAAGCCACCAATAGCATAAGTAATTGTGTGAACTCCAGGCCCCGCTACAACAGGATTAAATAAACCTACGGAAGCACTTGTAATTCCAATCCCTGCGAATAATCCCCCGCTATTCATTGCAACTAGCGCTTGAGCAGCATCATTATCGCAAAGTGGACCAATACTACTGAACGAAGCATCTTCATCTGGTAGCACGGTAATTTGATTCATGGATTGATCAGAGCAAAGACCATTATTGATTGTATAAGTAATTGAAAAATTACCTACGCCTGAAATACTAGGATCAAATTCTCCCTGAATCGAATCAACAATACCTGTTCCAGACCAAACCCCTCCCAAATTTGCACTTGAAATTAAAAATAAGTCAGCACCATTACATACAGCTGAAGGTGCCGCAAATGTTGCCTCGATAAATTCAAAAACCTCTATTTCAACAGAATCAATATCTCCGCAATCTCCACTTATCTCATAAATAACTGTATGTGTACCCGCCCCCGCAATACTGGGGTCAAACTCACCGGTGGAAGCATTCAGTATTCCTGGTCCTGACCATGTACCACCATTTTGAGCAGCAGAGATAACAATTGGGTTATCCGTTTCACATTGACCATCAACGGGATTAATAGATGCATTAGCCTCTACAACCACATCTATCTGAGCACTATCAAAGTCCATACAACTTCCATTAGAAGTCGCATAATAAACCGTATAACTTCCAATACCACTCACGGAAGGGTCAAAAACTCCCGATATAGAATCTACGATTCCAATTCCGGACCATAGACCACCAGGATTTAGTGAAGACATAGTAATCGGTGCCTGACCTTCACACACCTGACTAACGGCATTAATAGTAGCAGCTTGATTAGACAATACTAAAACTTCTGTAGAATCCATTGTTCCGCATGAGCCCGGCATGGTATAAAACAAGGTATGTAAGCCTGCGCCAGCTATACTAGGGTCAAAAATACCCGTTGTTGTATTAACCACACCAACTCCCGACCAAATACCACCAATTTGGTTTGAAGTAAGATTAATTGCCAAATCTTGTTGGCACAAATCTGCGACGGAATCAATTGAAGCGTCAGCGAAATTTACAACTTGAATCGCCACTGAGAAAGTATCAAAACATGCACCTTGAATAGAGGCCACTACGGAGACATTAAAAATACCAGAATCAGAGAAATAATGCGTTGAAGGCATAGATACAAACTGACTTCCATCACCCATATCCCACATCCAAGAATCAGCTCCTACTGTCTGATCGGTCATAGTCATGGTAAAAGGATTACAACCAAGTGTATCACTTACTGTAAAAAGTGCCTTTGGACTTTCAAGTACTGTAATCATGGTATCCATAATGGCTGAAGTGGCACATCCCATAGAATCCTGAACAATTAACGCTACTGTGTACCATCCATGAGAATCAAACATGTGATTTGGATGCTGGGCATTTGAGGAGTTACCGTCACCAAATGTCCAAGACCAACTGACTGCAGAAGAAGACATATCGGTAAATTGAACCATACCTGAGTCACACACTGTTGTTTGAGACGCGGTAAATTCAGCGATAGGGCCCGGAACGAAAACAGCGTTCGGCATTGATTTGGTATGAGAACAACCGTTTGAATCAATTGCAGTTAATGAAACATCGTAATGCCCAGGTAAATTATAAATATGATTCGGATTACTCATACTTGAAATAGCACCATCACCAAAATCCCATGTTAAATCGGTATCGTCCGACGACAGATCAGTAAATTCGACAATCATTGGCGCACAAGAAAAGTTGCCGATATATGAAAAATCAGCATTGGGAAAAGAAACATTCGCATATGCAGGATACACAATGGTATCAAAACAATTTCCGGTTGGTGAACCCACAATTAGAGTAACATCGTAAGAACCCGCGTTTAAATAAGTATGTGTCGGAGCTTCTACATTGGAAATGACGCCATCTCCAAAATCCCAAAACCATGAATTCGCATTGTTCGACTCACTGAGAAAGTCAACAGAGTGGGGCACACAACCAGCTGGATTAGACGAGCCTATTGCAGCAATCATAGCATCTGGAATAATAGACAGTGAATCTTCCGATATACAACCAATGTCGTCGGTTACTTGCAACAAAAACTGAGTTTCTCCGCTTGGAATATTGGTTTGAAAAGAAGCGGGACCATTCATTGTGTTTCCTAGATAACTCCATTCCCAATCCACAACAGTCGATCCTAGGCTAGTTACCTCAACCAAAAAAGGTTCACAATAATCCAGTTGATTTATATTGAAGTTAGAATTAACTTCCCTTACCTCAATGAGGGAATCCATAAAAACAGTATCAATACAAGATCCTTTGGAGCTTATAAGCAGAACATCATAGGTAAATGGATGTGGAGTTTGAAACTCTGGATACATTTCACCATCAAACTTATACCACACTACTGGGTTTGATGGTGCTAAATACCAATAATAGTAGTCAGCTGTAGTATCTGTCGGACTCAAGACAAAAACATCGCCTTTACAGCCAACTGTAGAATCCGATACAATAATGCCTTGATCCAATCCTATGACAAGAATACTATCCAATAAATAAATATCTGTACAACCCAAAATGTGTGTCGCTTGAACAGATACTTGGTAGGTTCCTGGACTTTGATAAATGTGACTAGGAAGCTGGTCTGTACTCGTAAATCCGTCACCAAAATCCCAAGAGTAAACATAAGACGAAGTGTCTGCCGGCATGAAATCAATTGATTCACCTAAACAAATCGTATCCTCAAAAACAAAGATTGGATTAAAACTCATTAAGCTAATCATCGAGCTATACGAAGACCGACAACCATTCGTGTCAGTAACTTCAAGACTAACAGGGATAATGATATCGCTATTAAGGTAGGTATGACTCTGTGATGAACTAGTAGAAGTAGATCCGTCGCCAAAATCCCAAAACCAATCAATCGCATTGATTGAATTATCTGAAAAGAGAATGGAGTTGCTGGTGCAAGAATAATCGATTGTACTCGTGAAACTTGCAACCGGTCCTTGAATGACAACGTAATCTATAAGTTCCATTGTATCTTGTCCTGATGAAGTTTGTACGATTAGGTTAACATCATAGGTTCCAGGTGTAGTATAGATATGATAATTATTTTCGGTTGTAGATGTTGTCCCATCGCCAAAATCCCAATACCAACTTGTCGCATTTGTAAATGGACTGTAGTAATAGACCGCCATAGGCGAACAGCTGTACATTGTATAGTTAGAATCTGGAACCGTTGTTATACCACCACCAGGGACTGGGGTACCAATTAATTCTGGTGGGATACTACTACCATTCATCGTACAATTGGTAAAATTTATGAAGTTATTTATTAAAACGCTACTCATACATCCGGACGAGGATATCACAGTCAATTGTATGTCCTGACTACCAGAATCACTAAACATATGTATCGGGTTCTGGGAATTAGAAAAAGAACCATCACCAAAGTCCCATGCCCAGCTTACTGAGTTACTTGTTGTATCTATAAATTCAACTATTAGACCATCACAACTAACCTCAACAGCGGAGAAACCACTGACAAAATCTTCAAATTTAAACGTAGCATAATTATCAACTACTAAATAGCAACCATTAGCAGTTTGAGTAGTTAAAGTGACCGTATACACCCCTGGTGTTAAGTAAGTATGAGTTGGATGCGCTAGAGATGAGGTAGTACCATCTCCAAAATCCCAAAACCATGAATTTGATCCGATAATATTATTGGATAAGTCTACCGGAAACGGCAAACAACCGGAAACAGTATCAGCAATTGCAATACTCAATGTATCTGAAGTTATCTGAATTAATGAATGCATAATAAGGGTATCAAGACAACCAAAAGATCCTGAAGTAATTAATGAAACAGTATAAGCAGAATCACCATTAAACACGTGAGAAGGGTTGGGTAATACAGATGTATCGCCGTCTCCAAAATTCCAATACCAAGATGCCGCATCAATACTATTATCAATAAATTGCACATCGAGTGGAGCACAGCCCATATTTTCATTGAATGTGAAATCACTTTGAGAACCATTTACGAGAATTATCTTATTGGCAAAGGTCTTACAACCATTAATCGAAGTAGCGCGATATTCTACATCATAGCTTCCAGGAATAGGATAGGTATTGGTTGGCTCTGATGCCACGGATCCACCTACTCCACTAATATTCCATGAATGATGTAACGCATTAATACTGTTATTCGTCCATGCAACTTCCTCACCAGAACAAATTACTGAATCAGATGGCAGAATATCAACTATGGGACTCGACTCTACAGCAATAAGAATACTATTTGAACCAATACAACCATTATTGTCCGTTACACTGAGTTCAACAACATAATTACCGCTATCGAGATACACTTTAGATACAACACTATTAGAATCTACGATGCCACTACCTAAATCCCAATAATAAAATACCGCATTATTGGTTGAGTCTGAAAACAAAATAGAATCCCCCTCGCATACTTCAAAATCACTTGCATGAATAACTACTGTAGGTTCTTCAAAATTTTCAACTAAATCGGTTTTGATTAGCGTATCGTTGCAACCATGTGAATTCGTACAAATTAACGAAACATCAAAAAATCCTGTAGCAGAAAAATTATGAGTTGGCGCACTAGATATCGAACTAGCACCGGCCCCAAAATCCCAAAAACTAGAAACAGCACTGGCCGTTAAATTCGTAAATTGATAAATTTGATTAGGGTCACAGGAAGCGTATTGATCCACTGAAAATTGAACATCGGGCAATGGATGAATAGTTATTGCACTCATAATCTGCTTCACATGGGAACATCCTACATTATTGGAAGCAATAAGTGTTATGGAATACGTACCCGAAGCTGAATATGTGTGAGTTGGGTTTTCAGCAACTACCGTTGAACCATCTCCAAAATCCCACAGAAATTCCGTAGCATTCGTAGACTCATTGTTGAAATTAACAACGTTATCATTTTCACAATTACCAAGCTGAATCGCTGAGAAATCAGCAATTGGATCATCGACCACATGGATAAAATCGTTTATTACCAACGTATCTTGATCCCCTGCCGAATCTGTGACTATCAATGTTACCGTGAAGAACCCTTGCGTTAAATAAGTTACAGTCGGACTCGAATTAACAGAAGATGTTCCATCGCCAAATTCCCAGTAATAAGAGGATGCTCCTACTGAAGAATTAATAAATGTCACGCTAAATGGTGCGCATCCTTCCGTATTAGTAGCACTAAAAGCCGAAACTGGGGCTTGACCAAAACAACCCAATGAAGTAATGTTCAAACTTACAATAAGGATAATGGCTAGTTTTCTAAAAATCATTAAATCCACTTTATCAATTCTACAGCAAGAATACGGCATCAATAAGAAACGGTTATCTTAAAACTTCCCAACAAGCTATAATAGTTTCCTAACAAACCCTTTCAGGATTAAAGCAAGTATAAAATGCAGCCCATACACATCCTAAATCTACAAAATATAGTCACGCTTATTTTCATTTAAACGAATAATGTATTGCAAACTTTGGAACAAACTCCAACAAATTCAGTATAAAGGTTTGAAACTACCAAAACGGAATTCAAAAGCCGGAAAACATTTAACCATAGATTTACCTTGGAGAAATTAAAGTCAACACCTTTAGAGTCAGACGGTTTATCAACAATAAACACGGTTCCAATACCCATTTTATTACTTGATAATAACTTGCGAATGAGCTTTATTAATGAAGCTGGAATGCGTTATTTCCAAATCTCTTCTTCTGACCAAATTCAAGAAATCAATTTTATCGCCTATATAACTACTGCCTCCGCAGTTACTGAAAAACAGATAGGAGAACTCGAAAAATACCTGCGGTCCAAAGAAAAAGACCAACGAACATTTAATTGGACGTTGAAAGAACAAGGTGAAGTAGAATTATTCATTGACTGCGTCAGTATTGAACAAAAATCATTCGTTCAAATTTGTATTTACTCAAATTCTCATAAAGCAGACAACAAAAATTCTGTGAGTGGGATATTCAATGACTCCAATTTACTTGAAAATGTAATTCAACAATCTACCGAAGCAGTGGTAGTTGCAGACAATGATTTAAAAATTCTCGTTTGGAATGAGAAATCAACCGAATTGCTCGGTATAGGATCTAAATCTTCTAAAACTGCGAACTGGAATGAAGAATATGAATTATACGAAATCGATACCATTACCCCCTTCAATCAAGACGAGCTTCCACTAACAAAGGCCGTAAAATTTGGTATTACCACAAGGAATTGTGAAATGTATATTAAAAAGACAGGCATGTATCTGTCGGTTAATGCTACTCCCCTTTATGATCAGAATGAAAGGAAAATTGGAGGAATGGCTGTTCTTAGTGACATAACGGCAATGAAGCAAGCCGAGCTTGCTGTAAAAGAAAGTGAACTTAAATTCAGAACACTTTTTGAGAATGCTAACGACGGAATCTACATCGTTTCGCGAAAAGAGGGCATTTTCAAACAAATCAATAAAAAAGCAGTTGAAACATTAGGGTATAAAAAGAAAGAGCTAATAGGAAAATCAATCGATTTAATAAATATTCCATTTGACAAGGTCAAGAAAAATTGGATTCAACAAGAAATAGAAACTTCGGGCAAAGTAGTTTATGAACATGGCCACATTCGAAAAGATGGTCAAATTGTACCCGTAGAAATAAGTTCTAAAATTGCTCAGTATGAAGGCCATGAAGTTATCCAATATCATGTGAGGGATATCTCTAGCCGGAAAAAAGCTCAGGCAGAAATACAAAGATCTTATAAAGAAATTCTATTTACTCAAAACTTGATTCAAGCAGCCGAAAAAGAAGATAATCTTCCATTCTTGACAAAAAAAATAACAGACGGATTATCTGAAATAATTAAACCGACAGCAACAAGGTTGTACGATTACGATACAGTTTCACAGAAACTATACATGGTATCGGAAAAAATGGAATCCTCTGTCAGAAGTAAGTTTGAAGCTTTATCCAAAGTAAAAATAAAGAGCATAGTTCCAGATCCGGGTACCAACGATTATGTTCGGAAATTATTAAGCACTCAAGAGCCGAATATAATAAGCAGTGAAAAACAGATTCAAGAATTTATTGAGCAACATGTCGAGCAAAAATTCCTTAAAAAATTGGCTCCTAAGATTGTTAAAATACTCAACATAAAAATAATCATTCTTCTACCTATTTTATATGGAGATGAAGTAAAAAGTATCGTCTCATTCACTTTAAGTGAAAAACCAAAAAATGAATCTATTGAAGCCATCATAAGGTACTTGAAGCAGGCTAATAATGTGTTGAAAAAAATTCGATTTGAGAAAGATCTGAAGGTATTAAACAATAAGTATACTGACCTTATAGACAATTTAAAGGATTCCGTAATCTCTCTGAATAAGGACGGTCAGATAATACTTGCCAATTATGCTGCACAAAAACTATTTGGATATTCTAAGACAGAAATTCTTAAAGTTAGCTTAATAGAACTTGTTCATCCGCTTGATCGTGAGCGTTCAAACGCTTTCTATCAGAAGCTAAAAACTAGTGAGTTCCATTCAAATTTTATTGGTAGAATCATTGCAAAACAAGGTGAAACAAAATACGTTGAAATAAGCTCTTCAGCCATTTTTGATGAACAAAAGAATTACCTAGGTTCGAGAGCAATTGTTAGAGACATAACCGTACGAAAGCTACAAGAACGCAACAAACACGTCCAGCAAATTTTACTTGAAAATGTTGCGAAAAGTGTTGATTATAGGCGAATTGTTCAGCAGTCACTTCGCTCTTTTGAAGAGGTACGTTCTGGGGAAATGCTTGCGGCCGTTTATAATTACAACCGAATTGAACAAAGTTTCAATCTGATTGGAGCCAACTCAAAAAAGCATGAGCCATTTTTTCTCAATTTGAAATTCGCAGGTATGTATCCTGAAGCGGTCATTAAAGAAAATACAAAAGGAGATTATGCCAGGTTTACTGTTGACGACAATGAATTAGTTGATTTTTCAAACACGGGCTATGCTTTTCCAATTGTATCGAGACATTTAGGGATTCGAGGAGTCATTATCATCTTCTTTGATACTGAAAAAGAAGTAACGAACGAAGAAACGGATGCAATAAATGCCATCAATAACATATTAAAAATCTCTATCGAGCATCATCAAAGTAAAGAAGAAATCAAACGTTTTACCGAAAATCTTGAAGCTGCAGTTGAAAGAAGAACATCTGAGCTTCGTCATGAGATCTTTGAAAGACGAATTATTGAGAAAGAGCTTGAAAGATCTAAAAACTTGGCTGAAAGTGCGAGTAATGCGAAAACAAACTTTTTAGCCAACATGAGTCACGAAATAAGGTCTCCACTAAATGCAATATTAGGATTCAGTCAAATAATGAAAGGGATTTCTACTAAAGAAGGTTTTTCTGATAAATCAATGACTTATTTGGATAATATTGAAATGAGCAGCAAAAACCTTTCTGCAATCATTAATGACATTCTTGACCTAAGTAAAATCGAATCAGGCAAACTGGAATTAGATAATGAGGAGTTTAAACTTGAACAGATTATTAAAAATGTCTATCACATTAACAAATCTGCGGCCAAAGACAAAAAAATCAATTTCAGTTACGAAATAGATGAAAAATTACCTAATTACATTTATGGTGACAGGACAAAAATTATGCAAGTTTTAATGAACTTGACTGCTAACGCGATCAAATTTACTCCATCTGGTAAAAAAGTAAAGATCAATGCACAAAAACAGTCCGAGCGCCTTGCTTTTCATATTATTGACGAGGGAATTGGCATCGACGCTAACCGATTGGAAAGTATTTTTGATCCTTTTGAACAAGAAGATACCTCAGTAACCCGTGAGTTTGGGGGTTCAGGACTTGGCCTAGCCATCTCTAGAAGTATTGTAAACTTAATGAATGGAAGCATTACAGCCCAGAGTGATAAATCAATAGGCTCCACTTTTAAGGTAACCATCCCTCTGATAGCAGCCAACCCGACAGATACCAAAACTGAAAATCAATTTACAAATCTGGATTCTGTCGTTTTCGAAAATGATTTTAAAATTGTTTTAGTAGAAGACAATGTGCTTAATCAGGACCTCGTTAAAGCCCTGATGGAACGAGTTAATGTGGATTTGATTGTTGCAAATAATGGAATAGAAGGCATTCAAAAAGTGGAAGAGCATAGGCCAAATGCAATCTTAATGGATATGCACATGCCCGGAATGGACGGCCTCGAGACCATTCAACAAATCAAATCAAATAGTGAGCTACATGCGATACCAATTATTGCATATTCGGCTGATGCCTTCGCTGAAACGCGAAAAATGGCCTATGATGCAGGAGTGGTAGATTACTTAACAAAACCACTGGACTTAAATAAATTACTTTACACTTTATCAAAATTCAGTCATGTAAAGCCCGATCAACTTGATTTTGGCAACAATGATGAAAGGATAGATACAAAAGTAGATGTACCCGAAAAAAATGCGGCTGAATTTTCATTAAAAATTGATCAAATACTAGAAACGCCCATATTTGAATCCGAAAAATTGCTAGAAAATTTAAATCATTTAAAAAACTATTGTAAGCAGCATAAAATAGAAATTGATGCGAACCTCAAACTAATTTCAGACGCTATTTATGACGGGAACGAAACTGTATTAATCTCAGAATTGGAAAAACTCAAATGAGCAGTGTACTAATTATCGACGACGACCGCTTAGTTATTGAGCAATTGACTGAACTCATCTCCAGTTTTGGTCATGAGGTCGCCTTTGTACCGAAACCTAGTTTTGCATTGCAACGATTAGAGAAAGACCCATTTAATTTGATTTTGATTGACGTAAATATGCCTGAAATAAACGGCATTGAGCTATTGAAGAGAATTAAAGCAAATGATGCTTGGTCAACCATTCCTGTAATTATGATGACTGGTGAAGGCGACAATGACACATTAGCAGACTGTTTTGAATATGGCGCCAATGACTTTATTGAAAAGCCAATCAATGCCATCATTTTAAAAGCCCGAGTGAATGCCCTATTCGATCTCAAGAATTAATAAACGCTGAACTGAGCCTAAAGGAACAAGAAGCCTTGCAATACAAGCTAAGGTCTTTGATTTCGCAAATGAATCCCCATTTCATCTTTAATGTGCTCAATTCAATACAATTTCATGTGATGGAAGAAAATAAGGAAGTGGCTATTGAAAGTATTTCTCAGTTCTCTAAACTGGTTCGTACCTCTCTTAATAATTCCGATAAAGAATTTATATCTCTTCAAACTGAAATTGATTTTTTAACAACTTATCTTAACTTAGAGATGGACAGGTTTAGAGGGAAATTATTTTTTAATATTGAAGTTTCCGAAAACATAGACGTTGAAGACATTATGGTACCTCCAATGTTAATCCAGCCCTTCGTTGAAAACGCCATAGTTCACGGTATTGGAAATAAGGAAGGTAAAGGAAATATTCAGGTGACCTTTAGTAGAAACGATACGTTTTTGAATTGTATTATAACAGACGATGGTGTAGGTAGAAAAAAAGCGAATGAATTGAAGCAAATGAAGGTAGGAGGTTACGAATCTAAAGGCATGTCATTAACCGAGGTTCGTATGGAAATGCTTAACAATGCCATCGGTAAAGGATTTGAAACCGAAATGCAAGATCAAGTCCATGCTGATGGAGAAATAAATGGAACCAAAGTAATCGTTAGAATGCCGTTAATCTCTCAATGGGAGATTCTTTAATGATTATAAATGAATACTGAAGATTGCTAACGCCCAAGCATTTTTTAGTGAAAGACCAAAAAAACTGAACATAAATACTACTGAATATGTTAAAAGCAATAATTGTAGATGACGAGGAAAACAACCGAGAAGGTCTAGCTAAAATGATTGACCAATTTTGCCACGACATTAAAGTTGTGTCAACTGTACCGTCTGTGGCTTTGGCTAAAAAAGCGATAGAAGAACACCAACCAAACATTGTTTTTCTTGACATAGAAATGCCTGGTGGTAATGGGTTCAGTTTGCTGGAAGGAATTCAAAATCCGAATTTCGAAGTCATCTTCACAACCGCACATGCAGATTACGCAATTAAAGCAATCAAGTTTGCAGCACTGGATTATTTACTTAAACCCATCAATATTAATGAGTTAAAGACTGCAGTTGAAAAAGCCATCAGTAGTCTTGATAACAACAGCAATGGTTCTCTCCTCAAGAAGAAATACGAAGTATTACGAGAAAACAGGAAAAATGAAAGCTTCGATTTTGAAAAGATAGCCTTACCGACTTCAGATGGAATAGACTTTTACGAAATAAATGAAATTTTGCGATGTGAAGCAGATAGAGCCTATTGTAAATTTCATATGTTGGATGGAAGAAAAGTAATGGTATCTAAGCCACTAAAAGAATTTGAAGAACTACTTGAAGAATGCATGTTCTTTCGAGTTCACAAATCAAACATGGTTAATCTTAGACAAATTAAAAAATACATAAAAGGCAAAGGCGGTTACATCATTCTTTCTGATGATTCTCATGTTGATGTCTCTGTGCGGAGAAAGGAAGCATTAATGGAAGTGTTAGCAAGCTCTTCACGATAATTAGTTAATTCTAAGAAACTTATAAAATAGCTTTAGAAGACAATTGGGAAACTAAATTCACCAATTGGGAAAGAACCGTAATCCATCACCCTATCCTTCCCGTAAATTTGACTGTAACATCTAAATCGAATAAAATGAAACAGTTAATTACGACCACAATCCTTTCTTTAAGCCTTTTAACAAGCCAGCTTTACGCATCTAACCTAACTTATTCTTCTGAACACAAGAAGTCAGCTCCAACTTATAACATCGAGAACAAGAAAGCAATAGTCGTTAAAAATGATGCTGTTTATTTTAATGTTACCATCAATTTAGAAACAGAAAAATGCATGTATTCTCTTGTAAAACTCAACCCGGATGGAACTATGGAATCTATTGGAATAAAAAGCGGATTTAAAAATCTAAATAATCTTCCATTAAGATACTCATTCAAAGACACCTCAATTTCTAATAACAATGTCGTTTATGAACTATACCGGATAGGATCCAATTCTGAGTTGATTGCCCAATGGAATTTTTCTGCAGCCAATAACGAAATAAATACAAATCAAATAGAAATGGAGATAACAGAAAACATTACACCTCTAGATGAAAATAACGATGTGCTTACCGATTAATAGTTGCGTCTAACTATAGATTCAATTATTCCTATAGTCAATGCCGAAAAGGACTTTCAAAAGAAAGTCCTTTTTTATATTTTTAGCACACTTAATTTTAGCCAAATATGAACCCACAAGAAATAATTAAGGCTGCTTCTACTACGCACTCGGAATTTATTCTGCGCAACAATTCTATCATAGAAATTAAACTAAAAAAAGGAATCTATTTTACCATTAAAGAGTCAAAAGAAATTAACCAACAAATAGTAACCATTTCCAACGGCATTCCACGCAAGATACTTGTCGAGTCTAGTAAGTTGAATTTTTGTGACCAAGAGTCTCGAAAATGGACTACTTCAAAAGAGGTTTCTGATTCTATAATTGCTTTAGCAATACTTACCAAATCACTCCCTCAAAAGCTTATTGCCAATTTCATCGTAAATGTGCAGAAACCTAGCGTACCAATGAAAGTTTTTACGACAAAAAAAGAGGCCGAAACATGGCTTTTGAGCTTAAATTAAGCCGAAACTTGGTTTTATTAATCATTTGGACTAGTCTCCTGCCCTTTTTTCTAATCTAATTTTATCTGCTTTCTTTTGCGCTTCAGCAATTAGTTTTTCAG
Source organism: uncultured Flavobacteriales bacterium (assembly GCA_905480225.1). Lineage (GTDB taxonomy): Bacteria > Bacteroidota > Bacteroidia > Flavobacteriales_D > Parvicellaceae > UBA10066. The sequence goes on along the minus strand of CAJQPO010000019.1, from coordinate 47,648 downwards.
CTTTATTATTGGCCTCTTTTTCTACTGCTACCGCTTTGTTTTCTGCTTCCATTTCGATTTTACTGGCCTGCTGGTTCGCTTCTTTACGTATTTTTTCAGCAGCCGGCTTCGCTAATTTCGCTGCTATGGTTCCTTTTTTCTTAGCTTCTTTTATTAAGTTTTGGGCTTGCTTGTCACCTTCATTCCGAGTACTATTGGCCAATGATTTTCCCTCATTACGAATTGCATCTCCTTGTTTTTTTGCCTCTGCCTTGATTTGTTCTGCTCTCATTCTAGCCGCACTCATCAGTGCTTCCGCTTTCGCTTTTAACTCAGCATCCATATTTTCCAATTCGTCATTGATTTTATCAGTAACCTGACCCTTAATATCAGCTACAACTTGTTTTCCCTGATCTTTAAAATCAGTACTGATTTCAGGATCTGTCACTGTGCCAGTCATTTTTATTTTAACTGGAATCACTTCACTTAAATCCAGATTAACGCCATTACCTGCAGCTTGTGACATTAATCCATCGATCAGCGTATTGGCCTGACTTCCCAATTCCTTACGCGGAATTTCCATCAGAATGTCGTAGTCAAGATCTTGTTCAAAAGAAGTACTTCCTTCAATTTTAGTCGCTATGCCACCCAATTGAATATCGAATGGCTCAACAAGAACTTTTCCATCAATGATTTTAAAATAACAGCTAACATCATTAATGGTTTGTTTTGCAAGTTTTTGAACTTTGATTGCTTTTGCTAATTTATTTAGGGGCTCAAATCCTTCAACCAATACTGTACTAGTGGCAAAATTTCCATCTCCAAAAATTGTCTCATAGATTGGCATATAGTTCCGGTCTAAAGCAGAATTAAAACTCATTTTTGAAGAAAATATTCCTTGACATTTACTGGCAATCGGCATCAATTTATCAACTGTATTGAAGTATTGAGCCCTTTGATTAATATCCATTTCCTTTAAATCAAAATCAAAAGAAACTTTTGGTTCATTCGGGTTTTGGGTATTGTAAATTCCATCCATCAACAAACTACCACCAAGCAAGTTCATTCCAACACCTTCTAGTGTCGCAATTCCATTGGCTAATACCACGTTTCCTCTCACCTCTTCTATCGTAATGCCATCGTATTTTAATTCATCGATGTTAGAGCTTAATGTAAAATTGATGTTTATGGGTAATGCAAAAGGTGCTGCTTCTGCTGCTTCTGTTATTTCCGTTTCAACGACCTGAACCTCTTCATCTTCTTCATCAACAGGCAATGCCATTAACTCATCTAGGTTCATAAAAGTCGAGTTTACTGCAAATTCTCCCGCCAGTGCCTCTTCGTTAAAAACATAACTTAAGTAATTTGTAAAAGTACCACGCGCAGTTAGGTCTGATTGCCCCAATTTTGCATCCAATTGAACTAAACTAATGTTTTGAGGATTAAATAATAAGACAGCATCATTTACTTCAACCGAATACGGCACTGCCATTGTCTTGATAATCATTTGGCTTAAACTTGCCTTCCCAGATGCATTTACTTCAGTGTAGCGCTCTTCAAGAACATCAGACATTAAACCACTTACCAGAATATTCGTTTCCAGTACCCCAGAATAAGATTCGTCGTCTTCCATTGGAATCACTTGTTGTATGCTAGCAAAATCAATGAAACTATTCACCGCAGAAGAAAATTTAGGATCAGAAACGGGCTGACTTAATCGCAGTTTAGCATCAATAAAATTATCTGCCCATTCAGCATGTGCTTTTTCCATATTGATTACTAGGTTATCTAAATCTTCACCTGGAGCTCGCTGTAAATTAGTATGCACATCAATATTACTAACTCGACCAGGTAATTCTGGGTATTTAAAGAAGGCATTATTAACATCTAGATTAACATCGAATCCTGGTATAGACTTTTCTGAATATTTGTCAAAAATTCTTGCGGAAAACCCAATTGTACCATCTGTTTTAATTGCGCCAAAATCAGGACTATAAATACCTGGAACCATCGATAATAATTGCTTGAACTTCGTGTCTTTGGAAGCCAATTCAATGTCCATATCATAGAAATCTTCAGCCATTTCGAACCAGCCACTAAATCCAAGTACTAAATCATTTAGTTGAACATTATTCTCGTCAAACTCAAATCTCATGGTCGTTAAATTCATTTTTAAAGCACAGTCAATGTCAGCTACTACTTCACGCAGATAAGTAATACCATCATATTGTAATGACACTTTTGAGCTGGTTGTTTTAGTCTGTAAAATTAGTTCGTCTAATGTAAAATCGCCCTGGCCGCTGTGATAAAATTCTTCCAATACAATACCAAAATCCATAGACGAATCAACATACGATATATTGGCATTTTCAATCTGATAGTCTTGCAATGCTAATTTAAATGGCGCCCCTTCAGTAGAATCTTCCTTTCCTTCAGCTGCGTTAGTGTCCAATTTAACAATGTCGTAATTCGCATTTCCTGTCTTAGTCACGACCACATTAATTTCGGGTTCTATTAAATGGATTTGCTTCACTTCATAAGTGTCACCAAAGAGCACACTATTTAAATCCAATGTTACTTCTAATTGCTTCGAACCAAAAAGTTGAACACCTTCAAATTGTTCTACACCTATAAGATGGGTATTACTTGTTTCTAACGTGAAATTTGGAAATGTAGATAAGAAAGAAAGTTCGACTTCACCAAGCTCCAACTTAGCGTTTAGTGTTTTTTCTACTTCATTTTCAATAAAATCAATGATCTCATCTTTAAACAGATACGGAAGAACAATCACTGCGCCTAGTAGCAAAATAAAACTGATGAACGACCACTTGAGTAGTCTTTTAAAGACTGATTTTTTCTTTTCCTTAGACATTATATGAATTTATTAGAGTCTTATTCCAATTAGACAAATATCATCAACTTGTTCAAACTCACCCCTCCATTTCTCGAAAGAATAGTCGAGATGTGTTCTTTGTTGCTCCATTGGCAAATTACTGTTTTCTGCTATAAGATTCCTAAAGGGTTTGTATTTAAATTTTTTTCCTTTTTCACCGCCAAACTGATCTGCAAAGCCATCCGTAAACATGTAAATCGAATCTCCCTTTTCTAATTGTATGGAATGATTTGTAAACGGTTTTCTGTGTTCAAATGCACCAATGGGTTGTTTGTTTCCCTTTATTTCAATAATACTTTCAGCTGATGTGGATTCGCCCTTAGAAATCCATAGTGGATTGTTGGCACCGGCAAATTCCACTAATCTTGATTCCCTATCAATGGAACACAGTGAAATGTCCATCCCGTCCTTTACCTGTGTACCATCCGCTTCGAATGTTTCAATAACGATATCTGTTAATTGATCTAATATTTCCGAAGGTTTAGACAATCCGTATTCTTTAATGCATCTATAAAGTCCATTTGACCCTACAACACTCACCATAGCACCTGGAACTCCATGACCAGTGCAATCTACCGCCGCAATTAAAATTCTATCATCTGTACTTGCCATCCAATAAAAGTCACCAGATACAATGTCTTTAGGCTTATAGAGAATGAAAATATCTTCAACTTTATCTACTACCTGTTTCAAAGGAGGCAAAATAGCCTGTTGTAGTCTTTCAGCATACGTAATTGAATCAAGAATTTCTAAATTCTTTTCTTCCATTAAATCTTTCTGCAATTGAAGCTCCTTTGTTCTATCAGCCACCTTATTCTCAAGATTTGAATTAATGTCTTTTAAATCTTGAACCAACTTATGAATTGAATCGCGCATGCTTTTAAAGCTCAACGCCAAAATGCCTATCTCATCTGCTCTTTTAACATGTATTTTTGCATCCAGATTACCCCTTGCCAATTCTTTTGAACTTCTAGTCAGTGCCTTAATTGGCTTAGTAATGCCTCTAGCAAAAAGTAATGAAGTAAGAATTATTAATAAAATAAGCACTAAAAAGACCAATACAATAGACTGTTTTAATGAATCTACAGCCTGAAAAGCCTCCGACTCATCAATCTCGCTTAGAATGGACCAATCCAATCCTTCAATATGAAGTGGTCTATAGGCAGATAATACGTCTACCCCCCTATAATCTGAAAATATTTTGGTATCCGTTTCCCCACTTTGAGCTAAGAATGTGCCTTCCGTTTCTACTTTTTGCAGTCCAACAGTACTCCCGAAATTTTTAATCATCTCGATGGTGTCTTGAGATATCCCAATGTCTTGTATCATTTCAAAGTAATGTGCCCGATCTTCAATTAAAAATCTAGATTGATTACGTAATGTAAAATCATGCCCAACAATGTAAGTTTCACCACTTACTCCTAGGCCTACTTTCGACCACTGCTGTCGATTAGTCATTATGTTATTAATCTTGTCAATCGGCATTTGAAAAATCAAAATACCTATTCTTTCATTTTTATCATAAATGGGGCATGATATAAATGAAGCGTGCTGATTATAAGAAGGCTTATAAGGCTCAAAATCAACAATAGAAATAAAATTTTTCTTATCAGAAGCAACAGCAGAACGAAACGTTCGAGCAAAATTTGTATTGTTGAATGGGCCGTTTAACAAAGAGGTCGCAAAATCTACTTCCTTGAAAACAGAATAAACAATATCGCCGGTTTGGTCATCTACTAAGAACAAATCATGAAATTCAAATTTTTCCAAAAAGTTGCGCAATATCGGATGATATTGAACATGCGCTAGGTCGTAGGTAGAACTGTCATTTGTTGACGTAAGAAAACGCTTGCTTCCAGCTGGATTAGGATTAGCAGAAATATAAAGCTCTTGCAATAATTTCACCCTTTCTTCTTGAGGATAAAAATCTTCCATAATCGCAACCGTTTTGAGATTCGGATTTAGTTCGGGTAAAAACTGATCTTTGTAATATAGCTTGAGCAATTCTTCATTTTCAGGTGTCGCAACTACTTCATTTTGTATTTCCCTAAAACCTTCCTTAAAATCCACCATTGCCTGAATTACCGAATGGTTCTCAGAAAAAGTTTCTACTTGACTTCTAATTTCTTTAAAGTAATCCTCTATTTGTGTCGCCTTCATTTCCCGGACTGCAGTAAGCCGATTAAATGACTCTCTTTCTAATGCGGTTTTGGCTTGATCATAAGACAAGTATCCGATTACTGTAATCGACGAAAATCCAATAGTGAAAAATAATATGGTAAGTCTTAAACCAATTTTCATTGTTAAAATATTACAATTAATAAATATAGTATTTCGATAAACAACTGGCTACGACTTCTCAAAAATTAGGCCAATTCTACCATAGCGAAATTGCTCTAATGGTTAAGGTCACAACATACAAACTTCTTTTTCAAAGTAGTCAATTCAATTTTATTAACCGCTTTGAAATTCTTTGGTGATCCGAAGAAATAATTAGCTGGTAAGATCCTGGGGCTAATCCAGACGCTGAAAGCTTCATGTAATTTAACCCTGGAGAAGCATCGTACAAATCATCTTGATAAACCGTTTGTCCAGCTATATTGATTATTTTCAGAGAGATTGGAACATCATTAAATAAGTAATACTGCACCGTAAACGCATGATTAAAAGGATTGGGATAAACACCAAAAATGGCCAAATCTTTGGAAGGTTCAGTAATCCTGGTACTTGTCGATACCACTGGTGCATATTGGCAATTGTAATCACTGGCAGCAGTACTTAAGCCAGAAGCCTGATTTAAATTTCTTTCACCATCATTTACATACCAGCCATCCCCAAAATAATCACTGGTAGATGGTACTGTTATATCCGTGAAGTAAAACCAATCTGCCTGAGCACGTTGTTTGTTAACATCCAAAATCATATATCCATGATCTGTAAGATTAATAAATTGCATATGATCATTTTCTAATTGAATGGTAGAACTCGGAACCGAAAGCGGTAATCCCGGACTGGTAACCGAAGTAACAACGAATTCTACTCCAATAGAACCGGCTCCGGTGCTTGCATCATATCCAGATCCTGGAAGGTCGTTCGCCCAGGAAGTATGAATGTCACCAGTAAGAACAACAAAATTCTCTATATTATTAGCTAAAATGTGGTCATAAATTTTCCCACGTTCCCATGCGTAGCCATCCCATTGATCATTATTTAATGGGCTGCCAAACAATTCTAATGGAGCCATCATTACCTGTTGCCCCAAAATATTCCATTGATTAGAAGAATTATCCAATTCGTTAATTAACCAATCGTATTGTACGGGTCCCAGCATAGATCTGGTAGAGTCATTACTACCTGTAGCCTGCTCCGTTCGTCCTTCCAACCTCGTGTCGCACATGTAAAACTTTAATAAATCTCCATATTCTATTGACCTGTATATGCTACCGCTTCCTGGAGCCGTTCTAATTGGCATCCATTCATGATAGGCCTGCATAGAATAGGCTTTTCTATCAACCCATAATCCTTCTGGTCCCTCCGTATGATTTTCAGCACCATCTTTGTAAGAATCATTGGCTGACTCATGATCATCCCAAACAGTGATGAATGGGTATTGCTGGTGCAGTGCTCTCAAGTCATTGTCTAACTTGTAATGTGAATGCCTTACTCGGTAATCTGTAAGTGTAATGATTTCATTGATTGGTTCGTTATCTCGTCCAGCGATGTTAGCGGAATAGCCCCCAGTTTCATACTCATAAATGTAATCGCCTAAATGCAGTACGGCACTAAAATCATTCCGTTGTAGCAATCGTGCATAAGCGTTAAAATATCCATGCTCGTAATTGGAACAAGAAACTACAGCAAACCTCAAACTGTCCACATCACCGACAGGTGCAGTAAATGTTCTGCCAGTCATAGATGGTGTATTTAATGCATAAAAATCATAATAATAACAGGCGTCAGCGGCAAGACCTGCAACATCAACTTTAAATGTCCAATCCTTCTCTGCATTCGTAAATGCTGAGCCACTCGTAACAACTGACATCATTGCTGTGTCAGTAGCAACTCTCCACGATACTTCTATCGAATCTGTTATCAATACGGTGGAATCAGGAGTTACTCTCGTCCATAAAATCACTTGATTAGGCAAAGGATCACCTGATGCTACTCCATGATAAAACGGAGCTAAGGCCGGAATGAGCGAAGTCCGATCATGCTTTTCTTGACTTTCTGCATTCCAAGCCGAGACTAAAAACAGCAGTATTAATTTAAATTTATTGAATGATGACACGTTCACTTTTCCGTTGATTATTATTAATTATTTCGACTACATACATCCCAGGACGCACCGATGGATCGAGAACAAACGTACTTAATCCACTGGCAATGATTTCTCTTTGCACCAGGCTGCCATTCATAGAAAATATATTCACTTCCACATTTTTACTGTCTTTAGGCAGATTAAAATGTAATAAGTCTCTTGCCGGATTTGGATAAACATGAAAATTCAAATGTTCTTGCTCAGCTACCGCTAATGGGCCAGAAACTGTAATGTATAACTTTGCGGACTTCGAAACTGACTCATCAAATGAATAAGCCGATCTTGTTCCACTACCTTCAAATATAAATGCCATGTTGTTACCCGGAGTCCAACCTGGCCTATCTATAATTTCCTGAACAATAGCAGATAAGTCGTCCGATTGTGTATCTGCACCTACCTCTTCGGCGCTCCATCCATTAGGTGTCCAAACTACATTGGAAGTTGTTCTAGATCTTGTAGAAATGTCATTATTTGAATTGGTAAAAGGCAGAGGGCTGTCTTCATTCTGGCCATAGATAATGATGCTAGCACCACTTGTTTGCGACTCATCGGACGTCAATTCTATATAGGCACTGCTCACAATAGCACCTTCTGGAATGTCAATACCTTGAAAACGCAAACCAAGCCATTGATCTTCATCAGAAATAGGCCAAATCCATTCTTCTACACAGAATTCTAAATCTGCACTTGTCAAGTCAACGGACCCATCACTCTTATACTCTTCTGCATCATCATCAGACGCCTGAATTTGAACTGTAATATTAATATTACCAACAAATATTTGAATGTCATCTGAAATATTATGTATTCCATCGTCATCAAAAGCCCAAGCCGTAATGTAATAAGAACCATCCATCGGCATAGTCCAATCAAATGTATACGGAAATATAGAATCTGTTCCGATGGGTGTGTCATTGATAAAAAATTCTACGTATTCAACAGTTCCATTGGTATCAGCTGCATTAACTTCAATTGTAGCAAGTTGTGGAGTACCAAAATATTGATGATGATAAGGATAGGTTACATCCACCATTGGCCTTCCTAGATACTTATTGTTTAACAAATAGGCAACAGAACCATTGGAAGGATTCCAAATATCTAAATTAGCAGGAGGTGTGAAGCGATCTGAATTGAGTACCTCTGATACGACCGAGGCATTATCGGTGATAATTGTTCGAATTTGAACCGTATCACGTTCTACAATAATCCATTGAAAGGAATTGTAGCTTCCCGCATCCCTGGTCCAGACTTTATTATCATCATTGGTTCTTAATGGAACTCCCCAACCACCTTCGCCAATGTATACAGTACCATTAATGTCCTCTCTTTCAAAACCTTCTTCACTTAAAGCACTGGTAGAAGGTTCTACGGGCCAAGTAATTTTCGTATCATGGCTATCGCAATCCAAAACAAGCCTTACACCATAGTCATAAAAAAATTGAGACCAATAGTTGTATTGATCATTGCCCTCCGGCTCGGTAGATACATGAGGACGCATTGGCTTGTGATATTGGGCAAATTTCCATTCAACGTTGTCTCCTGTAGCAATCAAATCGTTTTCCAACCATGTCGTTTGCACACCTCCAATAGCTATTTCTGTGTTTAACGTATACAGACGAAGAAGGTCACCACCAAGGGTTAATGCAAAATACTCATCAATAGATGGCGTATCAAACAAGTCATGTACTTCCTGAGTAATGTACTCATGATTTCCCCGAGCTACAATTACAGGACTCATTCGTCCATCAGACGCTATAGTCTGTTGCCAGTCGTCAAACCAGTCTTGCCATTCTAAATCCAGATCTAACCACGTAAAGTCCCCTGCGAACAGAATCGCGTCAGGTTTTAATTTGGCTACGAGAGAATTGGCATTTACTCTTGCAGCGTTATCCAGGTATATTCGGGAATCACCGCCAGCAATAAGAGAAATTGGCTCATTGCTAAATTGAGGAAGCGTTTTAAACCACATTCTCTGGCTCGTCCCCTCTGAATCATGAATTACGAAATAGTATTCTGTATTTGGCAGCAAAGAAATCAATCGAACAAAACAATTAGACATCCCTTTGGCACTTACTTGTCTATCAATTGATTGATTCATGGGATAAGAAAGATAGGCAGTACCATAATCAACTGGGCCATAATAAACCGTTGCCCCGGTTCCAGAAACTTGTTCCCAACCAATGGTCATTGAAATAGCAGGATCTTCGTTTACGGATAGTCTATACCTTCTGGTCGCAGAACATACTTCTAAGGACAAAAAGACAATACAAACTATAATCCAGTAACGTTTCATAAATTTGTTAATATGATTTTAAACTATTTACACTAAAAAAGTAAAATTAAGACTTCACAAGCTCAATTGCAACAACGCAACATTATATTATTGCTAATTAGAATTACTTGTTCTGTAATGCTTCTTGGTCACGCCTGGGAATGCCTTAGGTGGAAAACGAATCTGGGTAATGTACTTTTAGATCCGCAAGGCTTTGGCAAGGTGCTGGCATGGTACTTCGACACCAGTTTACACCAATTGTATACCAATCGTTTAGCAGAAAATTTTATTCTTAGCATTGACTACTATTTTGGAATTATCTTCATTATTGCTGCCATTTCGGCATTATTCTTAAAACAGCATAGAAAACTTTTAAGGTGGCCACTGTACCTGGCCACATTCTGCTTAACCATTCTTGTTTTTTCTTCATTCTACTCGAAGAATTTCTATATCGGAATACTGCTTGAAAATGCCGCTCAAATACTTACCCCTATTCTTTTGATTTCTATTACACATAATAGAAATAACAATTGGGTAGTAGCCCTAATGAAATGGGCTATCGGATTTACCTTTGTTGGCCATGGCTTGTTTGCCGTAGGTTATTATCCACAACCAGGGTATTTCATTGACATGATGATAAAAGGTTTTGACGTACATGAAACAATTGCACGAAATGCCTTGATAGTATTTGGTGTCTTCGATTTTATTTTTGCCATTTCTATTTTCATTCCAAAATTCTTAAGTGCTGCACTTGTCTATGGCATTCTGTGGGGATTTATTACAGCAATAGCAAGGATAACAACCAGTTTTAATGTTGATTTTTTAGATAACTGGATTGGCCAATATCTATTTGCCTTTATGATAAGAGTGCCCCATTTTCTTATCCCCATAATCCTTTGGATTGAGCATCGAAAATCGATTAATCTACCCCCTTCCCAATAACTTTAAATTTTCTGGTAATTGATCTTCCCGTATGGTCAATTACAGTTAGCTCATGATTGCCTTCTGCAGGCTGACAAACCTGCTGATGAATTCCTGTAGTCTCTCCTAAATAATACTCATCCAAGTGCCAATAAAGTACTGCATTATCTTCTCTGTGACTTGCTTCAAAAATGGTGTTGCCTTTTTCCTCATCAAATGTCATCGGTACATATATTGAGCTTTGTTTTTTAGGATAAATTAACGCAATAGGGTTGTCCTCTTCAGCATCACAATCATTTCTGAAAGGTGGTAAAGATTCAAATTTAGGATGCTTAGACTTGTAATAAGATTCTATTATTGGGGGCAAAACCAATCTTGTCGCTGTAGTCATATTATGAACCAATTCACAATCACTGTGTACTCTGTATTCGCCCGTATGGTCAAAGAAAACGGTTTGGTGATAAGGACATATTGTTGATCTAAGCGCAGTTGAAGGAATCCAGGTGGTATCTATGGTTTCACAAATCGAAGAGGCTCGATGACCACTCTGTCTGCAGATTTCAGCCAATGCCATATTATCGTAAGGCAGTTCATACCAATCTGATTTTGGCAATCGATCAAACACATCAAAAAGTAAGGGTGCTGCAGCCTTTACACCTACTAAACCAGGCCGACCCTCTCCATCGGCATTGCCTACCCAAACACCAACAACATATTTTCTAGACACTCCAATTGCCCAGGCATCTCTAAACCCAAAACTTGTTCCCGTTTTCCAAGCTATTTTCTGACTTGTTTCAAAAGCTTGCCAGTTAACATCATCATCGGGACGAGATACGGCTAACATTGCATTAAAAGTTTCCCAAACAGCAGCAGGCTGAATGTGGTAATTAAATTGGCTCTTTACGGATTGATTTTGAACGAAAGAAAAACCAGTGGGTTTAAATTCATTACCCGCAGCGTATTGATTCAATATTACACCCATGTTTCCATACACACCACATAAATCCCATAATTTAGCTTCAGCACCACCCAATATTAAGGAAAGACCGTAATCCGTTGAAGGTCTATTAATTGTCGTCATTCCCATTTTATTTAATTGATTATGGAATTTTTGAACGCCGTAGTCTTTTAGCATTTTAACAATGGGAACATTTAAAGACCTCGACAAGGCTCTTTCGGCAGGTACTGCACCATCAAATTTTTCATTGTAGTTTTTCGGTGCGTACCCTGATAAAACTATGGGAACGTCTTCGATAAGCATCTTTGGTGTAATTGCCCCCTCATTAATAAGCCCTGCGTATAAAAATGGTTTCAATATACTCCCTGTACTTCTTGGTGCCTTAATCACATCTACGTCACCACCGTGTTCTGGATTCTTATTTTTAACATTCCCAACATAAGTAACTACTGTTCCATTTTCTATATCTAGAATCAAAACAGCTGCGTTGTGAATTCCATTTTCAGATAGTCGCTTATGATGAATATCAACCGTTTTGAGTACATGTTTTTGTACATTCTTATCTAAAGTCGAAATGACCTCTTTACCTTTATAGCCATTCGCAATGAGTCGGTTCAATAAATGAGGCGCCAGTTGTGGTAAATGCGGTGGTTTCTCTGGTAGAGACTCCATTAAAGCCAATTCATAATCCACCTCATCAATCACATTCTGATTATGCAATCTCTTTAAGAGACGGTTTCTTTTCGCTTTAAGCTTTGCTCGATTTTTGCCTGGATGCATCAAACTGGGTGCATTAGGGAGAACAGCCAAGAGACAGGCTTCAGCCCAACTAAGCTCGTGCGCAGATCGGCCAAAATAGCGCCAAGAAGCAGCTTCAACGCCAACAACATTGCCCCCCATTGGCGCATTTGATGCGTAAAGCCTCAGAATTTCACCTTTGGTTAAACGCCACTCTAACCTTGTCGACATATATACTTCTATGAGCTTTTCCCAATACGATCTACTTCTTCCCTTTCTAGATAGACGAATCGTTTGCATAGTAATTGTACTCCCACCACTAACCACCTTACCTTCCGAAATGTTTTGTTTAATAGCACGACCAAATGCCTTAAAGCTAATACCAGAGTGACTTTTAAAGTCTCGGTCTTCGAACTCAATAATTGCCCGTTCAAATTTATCCGGTACACTATGAGATGGTGGAAATCTCCATTGTCCATCATCTGCGATTCGCGCACCAAGAATTGCTCCTGTTTTGTCTTTTAGAACGGTACAAGTGGGTTCAGAGAATAATTGTTCAGGCAAACAAAATATCCAAATCAAAAAATTGATTGTAAATAGTAGGGTAAAGAAATACTTTCTTCGCCAAAACCATTTTAAAAGTCTCCTCAACACCTTTGGAAATTTATGAATCATTAATTAAAGTTAAAAACAAATGCCTGGATACTTTAAGTAGCTTATTAAGCGTTATAAAATTCTGATTAACTGTTTCCGTTCCTATATTTGACTCAAATGATGCGATTAATCCTTTTGGTGCATTTCTTGGGGCCGCTACTCTTTTTAGCCCAACTTAAGATCACTACTTACTCAGTAGGTGACGGACTTGCACAATCTCAAGTTTACGCCATGTTGGAGGATTCCAGAGGTTTTATTTGGATGGGTACATACGGTGGAGGAATTAGTCAATTTGATGGGAAAAAATTCAAAAATTTTTCAACAGAAGATAGTTTGACTAACAATTATATTCTTGCTATTCATGAATCAAAAAATGGAAATATCTGGATCGGGACTAAAAATGGCCTAAGCATCTACAATGGTATCTCATTTGAAAATTTTAAAATAGCAAAACAGGAAAAAATAGCAGTAAGCTGCTTCGTGGAAGACAAAAGTGGACAATTGTGGTTGGGAACTTCTAAAGGGATTTATCAATACAAGGATGGGACTTTCGAAAATTGGTCTTTAAAAAACAACATATTTAACACGTATATCTATGATTTGTACGAGCATATTGACGGTAGTATTTGGGCCTGCAATGGAAATGGCATCTTACAAATCACAAAAGATAAACCTGTATTCTATGGCCAAGAAGATGGCTTATCGAATACCGCAACGCGGCACTTTGCAGGGGATTCAAGTGGCATTTATATTTCTACACTAGGTGGTGGCCTAAATAGGTATGATGGAGAAAATTTTACTATTGTAACAAGAAAATTTGAGGATATTCATGATATGTTTCTTGAGGACGGTATTATTTGGCTAACCTCTTTAAATAAGGGAATTTTACGTCTGGATTTATCTTCAAGTCAATCACAAATAATTGATAAAACCCATGGGTTAAGTAATAATCACACAAGAGCTATTATAAAGGATTCTTGGGGGAATTTTTGGTTTTCAACTTCTGGAGGTGGTGTCAATAAATATTTTGGTCAAGAATTCGAACACTTTACAAAATCTGACTGGTTACCAGAAGATTATGTCTACGATGTGCACGTAGCTTCGAACAGCGACATTTGGACTTCACACAGTCAAAGCTTGGTTAGAACTAATAAAGACACTACGGTTGTGTACAACCGAATGAACGGATATAAAGGAGGAAAGGCAAGAGTATTAACAGAAGATCATCTAGGTAATATATGGATAGGTACAGACATCAACGCTATTTACTGTTTTGATGGAATTCAATTTCATCAATTTACGCGAAATGATGGCATACCCGGTGAATACATTGAAGACATTATTCAAGATAAATTATTGAATATTTGGGTTTCAACAAAAGGTGGAATCGCTAAACTTGAACCAATAGCACCCCATGAATTCAATTACAAGATAACCAGTTGGACAAAAGAATTGAATTTAGGAAACAGACCGACAATTACAGACCTAGAAGAAGATAATTTAGGCAGAATCTGGTTTAGTTCCAAATTTCAGGGCTTGGGCTATTTTTTGGATGAAAAAATCAACAATTTACAACCCGCAGATGGATTACCAGTTGTAGAAATTAAAACCATGAAAATGAGTCCTGAAGGAAAACTTTGGATTGGTACTGCTGGAATGGGCATATATGTCGCAACTACTGATGAACCACTAATTAGTTTTTCTAAATACAATAAGAAAACAGATGGCCTGGGTTTAGCTAGTGATCTTACTTTTCTTATTGAGTTTGACCAGAAAGGCAATGCTTGGATAGGATCCGAGCAGGGCGTTGATCGAATAGAATTTGGTGAAATGAATAACATCGAACAAATAAAGCACTTCGGCCAAGATGAGGGATTCAAAGGCGTTGAAACCAATCGAAATGCTTCGTGTATTGATAAGGATGGAAATATTTGGTTCGGAACAATAGCTGGGCTGATGAAATACAATCCAAAAAATGAAACTAAAAATACACGTGCTCCAAAACTAAGCTTATCCAATGTTACCTTATTTTACGAAGATTTAGCACAAACTGAAAAGTATAAAGCAAGCATTACCGACTGGCACAAATTGGCTAATCCTTTAATTTTAAATCACGACGAAAATCACATCTCTTTTACCTTTAAAGGCATTAATCAGAAAAACCCAGAGAAAGTATATTACCAATATACGTTAGAAGGGTTTGACATTGATTGGAGCCCCGAATCAGAGAAAAGTGATGCCACGTATTCCAATCTACCTCCAGGAGCATTTTCTTTTAAAGTTCGAGCAGGAAACGAAGATGACGTATGGACAGCAGAACCCATGGAATTTACGTTCACCATCACCCCTCCTTTTTGGAAAACTTCACTTTTTATAATCGGGTCGACTGGTCTAGGCGCTCTTGTACTGACCTTGCTTATTGCTATTAGGATAAGGGTAATTAAGAAAAAAATTAGGCGGGAGCAAAAAGCAATAGAAATAGAGAGAACAATGCTAGAATTAGAACAAAAAGCACTGCGACTTCAAATGAATCCACATTTCATTTTTAATTCAATCAACTCCGTTCAAGCATTCATTTTGAGAAATGACCAAAAATCTGCGAGGTACTACTTGGCAAAATTTTCGAAGCTCATGCGACAAACACTTGAAAACTCACGGAATCAATCGATTACAATAAGTGACGAAATCAGCTCCCTTAAAAATTACTTAGAATTAGAAAATTTTGGAAGATCTACTCCATTCAAATACACGATTGAAGTAGGCAAGGAAATAGATCCAGACAATGTATTGATTCCAGCAATACTTCTGCAACCTTTTGCAGAAAACGCCATCATACACGGGTTCAAAAAACTGGATCGAGTCGGGAATCTTGATATCAAATTTTCAGCTGAAAATGACACCTTGACCTGTGAAATAACAGACAATGGAATCGGCAGGTCTGAAGCTAAAAAACAAAAAGCGCAAATAGAACAACAGCATAAATCAGCTGCACTTGTGGTGACTCAAGAAAGGCTCAATATTTTAAATAATAATGGAAGTCAAAAAGGATTTGAAATCGTTGATATTATGAAAAATGACGTAGCTTTTGGTACAACCGTTATTTTAAGAATGCCCTTGAATGAAAAATTTTAATTAATACTTACTTTTACAATATGAAAGCAATCATTATTGATGATTTATCTGATGCCCGCCTTGCGATAAAATCTGATGTCGAAGCCTATTGTCCGACTATAAGCATCGTAGGTGAGGCAGAAGGCGTCGTTTCTGGTGCTAAATTAATCCGAGAGGTAAATCCTGATTTGGTTTTTCTAGACATTCAAATGCCAGACGGAACTGGTTTTGACCTTCTTGAAATCACGGGAACAGATCGATTTAAAGTAATTTTTACAACCGCTTCAGACGAATATGCAATCAAGGCATTTAAATTCTCAGCAGTAGATTATTTAATGAAGCCCATTGATCCCGATGAATTAATTAGTGCTGTTGATAAATCTATCAATAACAGCCACAAGGGAAGTATTGAAATTTTACAAAATACAATGCGTGATGGCAGCGCAAAAAGAATTGCGTTAAACACACAAGAAAAAACATTAATTAAAGAGATTAGCGAAATAGTAAGGTGTGAAAGCAGCGTTAATTACACCATGTTTTATTTCTCTGATGGTACAAGGCTATTGGTAACACAAACACTAAAGAACTACGATGATCTTTTGAGCCCATATGACTTTTTACGTGTTCACCAGAGCCATTTGATAAATAGTAAATTCGTAAAAGAATACAACAAAAGTGATGGCGGGTACCTGGTACTGAAAGACAACAGTACGGTTCCGGTTTCAACCAGAAGAAAAAATGTAGTAATGGAAATGATTGCGAAACTTTAGCTTAGTTCATTGAGAAAATTCAATGCTGCACTTTCCATTTGTGTAGCGCCTGGTTCTTCCATTGGTATGTGTCCACAACCTTTCAATACTACTTGTGTTTTTGGGCAATTTAATCGGTCGTAAAATGGTTCACTAACCCACCAAGGAATGATGTAATCCTTTTCTGGCTGTAAAAATAACAAAGGAATAGTTGAAAACAGTTCTGGTTCAATCGAAGGACTTGCTTCAAACAGTGTTCGTAAAAATTTAAGGTATACTTTACCGCCAGATCCTACCTTGTCATTCAGTAATTTTTGTACAAATTCTTTGTTGTTGGCCATTGCCCACATCTTTGTAGTTAATTTTATTGGAAATCGCAATCCATCAAAGGCCCAACCCATTTTTTTTGCAAAAGCTACGCCTAAAACACCCATCAATTTGTTTTTTGAAAGCTGTCGTTGAATTGCTTTCTTTCTCGTATCTGCAAGAGCCGTTACCATAAGTCCTTTAACATGGTTACTTTTACAAGCTGCCTGATACGATAACATTCCACCCAAACTAATGCCACATAATACAATCTCTTTGCCATCCTTCTTTTTTTCACGTTCAACTAACGCAACCACCAAGTCAATCCAGGTGTAATAACTATTGGGTTTTCTAATTTCAGTTAATCCGAATCCAGGGAAGTCTGGTGAAACGCATTCAAATCCATTGGCTCTGAGCACAACGCCAAGCGGGAACATTAACCTTCCGTTAGCACCCCCTCCATGAACCAAAATGATTTTTACTTTTTTATTATTATTAGCTGGTATGTATCTATCCAAGTGAACTTTATAGTTGTCCCAATCCCAGTATTCTTCAACGGGCTCTTCACCTTGTTTAATTTGTGACTTTTCTGGAAAATACTGCTGAAAACCTTTCCAGCTCGTGAAATCATTGTAGCTCTTGTTAGCCATAATTTAGATTAAAACCCTATAAAAGCGAATCGAATCTGAAGATATCACATTTAGTAATAATATTAATGCCCAAGGGCAGCTAAATATCGTTCTGCATCTAATGCAGCCATACAACCCGTGCCTGCTGCAGTAACCGCTTGGCGATAATCCTTATCCGCAGCATCTCCTGCTACAAAAACACCTGCCACATTGGTTTTTGACGTTCCAGGTTGTTGATTGATTATGTACCCAACTTCATCTAATTCTACATAGGGTTTAAATACCTGTGTATTCGGTTGATGTCCAATCGCTACAAAAAATCCAGTTGCAGGAATTTCTTTTACCTCTCCGGTTTCCGTATTTTTAGCCGAAACACCTGTTACCACATTTCCATCACCCAATACTTCTTGCGTACTTGTGTTGGTGAGAATTTCAATATTTTCTGTGTTTCGTACACGTGCCTCCATTATTTTAGATGCTCTAAATTGATCTCTTCTAACCAACATAGTCACCTTGGTGCAAAGCTTCGATAAATAATGTGCTTCTTCACATGCTGAATCCCCTGCCCCAACAACGACAACCTCTTGGCCTTTATAGAAAAACCCATCACAGACCGCGCAAGCAGAAACACCACCACCCAACTCCAGATACTTTTGTTCTGATTCTAAACCGAGGTATTTTGCAGATGCGCCTGTTGCAATTATGACTGTTTTCGCATGAATCTCTTTCTTTTCATCCACCCAAACTTTATGTACAGTACCAGAAAAATCTACTTTCGTTACCCAGCCGTGCCTAACATCCGTATCAAATCGTTCTGCCTGCTGCTGTAATTCAACCATCATTTGAGGTCCTGTTACACCTTCAGGATATCCAGGAAAATTTTCAACCTCATTAGTTGTTGTCAATTGTCCTCCGGGTTGCAACCCCATATACATTACTGGGTTCATACTTGCTCTTGCTGCATAAATCGCCGCTGTATATCCTGCAGGGCCCGAACCAATTATCAGGCAATCTAATTGTTCAATTTCTTCGCTCATGTACTTGTTATTGTTGTTCAATTAACTTGAACTTCTTCTTAAATCTTGAAAAACAAAAGTAAAAATTTTCTTCAGTCGAAGAGTGTCAACGTTCCGATAAAAATATAAATCCTAAGGAGTACAAACTACGGTATCGTATGCACTACCATACCCACTAAATACTCCATACCCACCATTTATGTTGGATTCTAAGTTACCTGGTGATGCAAACGGACTTCCATTGGTCGCAATCTGATCTTCTAAAGACCTAAAATAAAAAAAGTTCGGACGGTCGATAGAAACAAACTGAACGACAACAGTATCACCGTTTTTAAAAAACCGCTCTTCTGGTCCTTCGTCATCCTGATTTTCATTATTCCCCAGTTCTCCTCTGTTATATGCGAACTCAAATTTTTGACCATTAAAAAATTTGTCATCAAAAATAGAACCTAACGGTGCGATCATCTGTTTATCTTTCATCTCTCCCACCTGAGGTCCATAGGTATAATGATTAATTCTTTGAGCAAACCAACGATAACTGTTTCCAATCGTATCCGGATCTTTCATATCAACCCATACAAAACCCAATGAATCCTGATTTGTTCCCAATTCGTACCAGATTGAATCAAAATAAACCGGTTCAGGTATTTTTGTTACCGCTGTTAATGTTTTCCCATCAGCTTGAACGTTCAATTGGTAGGTTTTTCCTGCCTCTCCAAAAGACGTTGGATCCAGCGAAGTATAAACACAATAATTGAATGCTTGTAAATCCTCCGCAGAAATGCCAACAGTTCCAGAAATAGCCACTAGAATTGAATCTGGAATTGAACTCGTACATATCTCAATCAAGTCGTGTGTTTGGGTTCCGTTATTCAATGAGACGACTGCGCCATTCACAAACAATCCATTAATCGTATTGTTATCAATGGGATCAAAATATCCTTGCGTTCGGGTTAATATTACTAATGGCGGTCGGTTAATGTCAACTATTCCCTCAACAACTAATTCAACAGGCACATCCGGCAATTCAATTTGTATTTCTTTTTCGCAAGCGACAAAGAATAATGCCAATAAAGATAATTGTAAAAGTCTTTTCATTAGAATTCAAAATTCCAGGTTACAGAAGGTAAAATAGGAAACAAGGACACCTGGTATGCACCAAGATCCAAGGTACCCGAATTCAAATCACCTTCATTGTCAAAATAAATAAAATACGGATTGGCTCTATTGTATAAATTGTAAACCGAAATATTCCAATTCGATTTTATTCTCTTCGGTTTCATTTTTGTTTCGCCAGTTACGGCATCAATGTATTTCTTTTCATGCTTACCCTTTATGGTACAAGAAATATCAGCCCGGTGATAGGCCGGCATCCGATCTCCATTCCTAGGACCCCAAACTGTCACAAGCGCGCTTTCAGTAAAATCAAAATACCTGGAATAAGGCAATGTAATGGTATTACCACTTGCATAAACAAATGCAGCACCCACATTCACTCTTTTGCTTATGTCATAACTCAAAACAACTGACAAATCGTGCCGACGATCATATTTGGCTGAAAACTCATTGCCCTGATCAATAGCATCAAACTGCCTCATCGTTCGTGACCAAGTATAACCAATCCATCCAGTCCAGTCTCCCATTTTCTTTTTTATAAAAAATTCAGCCCCATAAGAATATCCATCACCAAATGTCAACTGGTTGTCTACGTTGTCGGCTACATTATCCTCTGGTTGCGCATTTTGTTTGTACTCTATTAAATTTCTCAACTTTTTGTAATACAATTCTACCGATGTTTCAAAAGTATTCTCTTTGAAATTCTTAAAATACCCTATACTATATTGCGTACCTATTTGTGGCTTAACTAATTCCGAGCTAGGAAACCATAAATCTGTTGGCAATGAAATGGCCGAAATAGATGCCAGATGCACGTACTGATAATTGTGCGTGAACCCAAGTTTAAAAGAAGATTGGTCGGCAAATAAATACCTTGCGCTGAATCTAGGTTCAAAACCTGGATAGACAATGATAGACTCTCCTTTTCCCCAGGTTCTCGTGCTATCCGTTAATTGAGACGTTTCGTTTTTGTAATAACGTGTAAAAGGGCCAATGTGCTGAAATGCTGAAAGTCTCGCTCCAGTATTTACTTTTATTCTCTCTCCAATCTCAAATTCATCTAGAATATAAACTGCTCCTTCATTCGCTTTAATTCTTGTGATTTCTGAAGAACCAAACTCTTGGTCACCCGAACTTCCAGAAAAAGAGCTTGGGGTAAAGGTGTGATAGATGTAATTAACTCCAAATTTTACTTTGTGATTGGTTCCAGCAAACCAAGTGAAATCTGTTTTTAAATTGTAATCTCGTATTCCGGAGCTTAATTTAAACTTGAATTGACTCTGTTCTGCTTCGAACGCAAATTTATAATCACTGAATATAGCCGTGGTGTTCAAAAAGAGTCGGTCGTTAAAGAGGTGATTCCATCTCAAAGAAGCTGTTGCATTTCCCCAAGGAACCCGAAAGTTTAAGCCTAAATTATCATTGTTAAATGTAAAGACATCACGCCCAAAATATCCAGATAAGAACAAACGATCCTTATCTGAGATTCTCCAGTTTGCTTTAGCCGTTAAGTCGTAAAAATAATAGCCAGAACCCGCCGCAGAGGCACTGTCGTTAACAAAAGGTTTAGTAAGCACATCAATATATGTTCTTCTCCCAGAAACGATAAAAGAAGCTGTATCTTTTTTAATCGGACCTTCCACTGTCAATCTTGACGCGATTACACCTATCCCACCATTCGCATGGTATTCTTTATAATTCCCATCATTCATGGTAATATCCAAAACGGACGAAAGTCGACCACCATAGTTAGCAGGCATACCTCCCTTGATCAGGTTCACTTTCTTAATTGCATCCGCGTTAAAAACAGAGAAAAAACCAAATAAATGTGATGCGTTGTAGACCGTGGCCTCATCTAATAAAATCAGGTTCTGGTCCGGCCCGCCTCCTCTTACGTAAAATCCAGTATTGCCCTCTCCTCCGGATTGCACTCCTGGTAATAATTGAATGGTTTTTAAAATATCCACTTCACCCATGAACGCGGGCAAGGTTTTTATCTTAGTCATATCGAGCTCTATAGTGCCCATCTGGGTACCGGTGGTATTTTGGTCTTTTCTCTCTGATTCAACCACCACTTCACCAAGTGTATCTAGGTAAAAGCCAAGTTCAATATTAACCCGTTGGTCTTTATTTAATTCTATCGATTGATTGAAATCTTCGAAACCAAAATACTGACTAACCAAAGTATATGAGCCTTCTGGTACTGTAATCGAATAAAATCCGTAGTTATTGGTAGACTGGCCTTTCATTAGTTCTTTAATGTAAACCTCAGCACCTATTAAAAGCTCTCCGGATTTGGCGTCCTTAACATACCCACTCACCGTAAACTTTTGTTGCGCGTAACTCGGCAAGAAAAAGACAACCAATAAGAAAACAAGAATATTCTGTTTCATTATAGAAAATACAATTTTATACAATAACACTTTTAGAGTTGCCTTGTTCAGGACTTTCTAAAATTTAAGCGCTGGCGCAAATTTATATTTAACTTCAATGGCTATCCAAAATTTCTGACAAGCGGATTAATAAATACACGCACGGTGATTACCATGAAGTAGACCATAGAACAAACTCTGGTTTAATACCACTAAAACTTAATCTTTTAAGCAGCTTTCGTATATGTTATCCCAATAAGCGTCAACAGCATCTTGATTAACTGATTCATTTTCCATCGTGCGTGTATAGTCGTCAGGATCTTGAAAAGTAGTAACGGTTGTAGTTAAAAAGCAATCACAATCGAAAGTATCGTCTTGACATTTATCCAATACTTTTTGTTTTCTCGCGTCGGTCCAACCACCGCATGACATGAGTGCAATTGACAGGACAATTATTATGGAATTAAAGATTTTCATTTAAAGAATTGATTTGATTTTTTTGGAATTATTTTTGTATCAATCAAATATAACTATAAATTAACCAGATGAAAATGAAGATAAGTATTCTATTCATCGCCTTAATCGCAACAACGATTACAGGCAATGCGCAAAAACGAACAATTGCAGGAGTCGACTTTCCAGCTAAATTAAGTGTAAACGAAAAAACAGTTATCTACAACGGTGGCGGTCTTAGAGAAAAATATACCATAGACCTCTACGCAGGAGCGCTTTATCTTAGAAGGCCCTCAATGGATGCTAGCAAAGTGATTGATCAAGATGTTGAAATGGCCATTCGAATTGTTTTAGTTTCTGCAAAAGTAACAAGAGACAAGTTTGTGGAATCTGTAAAAGAAGGCTTTGAAAAATCTGATCGAGGTAAGGCAACTGAAGAAAACATTGCAGATTTCATGCAGTTTTATACAGATGCATTCAAAGAAGGTGACCTTATTACAATCAAATACGAACCTGGAAAAGGGGTTTTATTTTCAAAAAATGGAAAGTTAAGAGGAACAATTAAGGGTCTTCCATTTAAGCAAGCACTATTTGGAATTTGGTTAGGAAATAATCCAGCCGATAGTAGTCTGAAAGATGATATGCTTGGGAAAGTCTAGTACCCCATCAATTGGATTGAAAATTACTGAAAGTAGGTCTAAAAAGTAATTCCAATTAATTACTTTGAATAATTACATTAAATTAATTAAACGTGTATTTTTGCCGCGTGTAGCTGACTTTTCGGGGTGTAGCTTAGTCCGGTTAAAGTGCGCGTCTGGGGGGCGCGAGATCGGAGGTTCGAATCCTCTCACCCCGACCAATCGAATAGCGAGACTTTTTAAGTACTCGCTATTTTATTTAATCTAAAATTTTAAACTGTATCAGCAGTTCCATATCGAATGCCAAATATAATTTCTACTTAACCTATCCTAACTGTTTAAACATCAAGGAATAGCGCACAATGATTTACATAAATTTTCACTACTTATATCTAACTCCATTCAATCATTCCCCTCAACAAATCAAGTCTTTCAAGGGGAAACAAGTATGCTCTCAATATTTTTTTTCTCTGAAAGATTTCAAGGATATCGACTAATTCTTCGCTAAAGCGAGGAATCTTGAAGCAAATATGTGAATGGGGATATTGATGTCTTTATGCAAACTAATTAATAATGACCTTATTTAATCGTTTTTGACCAAAAGAGTCATCTATTAGTTTTTATCACAATAAAGCCGGCTTACATGGAGGCTAATTCTTGTTTTCTACCTACTTTGAGATTTTAGATAATAAAAGCGTTTTTAAATATGAGCATTCGCACAATAAAACAAATAATTGCATCTCAAGTAGTCAATATGGGAGGTAATCTACTTGACCAACCCTTACCGACAAAAGAAGTGGATCAAATTGATCCTTTCTTACTCATTCACCATTGGAATCAGCCCTTGAAAGCTGGAGGCAAACAAAGTGAGGTGGGTGTCGGTCCTCACCCTCACCGTGGTTTCTCGCCGGTAACTTTTGTATTCAAGGGCAGTTTACACCACCAGGATTCGATTGGAAATAACGAAGTAGTTACTGCAGGGGGAACACAATGGATGCATTCAGGAAAAGGCATTGTGCACAGCGAAAGGCCTGGGAAAGAGCTGGCAGAAAATGGTGGTGAAAACGAATTCATCCAATTTTGGGTGAATACGCCTTCCAAGTATAAAATGGAGGAACCCTATTACCTGCCTATTTCTGCTAGTACAACACCAAAAATAGTGAAAGACAATTCAACGATTAGTGTAATTGCTGGCACTTTTGATGGTATTGAAGGACCTGCAAAAACCTACAGCCCTCAGACTTTATTAAGAGTTGCAGGAGAAGAAAAATCAACTTTCCCAATCGCAATACCTCAAAACTTTAACGCAATTATTTATGTCCTGAATGGTGGTTTGAAAATTGATGGAAAAATAATCAAGGATAAAGATATGGTGTGGTTTAACAACGACGGTAATGAGATAAGTATTACGATAACCAAAAAATGCCGATTCATTTTATTATCTGGAGAACCAATTGGCGAAAAAGTGGCTACATATGGCCCGTTTGTAATGAACTCAGAGCAAGAAGTTAAACAAGCCATTTTCGATTTTCAAAACGGAGCAATGGGCAAGTTGGTTGAAACATTCACCTAATTCGTACATTGAAAAACGAATAGCACCGTACATTTAATCTGTCGTTTAATTATTACTCGGCACCTGTCAAAAAAATAAAATTGAAGAAACTCATTCTGTTTATTATTGTCCTTTTTGGTTTCTTTTCTTTTGCAACAGCACAGACAAAAGAGCTAGAAAAGCTATTGTTGCAACTTCCTGATATTCGCTTTACAAAAATTGAAAATCTAACGCATTTCGAAGCTTCGTATGAAATAAAAATAAAACAACTTCTAAATCACAACGATTCATTAGCGGGCTATTTCTATCAAAAGGTTTTTCTTAACCATAAAGGATTCGAAAGGCCAACAATTATGGTTACCGAAGGTTACAACATAAGCCAAAACACCATTAGCGAACTGGCTGAATTGTTAAACGCAAATCAAATTACTATTGAACATCGTTATTTTGGAGAAAGCCTGCCCGACTCACTTAATTACAACTACCTTAATTTAGATCAGTCCACCGCTGACTTGCATTACATCAATCAACTCTTTCATCAAATTTATTCGAAAAAATGGATAAGCACAGGCATCAGTAAAGGCGGTGCTACTACTATTTTCTATCGATATTTTTATCCCAATGACGTTGACTTAAGTGTTCCCTATGTGGCACCAATTAACAATGCATACGAAGATCAAAGAATTTATACATTTCTCGACACAATGGGATCAGATGAATGCCGCAAAAACCAAAAGGCTTTGCAGGTCCGGCTTCTTGAAAATCGAGAAGAAATTTTGCGCCTACTAGAATTAAACAATAAAGAATCGGATGTCAGTTATACCTATCTGACCATTAACCAGGCTTTTGAATATGCTGTATTAGAATATCCATTTTCATTTTGGCAATATGGACATAGTTGTAACGACATACCTAATTCAAAGGATTCTCTTGAAGTGCTGGCCAAGTATCTGGAGCAAGTTTCTAGTATCACTTTTTTTAGTGACGAAATCATAGAACTTTATGGCCCACATTATTATCAATCAGCAACAGAGATGGGTTATTATGGCTACCAAACAAAAGGATTTGAAAAATTGTTGACCACATTGCCCGTTACAAGTAATCCACATGCTACTTTTTTGCCAAACAAGATGACACCACCCTTTAACGGAAAACTTTTAAAAAACGTAAATAGCTGGCTACTTAAAGAAGATAATACGTTCATTTATATATATGGAAGTTTAGACACCTGGTCCGCTACGGCAGTTCCTCCTCAGAAAAAAGACCATTCTATTTGGTTTTTTATGGACGGGAAACACCATGGAAATGCTAGAATTATGCAGATGACAGCGGTCCAAAAAATCAAATTAATTACTACCATGGAACAATGGTTGTCTTTAAAAATTAAAAACCATTCATCCTTTAATAAATAAGCAAACATGCAGTTTTACATTCCTCTGTACCTTGAGACTATGTATATTTCTTACAACTGATTATAAAGCTTCTTGTATTTTTCAACCGTCTTGCTAATGGCATAATTCGGGTCGTATGGAAGTACAGGGAGTTTTCCAGCTAAATAACTGGCAGCAACTTGAACAGCTTCCTTTGCACTTTTGATAATGATAACTTGATCAATTTCACCAGCCACTCCCGTAGCATAAGCTATCGGCTGAGTACCTAGGGCCAACGCCTCTATAAGCACCATACCAAAACCTTCATACCTCGAAGGGTGAAATAACAATTTTGCTTTTGCAATTTGACCAAGCGTATCTGATCTATTCAGCTCACCTAAAACCTCAATGTTATCTTGAAGGCCTAGTGCCATAATTTTATTTTCTAAAAATTTACGATGAGGCCCATCGCCAATGAATGCTGCACGAATAGCTGGGAAGTCATTTTTCAATAGAGCCACGATCGTAATCAGTTGCTCGGGTTGCTTGACGTCAATCAAAGAACCTACTGTAACCATATCAAATTCGTCCCTATTCATTTCTCTTGGAAACCAATGATCCGATAAACCCCATGGAATCACCGCTGTTTGCCCGTATGAACATACTAAGCTATCTTGAAAATCAGACACCGTAATTAATTTCGGTTTAGACCTCATAATGCGTTTGAATGTATGCGTGGGCTTAACGTCTTGCCCCATGATCGTAACTACATGGGGGATCTGAGCATAACTTGCGAGTTGTGTGCCAATTAAGCTAGCATCTGTCATCCAAAACGAATGAATTAAATCAAAGGAATTTTCATCAACAATTTTTTTTAAGGCAGTTAATGCCAATTTTAGTAAAAATACTTTTTGAATCTTAACAGGATTATTCCAACCCAATGAGATCACAGAATGACCAAACCAATTATAGACTCCAGCACCTGGGTAATTCAAGCTAATTATTTGCTGCCCTCCAAGGTTCTTGCTAATCTCTAACAAGAATTCTTGCAATGCCGGAATGCAAGTTGAATCTGATTCATCTACTGGAAAACCAGGTGTTATATATAAGATTCGCTTATTCAATTTTATACAGTTTCCATCCCTCACCAAAATCCATTACAAGTGTGAGTTGATATTCTGCTACCAATTTATTCCAATTGAGTATAGGAGCCCTCCCTTTCCATTGTTTTAAAGTGCTTTCAGCATTGAAAAGCACATGCGAACCCATTTCAAATTTATCGTATTTAGTAGACCACAAATTCTTAAATTCATTAGTAACTCCCCTATTTATTAACGCAACATCTAAAGAAAAGGCATATATCGATCCTTCAACATTCATCTCAATTATTTTCTTGGCAACTGATTTTTCAAATACCTGCCGCTTATAAAATTTAGAAAAACTGTACGTAAAATAAAACGTTTGCAGCAAAATGGCAACTACAACTCCAGCTGAAAAAAGCGTTCTAGGGAGTTTATTTCTACCACGTACAAATGCTGGATAAAATAACAACACACAAAATGGAAATACAATTACAAAAAAGCGCATATTTTGCATTTCAACACCAGCTAGAAACAACAAATACAAAAAGACTCCAGCTACTAAATACCAGGGGGCACCATTTTTTAATTTGAATTTGGAAAAGATGAGTAATCCGGCTCCAATCAATAAATATCCTGGGTGACAGAACGGAGATAATACATAAATTAAATTAGAAAAAGAATGCTCTTGAAACCCATCATGAGTAGCAAAAGAATTTGAGAAAAAATTCATTAAATTCCAATTAACTAACCAGCTGTGGTTAAGGAAATTGAAACTACCTCCCCCACGAATTAAGAAATGAGGCATCAAAACTAAGCATGTTATTACCGTTGCAGTCCCAATGGACAACCATCGTCTTCCTACTAATAGTAGGTAAACAAAATAGCACCCCATGGGTAGAATTAGCACAACACATGCATACCGAGTCATAACAGCCGCCGCGGCCAAGGCAACAAACAAAATAGCCCATTTTAATTGAAAAAATTTAATGTATTTTAAAAGCGTATACAAGGAACATACAGCAAAAAAGCACGCCAACATATCACTCATTCCAATGAGTGAAGACCTAAAAAAATAGGGACTGAAGCAAAAACTAATCAGCACATATAAGTTAATCATCGCAGCTGATTTCTTAGCAGGGTATAACTCACCAATTATTTTAGGAATCAAACCAATTATTCCAAGAAAAGATCCGAACGAAATCAGAACCAAAACCCATTTCGCATCAATTACCAAGCTAAATAAAGACGAAATAAGTGGATACATTACTGGCCAGAAATAATCTCCAGGGTTAGTACCACTTAAATAATAATCTTTAAGCGCCTGCGTATATCGTAAATACTCATAACTATCTTGTCCATAAAACCCATCAAATTCTAAAACCAATCGCACGATAAGAAAGCCGATTAAGGATAAAATATACAGGTAGTATTTTTTGAGAATTGACAATTAGCAAGTAAAATTTAAACATTCATTGCACAGTATAAAGCTACATTAAACGTATTTACATCATAATGGAAGAAGAACGATAGAAATAAAAAAAGATAAAAAGAACGGTACATACAATCAAACCGCGCTAATCTTATACATATTCATGGCTCAATTGTGATTATCTTCATGAATAACAAGAAACTTAATATCTTCGATTCGTGAATCCTCTAATAATTATCTTCAACCCGAGAAGTGCAGACGCAAAGCATCGAATACCTAATAGTATATTACAAATTGGAGCATCAATCCATGGAACCTATCATTATGAATTCATCGATGGGAATTTAGAAGATAATCCAGAAAAAAAAATCTTAGCGCTCATCAGGGATAAAGGCATTAAATATTTAGGTGTAACCGTAATGCCTGGACCACAATTGAAACAGGCCATTCCAATATCCAAAAAGGTGCGAAAAATGTTCCCAGAAGTGACCATAATTTGGGGAGGATATTTTGCCAGCAATCAATATCCAGTTTGTATTAATAGTGGTGCCGTTGATTTTGTAATAAATGGACCGGGAGATACTGCGTTTCCAGCATTATTAAATGCCTTGGAAAATAAGCTCGATTACAGCCAAATAAAAAACCTCATTTATAAACGTGATGGTGAATTTAAAATCTCGGCCAAAGAAACGTTGCCAAATATGGATAATTTACCTCCATTTCCCTACTCCAAGCTTCATGAAAGCTACCCATTAGAAAATTATTTAGCCAAAACATTTCTTGGGAACAAAACCCTGGCATATCACTCTAGTTTTGGATGCCCATTTACGTGTTCATTTTGTGCAGTCGTACCGATTTATAATGCCCGTTGGAAAGGAATGTCAGCCAATCGAATTTTTAAAGACATCACTTGGTTTAAAGAAAACTATAACATTGACGCCATAGAATTCCACGACAATAACTTCTTTACTTCACGAAAAAGAACTGTAGCATTTGCGAAACTGATGATAGGACAAGGAATTAGTTGGTGGGGAGAAGGAAGAATAGATACGATTAATTTATATACCGATGACGACTTAAAACTTTTGCGTAAATCAGGTTTAAAAATGATATTCCTTGGTGCTGAAACAGGAAATGATGAAATTCTTGCTCAAATGGATAAGGGAGGTACACAAACGAGTGAGCAGATAAAGGCATTTGCAGGAAGATTAAAAACGTTAGATATCATTCCCGAATACTCCTTTGTACTTGGTATGCCTGCGGATTCTAAAACAAAAGTTCAACATCAAATTGATCAAGATATTCAATTTATTAAAGACATCAAGAAAATAAATTCCGACACTGAAATTATCATATACCTATATAGCCCTGTTCCGACAGAGGGGTCAGAATTGTATGAAACAATTACCAAACAAGGATTTAAGTTTCCAGAAAATCTAGAAGATTGGATTTCACCTTCTTGGGAAAACTTTGACCTAAGGAAAAACCCACTAACGCCGTGGCTCACTCCTAATATGATTAATAAAATCAAAAATTTTGAAACAGTACTGAACGGATATTACCCAACTGTTTCCGATTTCCGAATAAAAGGTTGGAAAAAAGCCCTGCTAAAAACCATATCCATTGCTCGTTACGGAAGTGGCATTTATACATTTCCCTATGAAATAAAAGCATTTCATAAAATCTGGAAATATAGACAGCCTGAAGAACAAGGATTTTACAACGAATGATACCGATAAATTATTTAAAACCTGGCAATCTATTCTATTTCACTTGCTCAAACACAACTGCTGTTTTGCAATTGAATTCTTAAATATATTTGTGGTATGAAATATCTATTTTCATTTGTTGCCTTTTTATGCACCACCCTCTCTATCAATTCTATCGCGCAAAATTTTAATCGGCCCATTACCTCAGAAATATTCCCTTATGAATTCCAATTATTAGATAGCACTCTTAATTTCTATTACGCTTTAGGAATGTATAAGCTATCTAGCGGGCCATCAGACCCCTTATATATACAACCAAAAGCAATGATTTTAGACTCGAAAGGCTACAACGTATGGTACGGGTCAAATCCGAACTCCACGATGATGACAGATTTCAAATACGACTCGGCCAGCAATCATTTTTTTGTATCTGACAGAGCATTGTGGCTATCACAGCCAACAATAATGGATACCAATTTTAATATTGAGCAACAACTCACAGCTGTAAATGCTACATCAGTGGACAGTCATGATTTTAAGCGATTAGCTAACGGAAACTATGCTATTTTAGGAACTATGGATAGCATTTTTGACTTGAGTGCATTCACTTTTAACGGTAATCCTGGCAGCGCTTCGACCAATTGCAAATGTAATCTGATAGAAATTGTTGATCCAAACAACAACCTGCTATGGGAATGGAACAGTTGTAATTACCTGCATCCTTCTGAAGGATATGATCATTACGGTTATAATGCTGGAAATTATGACTACGCCCATTTTAATTCTTTTGATGAAGATTACGATGGACATTATTTAGTTTCATTTCGACACTTGAATGCGATTGTGAAAATTAACAGCACATCAGGCGAAATTGTCTGGAGACTAGGCGGAAAATTAAATGACTTCACATTCGCTAACGATACTGGTTTTTCTGGTCAACATAGTGCTGAGAGAAGACCATCCGGATACATCTTTTTACTTGATAACGGAAATATGTCAGCTTCACCATTAGAATCAAGGGCTGTAGAATACGAATTGGACACAATGTTATGGGAAGCAATATTGCAAGATGAGTATACACATTCACCATCCGTTTATGGTCGATCTACAGGTAGTTATTACAGATGGAACAACAGTAAAATAATCAATTTTGGAAGAGTTTTTAGACCTGCTCCATCAATTGTAACTTCGAATGGAATCAATCAATTGCAAGCACTGGCCTTTTTTCAAGATTCAGTGATGAGCTACCGCGTTCACCCTTTTCAACCACAATTTTCTTTTAATAGGCCCGAAATTACTTGTTTGGATTCTGCAGGAACTGTCTTTTTAGCAGCAGAAGCTGGGTATTCGGATTACTTATGGTCATCTGGCGAAACTGTGCAGCTTATCGAACCTATTGCAGATTCAACATATCAAGTTTGGGTTCCTCAGGGAATAGGTAAAATCAGCTCAAAACCTGTTTTTTACACCGCTTCATATTGCTCAACGGTAAATGCAATAGAGGTTGAAGGTGTGCCGCCACACTTAATACGTACCATTGACCTATTAGGAAGAGCAATTGAAACCTATAAAAATGGACAGATATATCTTGAAATCTATAGTGACGGAACCACAAAAAAAATCTGCTACTTAAAAGACTAAATGGATAGTACTGAATAGATTGGGTATGAAAAAAAGAATTAAATCGGCAATCCACTATTTATTTGGCAATCGCCTCTTGAAGATTATAGAAGCAGACAACACCTATACTTATGATCAAATTACGTTAACTATTCCCCCGGGAGTTTTCCATCCGCACTACTTTACCAGTTCTAAACTTTTGACCCAATTTATCGAAAACAATCATGTAAAGAGCAAATCCATTCTTGAATTAGGTTGTGGAAGTGCCATTACTTCATTTGTCGCAAGCAAGAAGGGCGCATACGTAACTGCAAGTGACATCAGCCATCAGGTAATAAATAATTTAGTTTTAAATCAGAAAAATAATGAGACGGTATTTCAAAGTATTTGCTCAGACTTGTTTGATGACATCCCATTAATTCATTTCGATTATATCCTTGTTAACCCACCCTTTTATGCAAAAAATCCAATACTTGAAAAAGAACATGCATGGTATTGCGGTCAGGATTTCGAATTCTTTAAAAAGCTATTTCTACAGTTGAATGAACGAGGGATTAAGAAGTGTATTTACATGACATTGTCTAGTGATTGCGAACTGGAAAAAATTAAAAACATAGCACTTGAATTCAAATACTCATTTTACCTCATTAAGACCACAAAAAGCATTTCTGAGGAAAATTACTTATTTGAAATCCGTCAAAATCAAAATTAGAAATCATCAAAATTAGAATACGAGAATCTAAACTGACTCACATCAAACCTTTCCGCTAAAAAGCATATTCCAATTCTTGAACCGGGAAGAACGTCAGTGCCGTATTCTGTTAGAAATTCAAATTCTTTCGAAGCTGGATCAACCTGAAAAACAATTTTATCGATGCCGTGTTTCTTACAATGCGCTATTAACAAGTTCAATCCCGTTTCGAAACTAGCGAAATGCTGACAACTAAATTTCCCAATATGCAGTACCTCTGAAAGCTTCACCCAAAATGTACAAGCACCAAATTTAAAAATTCCATTATCTGTAAAAGATCGATATTTTAATAAATCATGGTTTATTAACTCCATTATAATGCCCTTGGAATCTGCTTCAAATTTTCCAGGTTGTAGCCCCTCTTGAAATTTACCCCATTTTGATTTACCAGTTATTTTATATTTCACCTTTTGAATCGGAAAACCTCCGGTTCGCACCACAGAATAATGCAGGTATCTTAAATATTCCCATCCTGAGCTATTAATACTTGCTTCGCTGACATCGCTTAAATATCCATAAATAAGGTGAACTCCATTCTTTTTTAACAAATTATTCGATCGCGCAATTAATTGCTTGTGAATCCCCTGTCTCTGAAAATCTGGATGCGTTTGATATTCGCAAGAATGAGCAATGATATAAGTAGCGTCTTCTCCGTGGTATACTTGTGGAATAGCACCAACAAAACCAACAATTTTTTGTCCTTTCATCGCGACAAAACTGAAGCTACCATCAAGTACATTTCCACTTAGGTACTTCAATTTAAAGTATTCAGTTGTTCTCTTTTTGCCAAATACGGTACGAAACAGTTTTACCAAGCCCAGCAAATGGGATTCATTCAGTGGATGAAAAGTGAATTCAGTATTTGCCATTCCCTATTGCCTTTACTTGATTACCCCAGGAAATAAAAGGATTAATTCCTAACCTAGTCATCACTCTTTTATCTAATGCATTGTGTTGCTTTTGTAAATCAACTCTAAACTGAAATTTATATCCAGTAGCTTCAATGGCATCGATAATTTGATCGTTGTAATGACCATAGGGATAGGCAATTTGATCAATTGTATTACCAGTAACATCTTCTAAATACTTTTTCGAATTTACTATCTCTACTTGCAGTTCGTCTGCAGACAGTTTTACAAAAGAATCGTGACAAACTCCATGCGAACCTATCGTTATGAATGGAGATTGAGCCAGTTTTTGAAGCTCAGAAGCGTCCATCATCCGCCAAAGAACACTCGGGAAATTCTGTAATGCTTCTTCGTCAAAACCCATGAGCACTAGGGCTTCTTTCGCTGATTTATAGCCGCCTGAAGTGATGACTGATTTTAAGCGCCCATGATGTTTATTTACATACTCGTTCTTCCTTTTATGGTAATTTTCCCCTTTAAATTTAATTGTTTCTGGACCACTAATTGAAAATAAATCAACTGCATCTGGCCATAGGTAGTTTTCATTTTTTAATTGGATGGTCGTTACAAAAACAGTAATTGGTATTTCTAATTCTTCAACAATGGGCAACAAGTACTTATGGTTATTTGCAAAACCATCATCGAACGTAATCGCTATATTAAATCCATTATCGTGATTCGACTCATTAAAAATCTGTTCTGTTGAAAGAATATTAGCCCTGGTTTTAAGCCAGTATAATTGAGATTTCAGATCCTTTTCTGAAATGAATTTTGCATTGACTCTTTTGGTGTTGCCATCATCTATCCCATGGTACACTAGTATGCAATTACCCGATTTTGGTAATTTGGGATTAACGATTCCAGTAGAAAATAAAAGGTCATTCCCAATCCATTTAAGATTTTTGCTCACTTTAGAAATAATATTTTTAATACCAACACTCAATTTCATGAATCGTCAACCTGAATAAAACTGCATGCTTATTTAGCTTTATACGCTTATCCTTTTTGAAATATACTACAATCTTTTTGCTGTTCTGATTATAGAAAACCTGTAATTGAAACAGCCTTATACACGAAGCTAATTAAAATGGTCTAATCGAAGAGTAAAGTTGAAAAGTACAGCATAACTCCAATCAAACAATCACTTAATCACCTGTTTGACCGATTGCTTGGAGGTGATCTTCGTTATCTATTGTTTTATTTTTACGATTTTGAATATCAAATAAAGCAATTGCTGCCATAGAAGCATAGACTAAAAAGGCCATTTTATCCTGATCAATAAAAGCATTGACTAATCCATGAACAAAGAAGGTGATTAGTCCAAGTAGTATTGCCAATAACATGACTTTCTCTTTTTTATCAATTATTCGATGGTAATTTTGAATGCCTAATTGAATGGTATAGAATACCAAAACAAGATAGATTAAAAATCCCGGCAATCCTGTTTCAGAAAGATACGTTAAGTATTCAGAATGCGCATTGCCTTGGTCACCATGATTGGTACTAATGTAGGTTTTGAATTCAGAAGTTTGGAATTGACCGTATTCAAACTGGTATGTCCCAGGGCCAAAACCAGTAAGCGGTTTTTCTTTAAACATTTCAATCGCACAAATCCAACGATTAATTCGTTCTAGATTAGATGCATCTGTTTTCACATTAGTAACGGAAGAAATATGATTAGATAAGTTGCCATCGTTACTTACAGCCTCTGTTTTTTGAAAAGAATCAAAAATCTGATTTTCATAAATTGTTCCCACTGTTAATAGCAGCGCCATAAAACCAAACAAAACCGTTGTTTTCCACTTCGTTTTAAGAAATAAGTAAAAGAAAAATGCTGCCACAAGACTTATTAAGGCGGCCCTAGACAACGCTAAAACCTCTTGAGACAAAAGAAATAAAAATGTCGCTCCCAACAGTAGTTTCCAAGACAAAGAGAGTTTGAAAATTTTTGAATTCCATAATACGATCAGTACGATTGGAATAACAAAAGCTAAACACGCTGCATATATAGTATGTTCATTAAAATACGGTCTGCAAATTTCAGATACTGTCCTCAAATCAAAATCATAAGACATGTGCTTAACAAAGGTGAAATACATTACTGGAATCAGCCCGAACACATACAATAAGAGCAACTTTAACACCTTTGACCTATCTCTAAAAGAAAATGAACCTACCAACAAATAGAACACCAGAAAAAAAGCACACTTCATCATCATACGCTTGGCAGATATGTCAGAACTCGTGCTAAATATGGTTGATATTCCAATCCAACCCAAGTCAATTAAAAGTAATACGGTTAAAGGATGTTTTAATAAGCTTAACTCTATCTTATTTCTTAAAATTTGTATCGATACAAATAGAGCTAAAGCAGCAGTTAATAACTCTGACGGAAATGATATACTCATTCCTGTTTGCGGTAGAATTACGCCTGTTGATATGGGGATGGCTGATATGGCAATGAACAAAAGCCATTTTTTCTTGAATAAAAAAAATAAACTAAAAACCGTTAGCGTTCCTAATATTTCGAAAACCAAAGTAACTCTACTATCTGGAAAAATAAAAAACGTGGTTAGCACTATTACTCCTATGAGGAGAACCATTATGACGGTATAACTCCGACTAATATTCAATACTTACAAGGCTGATTTAAACGATTTATAATTTGTTCGAAGAATCACCAGCAGCAGTATGGTTAACGTGAACAAAATACCTCCAATCAAGGCATTGATGATGAATGAAGGTGATACTTTCTTATCAGCCGGAACCGCCCGATCAACTATATAGTTCTTCAACAGTGGTTTACTTAATTCATCCTTTGCACGTTCAAAGTCCTGTTGAAAAGATAAAGTTTGAGCTTCAAGTAAATTGTATTTTTTTATCAAAACTTCCATCGACCGACTATCGATATATTCATTTTCGATGTAGTTCTCTTTATTTAATCTTAGTTTGAAATTTTCAATTAAGTTTTCTGCATCCGTGGTATCTTTCAAAATGTAAATCAACGAAACAACAGAATCACGCTCTCCTTCGCTTCGTTCTACTCTATTTTTATAAAATGCAATCTCGGATGCCCGATTTTCGTTAAATACTTTCTTTTTGTAATGGTTTACCTCGTCAATAATATAATTGACAATGTCTGCTGCTAATTCCGGACTCGTCAATTCGGCTGAAATCACTACAGATAAATATTTAGACCGCAGAAAATTAATATCTCCAATAAATTTAAGTTGCAGATCCTGTCTCCATCCAAGGACAGTACTGTCCAATTTATAGTAATTATATAAATCAAATTTATGGATTACCTGATCGCGTAAAGTTGTTGATTCCAACAATTGCAATAAGTGCTCTGTTTCCGTCTCGTGACCAAATTGTGGATTACTAATTAATTGCTCTCTTGCAAACGAATTTGGTGGATAAATAATTCCAATTGACCTGAACTTCTCAGGGATAAAAAAAGTTAGACAAATTGATATGACAGAACCAATTATGAATGCAATAATAATCCTAGCACCATGTTTGAACAAAAAGTTAAGAACGCCTTTTGCTTCCTCTTGTTCTTCTAAAAAAATGCTCATTTACGTATTGATTTTGAACTTAAATATACCGGTTTCATTTGGCAACAGTATACCTACTTTCTAGTTTTAATTGTTTCCCAAGTTTCAAGAATCGCTTTTTGACTTGGTCGATTTTTTTCTGCTTCACGGAGTGGTTGACAAACTTTTAATGACGTTTCACATTCTTGTGGTAATCCCTGATAAAGCTCAGTTCCTTTTGTTTTCCAATGGATCATTTCATCCGAAACCTCTTTGATTATTTTCGCTGGATTACCCACAACTAGTTTCCTATTTTCTATTGTCATTTTTGGGCCAACGAAGGATAGTGCACCAACAATGCACTCGTCACCAACAATAACATCATCCATAATAACAGCGTTCATTCCAATCAATGAATTCCTACCGATGGTTGCTCCATGAATAATTGCTCCATGGCCAATATGAGCTCCCTCCTTCAATGTTACTGTCGTGCCTGGGAACATATGTAGGGTGCAATTTTCCTGAACATTACAACCGTTTTCGATTTCGATTTTTCCCCAGTCTCCCCTAATGGCAGCACCGGGACCTATGTAAACATTTGCTCCAATGAAAACATTGCCGGTTACACTAGCCTGTGGATGAATAAATGCGGACTCATGAATTACCGGTTTAAATCCCTTGAATTCGTATATCATAAAACAAATTTAAGCAATCATTATTATCATCTCACAAATTCAAAATATCTTTTTATTAAGTACGTATAATGAAACTTTTATTTCAAAAATTAATATGAAAATATCATTTAAATCAAATAGGACAATGTACGTATAAAAAAATTTACAACTTTTCAATTATACAACTTAACTGTTATTTAGCACAAGAAAAAAACAGAACTCATGAAAATAAAAAACAAGATACTAACCCTATTATTATGCACCTCGATATCAATTGTTCAATGTCAAGAAGAAACAGGGACAGAACCAATCGTTACAGCTGCTGTATTAAACATTCATTCTAATATCAACGCTATTTCTCCAGAAATTGCAGGTAGCCTACTTAGAATTGAATTAGTAAAAAGCAAAAAATTCAAAGTATTGGATAAACACGATATATTGGAAATGGGCGCAAAGAATAAGCTCGAAATCAATGAATGCTACGGAAAAGATTGTTTACAAGAAATAGGCAAAAACATTCAGGTAGACAAAATGTTTTCAGGTAGTATTGATGCCTTAGGAAAAAAAATAGTGGTCAGTTTAAAAGTGCTCGATATTCAATCAGGCAAATACGATAAAACGACCATAATGGAATTCGTAGATGCACCTATCGAAATTCAAGCTATGATACAGCTAACACTAAATGACATGCTTGGCATAAAAAATAAAATGGAAACACTAAACAGCCTAATTTATTACCAACAACCTCCCGAAACCCCTAAAACAGACATTACAAATAATGGTCCACGAGTAGGAGTAGCATTAGTATTGGGAGAAATGGCAAGCCGAATGCAAGCACCTGTTAGTGAAGGAGGTTGGGATGCAGCACCTGTTGTTTCTCAATTTGGTTATCAAATAGAGAAAGAATACCTCAGCGCAGGAGATTTTCATGCACTCATTGAATTCTTATTTATGCTTAGTGGCCCAGAACAACAATTATTCAACCCAAAAATGGTAATCATGAATGGATTTAGAAGCGGTAAAACAGGATTAGAGTTTGCCTTTGGGCCATCGTTTGGATTAGAAAGAGAAGCCAATAGTTTTTACCATGAAGGAATAGGAAAATGGCAACTTCAATCAGAATGGATTGGCACAGTTGAAGATAGCTTATACCAAGCGAACCCCTATGAAATCGTTGCTCGAATGGACAGTCGAGGACGCATTAAACCATCCGCTGGATGGGTCATGGCAGTCGGAAAGACGTTTAACTCAGGCTACTTAAACATCCCTGTTAATTTATATGCATCTTTCAATAAATATGGTTGGCAAACCGGGTTAAGTTTGGGGTTCAACTTGAAAAAGTCAAATTAAACAACTTGATTTTAATTGGAGCCGGTTGAATATCGGCTCCATTTTTCCAATACTAATTTCATATCCTCTGGCAAATCCGACTCGTAACTCATCCATTCATTAGTTACAGGATGCTCGAATCCAAGTGTTTTTGCATGAAGCGCCTGCCGAGGGAGGATAGAAAAACAGTTTTCAATAAACTGCTTGTACTTACTGAAAGTAGTGCCCTTCAAAATTTTATTACCACCATACTCAGGATCGCCAAAAAGAGGATGCCCAATGTGTTTCATATGTATGCGAATTTGATGTGTTCTACCCGTTTCCAATTTACATTTAACCAATGTTACGTAGCCAAATCGTTGCATCACTTCATAATGCGTAACTGCTGGTTTACCATATTCAGAATCATCATCAAAAACATCCATTATTTTCCGATTTTTAACAGACCTACCCACTTTACCTTCTACCTTGCCAATATCTTCTTTCACATCCCCCCAAACCAAAGCAAAGTATCGCCTATCAGAAGTGCGATTAAAAAATTGTTTCGCTAAGTGAGTCAGTGCATTTTCAGATTTTGCAACAACCATTATTCCGGTAGTATTTTTATCCAAACGATGCACCAAACCAGGTCTACTATCGTATTCGCTACTACTAGGGAGGTTTTCAAAATGATAAACCAATGCATTAACTAATGTACCACTGTAATTACCATACCCAGGATGAACCACGATTCCAGCTTGCTTATTCAATACCAGTACATCTTCGTCTTCGTAAACAATATCTATAGGTATATTCTCAGGAATTAACTCAATTTCTCGAATTGGATAAGGCAAAACGATAGAGACTTTATCGTTCGGTCTAATCTTGTAATTTGATTTTACTGGAGTGTTATTAACTAATATATTTCCATTTTTAGCTGCAATCTGCAAACGATTCCGAGATGTATTCGGTACACGATCAATTAAAAATTTGTCAATTCTTAACGGTTCCTGCCCTTTATCAGCAACAAAACTATGATGTTCAAATAATTCCTCCGATTCTTGAGGTTGCCCTTCTTCCATTATTCTTTTATCACCTTTAAAATGGTGAAGTTCCCCATTTTATCTAACACTTTCAACATATAAATGCCCGCAGCGTATCCCTGAACTGGAATCTGAGTTCCGTTTACAAACTTATTTTGATCCAATACCCGCCCATTTAAATCCATGAATTGATACTCAAAACTTCCCGTCTCTGCCATCTCAAGATAAAGATAGGAAGACGAAGGGTTTGGGTATGCTCTCGCTAATAATCTAACGTCTTCATTAGAAACCCAGCCCGTGGGTTGAGCACCATCAAACATGGGTCGCAACATTAACGAACCTTGATACGAAGTATTCGCCCAAGTACCTGAAACATTGTAATAAATCTTATCTTGATTATCTATGTTTTTGTCAAAACCAACGTTTAAACGACTGCTTGTTGTTTGTTTCCAACCAACATAAAAAGTGCCATTCAAGAGTACTTTTTCACTTAATTCATAAACGTAATAGCCATTCACACCCAAGTTATACTTTGGAGTTTTCAATAACGGCTCTTCATAAATTACATTTCCCGGGGTGCCCCCTGGACCATCATTATCCCATATCATCAAGATAAATGGGTCAAGACTAACATCATTCACAGATGGCTCAAAATGAATCTTAACCGCAAATAATGAATCACTTAAAGTCGTTGTAAATCGATATGCAAGTTTTGGTTGAGTTCCTGTTATACCATAAGCAGCTTCAGCAGTACCGTCGTCATAAGCATAAAAGTTGGTAAAGGTCTGCTTCAATGAAAACGTCTCGTTACTTTTAGTCAAGAATACGCCTCCTGTAAAGTTAAAATCTACCTCAAAAAACGCACTGGTATCTGATACTGCAGTATCGTAATAAAACCAAGCAGCATCTTGGTACACATCAATAGGGATCGAAAGCTTGCCTCTTGCAGCCACGCTGCTCGTTGCATTATCTGCAAATACAGTTGTCAACATCGTTCCACTTTCTGACACGTCGTATTTTGTGGTGTTTGCTGCGACACTCAATGTCCAAGAATTAGCTAACCTTAAATTAACAGAATCTAGCATATTAGACTCCGGGCTTTCTTTAAAGTGTTTCCATGGCATCGATGTATATTCCTTAAGCATAGTATTTACCGGGTATTGAATTGCAACCTCTTGCAAAGTTTCATCATTAATGGCATTAGATTTTAACTGAACAAAATCGATGTGCCAATGATCTAAACTGCCATTAAGTGCCCCGTAATTAATAAACCTAAATTGAAATCCACTTAATAAATAATTGACCGTTCGGATTTTAATACTGGCCCTTTTAAAGGTGTCTAATGGTGCGCCCTGTGCAAACCATACCGATGCCCAAACTTGATCAGAAGGAGACCAAAACTGCAAGACCAACGAGTCATTTAGTTCGGGCTCATTGCCAAGTCCTTGAGGCTGGTACCAAAAGCTTAGTTCTAAAGAATCAGATACGCCCCAAGGTGTACCATCTGTGCGCAAAGCCAAATCTATGGGCACAGAGGTCAGGTAGTCTCCTTTTCCTGCACTTGTACTGATAAAATTGTATGGATACCCAACCTCATTAAGGCCATCAAATGTAACCACTCCATAAGACGGCGGATCAATAGCGTATGTATTGTTTAAATAGGCGAATTTATCTACCCACAAGTAGCCGGTATCCAGCACAGACGTAGCAACCTTGTACACAATAACCGAATCTTGTTCTAAATCAGGGCTTGGATCAGTAAACGGAACAACAATAGTCGAAGTTGGCCACACCGAGTCGATGTATGCACTATTTGGCCAAACGGTGTCTAAATAAGATGTCGGAGGATAAGAACATAGATCATAGACCAAAACCTCAATACTTCCAAAAGCCACATTGGTATAAACTAATGAATCAAATCCAAATCCCACTACCGTATCAATCAGTGTGTAATAGGTAGTATCAAACATGTATTCACTACCCATGGCATCTGGCACTCCCAATCGATAAAGGTGAAACCAACTGGTATCATTAACTAATGGGTCGCCTGGTTGGGCATTTATTGGTTTGAATTTGTTGGTAGTAAAATCATCAATTAAACCTTTTCCCTCCGGCAATTTTAAGGTATCGTATTCATAGTAAAATAAACCATCAACGTTTTTAGTTGGTCCGCCATTCTCCATGCCACTTAGCACATGATTGAAACCCAAAGGCGACAACAATTCATTTCCTCCTTCTTTTTGATTGTAGGCTTTGGAATAAATAATAATTATAGTAATGGTTAATATTAGCCTCATGGGTTAGTTGACATAACTTTAGAAGTATCAGACGCAGCATTGTTATCACAATCGCTACCAATTGAAGCAAAAACAGTGATGTCCGAACCTTCTCGAATGGTACTATTTCCTACACTAACTGCTCCAGGCACTTGCTTAAATATTTTTGCGTTAACAGAATCCGCTGCAGTTAAACAATCCGAACATTGAAAGTCTAAAAACAGAGAATATCCGTTTAACGCTAATCTTGCTTCATCTATTGTATGACAATACAAATTTGGAACACCTGTAGGATCTCCATTGACACCCTTCCCAATTAAAAGAAGAATCTCTGAATTCCTTGGAAC
Source organism: uncultured Flavobacteriales bacterium (assembly GCA_905480225.1). Lineage (GTDB taxonomy): Bacteria > Bacteroidota > Bacteroidia > Flavobacteriales_D > Parvicellaceae > UBA10066. The sequence goes on along the minus strand of CAJQPO010000019.1, from coordinate 4,920 downwards.
CTGCTCCCCTTGTTTGATTTGGGTTCCATTAAATTCTGCGCCATATACTAAATCCCGATATTCTCCAGCAACTGGTTTTATTCTGTACCGCAAACCATTAATCTTTAGACTTGAAATAGCAAAATCCTTCGATAAATCAATCACCTTTGGCATAGTCTTATACTCAACTCCTGAACGAATCACTGTTAAATAAATGGTCCTATCTGGCTTCACAAAAGATTCTGTTTCTTCAGTATGTGCTATCGGATCCTGCTTTACAACTGTACCTCTGAGTGCGTTTTCTGAATAAATGGAATCACTTATTTTATACCTTAAATTATGTTCTTTGGCAAACGCATCTAGGTCATCAACGTGCAAGCTGTGAAAGTTGGGTACCGCAATGTTTTCATCATGCAATGTATAATTGTCTAAATAAACGAGCAAACCCCAAAAGGCGAATCCCGCAACCGTAAGAGCCGCTATTAAATTCAGTAAAAACAGTTTGGAAAACAAAAACCTAAAATAGGGCTTCAGTCTTTTTCTAAAAAGAACAACACAGAGTAAGATTGTTCCTAGGGCTATAAGTATATATACTTTCATCGTATTCTTCGAAACAAAGATAAAAATATTGATGTGCTAAATAATCTCTGTTAATAAGTAGTGAAGAGCAAATAATAAATTTATAATTCCCTCCTTAATTTTGTATGTACTATAAACGTTTAAAAATGAACATAGCCGTTATTGATGGGGGGTTTTCTGAAGAAGCACAGATTTCATTTAAAAGTGCAGATACAATAATGAATAACCTCAACAACACAGATTATCGCGCACATAGAATACGCATAATAGATAAGAATTGGGTTTACGATCCTAACGGTAAGCAATTACCTGTAGATAAAAACGATTTCAGCGTATTGCTTGAAGATAAAATAATTCGATTTGATTGTGCGCTGATTGTGATCCACGGCACGCCAGGTGAAGATGGTAAATTACAAGCTTATTTTGACTTAATAGACATTCCCTATACTACATGCAATCACTTAACATCAACATTAACTTTTAATAAATATTACTGCAATCGGGTGCTGGATTCTCTTGGTTTTTCATGTGCCAAGGCACTATTATTGAAGTCGCAAGATGACTATTCCGACAAAGAAATCATTGACTATTTAAAATTGCCCTGTTTTGTAAAACCTAATGACGGAGGTTCTAGTTTTGGAGCTTCCAAAGTAACCACAGAAAATACGCTCAGCGAAGCAATCAAAAATGCATTTGCACATGGGGAAGAAGTAATTGTTGAAGAATTTCTCGCAGGAACAGAAGTAACTAACGGAGTATATTTTAATGGCAAGCAAGTCTGTCCTCTTCCAATTACGGAAATTGTAACATCCAATGCGTTTTTTGACTACAATGCCAAATACAATGGTGAATCTACCGAAATTACTCCCGCTCGAATTTCAGATCAACTTACTGAAAAAATCAAATCAATTACAAAAGAGATATACGAAAAGCTAGGACTCGCAGGTGTTTGCAGAGTAGATTATATTATTCGTGAAAATGTACCTTGTGTAATCGAAATCAACACGGTTCCTGGTCAATCAGCAGAAAGCATTACACCCAAAATGGCAGCAATTGAAGGGATTAGTCTTGAAGCCCTGTATTCTACCCTTATTGAACAGGCGATCCGGTAATCTCGTCTTCCAAAAACTGAACCAGCCGTTTCACCGCCAAACCGCGATGAGAAATCTTGTTTTTTTGAGCAATACTCATTTCAGCAAATGACTGACAAAAACCATCTGGTTGAAAAATGGGGTCATAACCAAATCCTTCATCTCCAGTCTTGGATTCCAAAATTTGTCCCTGAACAATTCCTTCAAAGAAATAATCTTGCTGATTATATTTTAAGCTAATTACCGTTCTAAATAAGGCCTTGCGATTAGACTCTCCTTTCAGTTCCCTTAGTACTTTTTCCATATTATTTTCAGCAGATGCTTGACTCCCTGCATACCTTGCGGAATAGACACCTGGTCTTCCTTGAAGCGCTTCAATTTCTAAACCGGTGTCATCCGCAAAACAATTTACATTGAATCTAGTAGCTATGTGCGTGGCTTTCTGCAAAGCATTTTCTTCTAATGTATCGTAATCTTCAGGTATTTCGCCACTGAAGCCAATTTCAGCTAGACTTAAAATTTCCATTTTCCCCAAAATGGCCGATTGAATCTCTTTTATTTTATTTTTGTTATTCGTTGCAAAAACAAGTTTCATAAATGACATCATTTCACGTTCCTTACTTATCCGGTAACGAAAATAAATATATTCAGCAATTAATTGATACTGGAACGCATTTCTCAGGCGATGGAGTATTTACAAAGAAATGCACGGAATTTCTCGAAGAGCTGACAAAATCTCGCGTTCTTTTGACCCCCTCTTGTACACATGCATTAGAAATGGCAGCGATATTAATTGACGTCCAACCCGGTGATGAAATCATCATGTCGCCTTACACTTTTCCCAGTACTGCAAATGCATTCGAGCTGCGCGGTGCCAAGGTTGTTTATTGCGATATCCGAGAAGATACCCTAAACATTGATGAACGACTAATCCAACAACTCCTAACGACCAAAACGAAGGCAATTGTAGCTATGCACTATGCTGGAGTTGGTTGCGACATGGAAACGATCTGCGCCATTGCCAAAGAACATCATTTATTCGTGATTGAAGATGCTGCACAATGCATAGATGCCTATCAAAACAAAAAGCACCTTGGAACTTTTGGTGACATTGGTTGCATTAGCTTCCATGAAACGAAAAACATTCATTGCGGTGAAGGAGGAGCAATTCTGATTAATAATAAACAACTACTTGAGAGAGCTGAAATTATTAGAGAGAAAGGTACGAACCGAAGTAGGTTCCTGCGTGGCGAGATTTCTTTTTATCAAAAAGTTGATATTGGATCAAGCTATCTATTAAGTGAACTTAATGCTGCTTTCTTATGGGCACAATTGCAAGATTTAAAAAAGGTAACACAGCATCGACTTACAAATTGGAATCTATATTTTGATTTCTTCAATTCAACTGCTATCGAAAACATCTCCTTTTCACAAGGAAGGGTCGGACACAATGCGCACATTTTTTGGGTAATCGGCAGAAAAGAAAACTTGAAATCCAAAGATGCCTTCTTAGGGCATTATCAACTTTTAGAGCAATCTAAAAACTGGGTTGTTGCTCATGCGACAAAAAATTTAATGCGATTGTCTCTTGAGACGCAGAACGTACAGATCGTTTTAAAGGAATTGAAAATGAAGTTTGGTGAGTAAGGTCAAACATATTTTTAAAAATAAGGTTTTTCAAACCCTGCTTGTTAGCATCCCAAACTTAGTCTCAGGATTTTTCATTAGTGTATGCATTGCTAGGTTTTTGGGAGATGAAGCAAAGGGCGCACTAGGATTAATCAGTTTTAACATTGAATTATTTGTCTTAATTCTTGGTTTAAGCATAGGTACCGCAATCACTTATTTTATAGCTAATGAGAAAATTAGTGCAGGTAAAATATATAGTATGTCACTTACGATACTTCTTCTGGGTTCAGCGATTGTTGTTGCCTTCTATTTTATAGCAGACCAATTCAATCAAAACATAATTATACACTCAAAAAAGTACTTTAGTGCTACCGTTATCACATACTTTTTTACGCTTTATTTCTTAACTGTTTTTAAGCAAATGGCAATTGCTTTTTTACAAGGCTATCAAAAAATTGACTGGATTAACAGATGCTCTCTATTTACGGCCATCGCATCTCCTCTGTTCATTATTCCCTTGATTTTCTTTACCCATGCAGAAGGTTCTGCTCAGAATTTTGAAATGGCGGTCGTGTTATTAACAGTAATAAGTATTGTAACCACATTACCGATACTGTACTTCTGCCGAAAAGTTATTATTCAAAAAAATATAAAAATTGAAAAGTTTGGGTGGAAAAATCACCTTTATCCTTTTGTGAAATTCTCTTTTATTGGTCATTTATCAAACCTTGTTAATTTTCTCAATTATCGAATCGACATTTGGTTTATTACTTTCTTTTTTAACGATAGGCTAGATTTATTAGGTCACTATTTAGTTGCTGTAAGTTTATCTCAAATGATTTGGATGATACCACAAGCAATTAATCTGGTTTATTTCCCGATATTATGCAAGGAGCCATCCGTTAACCTAACCATCAAAGTAACCCGGTTCAATAATTTTCTAGTATTGATTGTTTTGGTTATTGGGGTAATCATTTCGCCATTTGTGATTCCCTTTCTTTATACTCATGAATTCCAGGCATCCGTAATACCTTTTCAAATTCTTCTAGGGGGCATGTTCTTCAGCTCGCTTACCAAGACACTATCCTCTTATATTTTTGCAGTTGGAAAAGTTAAGATAAACTTATTAGCAACCGTTGTTGGTATAATTATCACCTTGATTCTCGACTTCACATTAATACCTAGATATGGAATAATTGGTGCCGCCTGGGCAACAAACATTACGTATTTTGGTATCTTTGCCGTATGTTTCATATTCCTTTGGCACAAAGGAAAAAAAGACGGAATTGGTAATCAAGTATGGCGCATTTTTGTTCCTAACATTACAACTACTAGAATAAAACATGACAGATAAAGTTGAAAACTTTTATGACGATTTTTCTGAGTTTCAATTAAACTCCGGACTTCATGAAAGGCACTATTTAATGCATGAGAAACTAATCGAAATTGGGATGAACAAACATTCATCTTTACTCGAAATTGGTGCTGGAATTGGAATGATTACCAGCTTGATTAGAAAAACGGTCTCACAAGGCCCAATTGTGGTGAATGATATTAGTCCGAAGAGCCTAGAACTGAACGAAAAAGTAAACCGCCAGAGTAATATTGAGTTTAAAGCAGGAGATATTTTAAATCTTGATCT
>CAJQPO010000018.1 GCA_905480225.1 uncultured Flavobacteriales bacterium | reverse complement strand
ATCAAAACAACAATTCAGCAATTGCTTTCTGATACGTCCTACCAATTGGTATTTCTTGATTCATAACCATTAAAGTTCTTGTAGACTTAGTAGAAATCTTATCTATTCTGACAATATACGATCGATTTACCCTTACATAATCCAATTTATCGGGGATTGAATTCTCAAAATCGCTAATTTTCATTCGGGTAACAAAGCGATTCTTCACTGTATATATTTCAAGGTAGTTTCCCGAAGCTTTCACAAACCCCACATCCAACGAGTTTATCTTAACAATGGATCCTTGTACTTTGATTTTAAACTGTTTCGATCTTGGAGATAATCTTTTTAGCAACATGCGTAATAACTCACGTACAATGTCTCTATTATAGGTTAACACACGAATTTTAAAAAAGAAATAAATAACAAGAACTACAACAACTAACACAGACAACAGAAACCATGCTGTTTTGTAAAATGGGGGGAATATAGTGAAGTCAAGTGTTTCCTCATTTTGACTCCAATCTGTTCCTTTAGTTCTAGCTTGAATGACTAACCTATATGCTCCGTGCGCCAACGCCTTATAAGACACTGATCGACTAAACGACATCGTCCAGTCTTTATCAATCCCCTCCAACTTGTACCTGTATTCCACCGCTTCATTTCCACCATAAAAGATGGTATTGTAATTGATCAAAAGATCGTTCTGGTCGTAACTAAGCCGTGATAATTCTTTTCCTTCAAGCAAACGACCATAATGATGAATCGTTTCAATCCTGAGTCGCAAGTCAATTGGTGAATAAATCGTTTGAAGAGGTGGTTTCTGCATATAAAAGAGCCCTGACCTTGTACCAATCCAAACTTGCTCATTTTTTACGTGAACATCGCTTATGTAATTGTCCTTCAAACCGTCTTTCTTGTTGTAGACATTTACATTAATGCTATCGGAATAAATACAAACTCTATTCAACCCATTATTCGTTGCCACCCATATCGTAGTATCATTTTCAACAAATAGGTTATGTACTAAATTACTGGACAGGCCATCTAACATTGAAACCTGAATAATTGTATCTGCTGTTTTAACGACCAAACCATCCCCCATTGTTCCAAAAAACACACTGGAATCTGTTGATTTTATGGCCTCAATCCTTCGTTCAAGAGCAAAATGCGAATATTGTTCAATGGAACCACGAAGTGTGTCACAATAATACAATCCAGATAAAGTCCCAAGCCAAATGCCATTTTCAGCCCAGTCTATTGACCTCAGTCGTACCGGTCCCTTAACAGATTTTATTCGCTTATTATTCCCCGAATTAATCCAATATATTGCATCGTAAGAACCAAATAAAATAGGCTTGTTTTCATTTTCGGAACTGCATCCAATCCAAGCTGGGATATCTATTATTTTTCCGGAAAACAGCAATTTTCCGCTAGAAAACAATGCATAATCATCAGTACTTTTATTAAATGCCGCAAGAAAAGGCGTACCAAGTCCATTGTCGGTTAAAAAATTGGCCTGCTCATTAGTACATTCATAAATTTCGCCGTCATTTGTACCAACCAACACCTGACTATCCTTACCATTGTTAATATAAAATATAGATTTATCTATATCACATTGCCTTATTCTCTTGTCCTTTGCGTAGAACACTCCATTATGTAATGTAGAAATCCACAAGCCCTTGTGCTGATCATGAAAGACATTGGTAACAGATTTATTGTCAAGGAATTTATGAACCAAATTTCCATTTAAGTCATATACCTGCATGCCGCCCTTTCTAAAACCAACCCAAAAATAGTCCTCGCTAAATACACCTAGACCAATAATCGGATTGTCCATAAGGATCCTTTTGTATTTCAAGTCAGGTCCCTGAATAATTAATAAGTGTTCCATCGAAAATATTCCATGCTTATTGAGAAATTCCGTTTTACAATAAGAACCGTGGCCAACACTAAACCAACACGTCCGCACCTCGGGATCCTTCAAAACGTTAAAATCCAATACATCAGTAGAATCCGTTACTAGATAATAGGTTAATTGCTGATTGCCATTATTTTCGATGATCGACATGACACCGCCTGCTCCTTCCCTATCCCAATCCTCATTCAACACCTTTCCAGCACTATCGATTGATAGCACCCCGACTACATTTTGATACCCCAGATGTATCGAACCGTTTTCCTTAATAATCAAATCTTCAATGAGCCCACCAATAGAATACTTAACAATTGAATCATTGTACTGATAAGATTTAAAATCAGCTAATTCAGGATTAAAATAAAATAATTTGTTTTCGAAAGTAGAGCACCAAACATTTCCGTTTTTTTGCGGAAAGTATTTAAAGACGGTGCTTGAGGGCAAGCCGTTCCTTTGATCATATTGGACAAAGCTTTTTCCATCGTATTTGGCTATCCCTCGATCCGTTGCAAACCACATATAACCCAGCTGGTCTTGAAACATGTAATATACCTGAGCACTGGGCATTCCTTCCTTGGTTGAGAATTGACGATAGCTCAAATCCTGGCCTTGGCCACTAAGGACAATCAAAATCATTGCTGCTATATACAGGAATTGTTTCATGAAACTACATGCAAATTAGAAAAGGAATTGATTCCCTGCTGTATTTATGCTAATAATTATCAAGGTAGCTAATCACATTAGCAAGAAGTGAATTTTTAATGTTCACACGGAATAACTACATTTTCAGTATGAAAAACGCAATTATCAAAAAGGGCACAAAACAACATATGCCTCAAGTACTCGACCTTATTAAAGAGCTTGCAGATTATGAAAAAGCACCGAACGAGGTGCTCATTTCTGAAGATACTTTACTTAAAGAAGGATTTGGTCCTAACAAAATATTTAACACCATTGTTGCAGAAATAGATGGTAAGGTTATTGGAATGCTCCTATATTACCCTGTTTTTTCGACTTGGAAAGGGCGATCAATTTACCTTGAAGATTTAATCGTCGCTAAAAACCATCGGAGAAAAGGCATTGGACAATTACTGATTGATGCGCTGATCGCTGAAGCGAAAGAAAGTCAAGCAAAAAAAATCAGATGGCAAGTCCTCGATTGGAATACGCCTGCCATTAAGTTTTATCAAAGAATCAATGCAACGCTAGAAAAATCTTGGATCGATTGCACTTTAAGTTTTGCGTAAATATTATTGCTAAGCTGAATTTACAAATTAAACTATCCGACAAGTTATAAAGAGAAAAGCATGTCCATTTAACCAATTCGACGTCACTTGTTAAAAAAGATAAGAACAGAATATTCGGCAGGCTATCTATTCTATCTTTGTCAGCATTATGAAAGTTTTCAAATTTGGAGGAGCATCCGTAAAAGATGCTAAAGCGGTTAAAAACGTAAAGCGAATACTTGATCTCTACCCTAAAGACAATTTAATTGTTGTGATTTCTGCTATGGGTAAAACGACCAATGCATTAGAAGAACTTATCGCTTCTCACATAAATCAAACAGACTCCAATCAGATTTATCATAAAATCACCCTTTTTCATGCAGAAATATTGAATGAACTTTTCCCGAATAAAACTGCTAAAATATATCGAGATGTTGATCAATTCCTTCAGCAAATTAAAAAGATTCTAAAAGAAGAACCGACCGATCATTACGACTACATTTATGACCAAGTTGTAAGTTATGGCGAGCTATTATCAACGACCATTGTGAGTGCTTTTTTAAATGAAAATGGTATCGACAATAATTGGTTGGATGCTAGAAAGCTCATCCGAACGGATAACACTTATCGCGAAGGGAAAATCGATTGGTCTACCACAAATAAAAATATTAAATCCGCTTTATCAGTATCGCAAAATTCAACCAAAACGATATATGTTACTCAAGGGTTTATTGGCCATACTGCAGAAGGATTAACTACTACTTTGGGACGAGAAGGTTCAGATTTTACAGCTGGAATTTTCGCCTACTGTATGGATGCTAAAGATGTTACTATTTGGAAAGATGTACCAGGGATGCTGAACGCGGACCCAAAATGGTTTGAGGACACTGAAAAACTGGATGAAATCTCCTACAAAGAAGCCATTGAACTTGCTTATTATGGAGCTTCAGTAATTCATCCAAAAACAATTAAACCACTCCAAAATAAACAAATACCATTATTTGTAAAGTCGTTTCTCCAACCTGAAAATGAGGGAACTATTATTCAAGCGTCGAATCGAAGTGACCGGCTCGTTACTTCTTATATTTTTAAACGCAAACAGGTGCTACTCTCCATATCTCCTAAAGACTTTTCTTTTATTGTTGAACATAATCTGAGGGACATATTCAATACATTTCATGAACATCGCGTAAAAATTAATTTGATGCAAAACTCGGCCATTAGCTTTTCAGCTTGTGCTGGAGGAGACCGATTTCGAATAGATGCCTTAATCGAAGACCTTTCGCGCTCCTTTTCGGTTAAATACAACAATCAGGTTGAATTGCTTACAATAAGACATTACGACCAAGATACAATTGACCGACTTACTGAAGGAAAAGAAGTTCTCGTAATTCAAAGATCCAGGCAAACTGCTCGTATCGTAATGAAATAAGGACTTAATGATTGCCAAATTCAGCTGTAATTTTTTCAATAAGAAATTTGGCCATTTTTTCTTTCGATTGGTGGGTCCACCCAGCAATATGCGGAGACAATAGAACACTATTACAGGCTCTAAGTTCTCGCATACTTTTTTTCATTTCATGTACTTTTTCGAAGGAACTACTTTCCTGTTCAAAAACATCTAAGCAAGCACCCAACACCTTGCCGGAATGCAAAGCATCTATCAAAGGTTTTGTCTGTACCAACGGCCCCCTTGCAGTATTTATTAAATAAACCGGACCAGAAAGGCTACTGAGAAAACCTTCGCCGACCATTCCAATGGTCTCATCAGTAAGTGGCACGTGGAGGCTAATGATATCAGCACTCAATTTCAGCTCTTCTAAAGAAACTTCCTTCACTACTCCTTTACCAAATCCTTTTTTGTATTTATCATGCGCAATTAGCTTTACCTGAAATCCTGTTAATCTTTTGGCAAATGCCTCACCCATATAGCCATAACCTATAATACCTACAGTTTTACCCATAAGCTCATGTCCACGGTTTTCTTCTCTGCGCCAAACTCCCTCTCGCACCTCATTATCTGCGCGCTTCAAATTATTTAACAGCATTAAAAGCATCCCCATTGCATGTTCCGCCAATGCATCTCGATTCCCTTCTGGAGATCGAAATACTTTTATTCCTTTCTCTTGGCAATAAGCACAATCTATATTCTCAAGACCTGCTCCAGGCCGACCTATAAAGCGAAGTTTTTTTGCGTATTGCAGAAGATCCGCATCCATTTTAATACGGCTTCTAAGAATAATTCCATCTATTTCTAAGAGGTTCTCTTTTAATTCATCTCTTGATAAATCGAACCATTCGAGGACTTCCCAACCAAGTTTGATAAAAGAAGTCTTTATGGAATCATGAACAACATCTATAAAAGCAATCTTCATTTCAATAAATTGTACGTATCAAAAATAGAGCGACCAACCGATTAAAAAATAAAGCAAGAGGCCAAAGACATCGTTAGCCGTTGTAATAAAAGGACCCGTGGCCAGAGCAGGGTCTATCTTATATTTGTTAAGTACCAACGGCACAATAGTGCCGAATAAACCCGCATAAACAAACACACTCATCAATGATAGTGTCATGGTAACTGCCAACATAATGTCCTGATGCATTAATAAGGTATACGCCACCAAAAGCAAAGAACAGATTAAGCCATTAATTATTGCGACTACCAACTCTTTTAAAAGCTTAATTCCTGTTGTTTCCAATCCCAATGTGTTTTGTGCTAATGCCTGAACAATTATTGCAGAAGACTGGACACCTACATTACCGCCCATTGCTAAAATAACGGGAATAAAAGATGCTACCACAGGAAACTGACCCAGCTTTTCTTCAAATCCAGTAATGACTTGCGCTCCAAGCAAACCCCCAAGCAATCCAATTAACAACCAGGGAAGACGAGCACGTGAAAGCATCCAAACAGAATCAGAAGATTCAACTTTTTCAGAAATCCCAGATGCCATTTGGTAATCTTTTTCTGCTTCCTCTCGCATTACATCAACAACATCGTCAATGGTAATTCTACCTAACAATACATCTTCATCATTAACTACCGGTAATGCTACCAAATCATATTTATCCATTATCGCCACAACCTCTTCACTTTCAACAGAAGCTTTTACGGAACGCACCTCTCCACTGTAAAGCATGTTAATCAATGTTTTGTCTTCTGCGAACAAAATGCTCTTGAGCGAAAGTGTTCCAATCAGCACGTTTTTATCTGAAAGCACATAAATCGTGTAAACCTGCTCCACATCTTCCGCTTGCTTCCGCATTTCAAGAATGGCATGTTCTACAGTCCAATTCTCGTTTACGGTAATGAATTCTTTAGCCATTAAGCCACCTGCAGTATTCTCCTCGTAGGTAAGTAGGTCAACAATATCACTGGCTTGTTCTTCATCTTCCAACTCAGAAATAACCCTTTCCTTTCTGTGCTCCGGCAAGTCTTGAATAACGTCGGTGGCGTCATCAGAATCCATATTATCCAGACTTTCCGCTATTTCTTTTGCTGAAAATGATGCTAAAAACTCTTCACGAGTATCCTCATCAAGCTCTGTAAGAACATCTGATGCCATTTCCTCGTCCAGATATCCGTAGATAATCTTGGCTTCTTCGAAATCAAATTCGTCAAGGATTTCTGCAATGTCAGCCGGGTGTAAGTCTAATAAAGAATTGGATATAAAAGTGTTGTTTCCTGATGCAGCTGCATCAGAAAGGTCTGAAATGAATTCTTTGGTTAATTCGAATTTCACGCCTCTCTCCTTTCAATTGGTTATCCATATAATTTCGACGTTGCCAAATATAGGTTAAATCAAAATAAGCATAAAATTATCCGAAGTAGACTTTTGAGTTTACTTGTTTTTTTGAACGAGTTGAGTCAACTCAACAAATTGATTTACTGATAATGTTTCTGGTCTAGCATTGAATATATCTAACTTCAATTGTTCGGGCGTCATCATTGACCGCAATGAATTGCGCAATGTTTTTCTTCGTTGATTAAATGCCTGCTTTACAACTGACTTAAATAATTTCTCGTCGCAATTTAATTTTTGGATGCTATTTCGTTTCAACCTTATTACCCCAGACTTTACTTTAGGTGGAGGGATAAAAACGTGCTCATGTACTGTAAATAGATACTCAATATCATAGAATGCCTGAATAAGGACACTAATTACACCGTACTTCTTTGTTCCGGGCTTTTCTGCAATCCGCTCTGCTACTTCTTTTTGAAACATGCCAACAACCTCGGGAACCAAATCCTTATACTCTACGACTTTAAATAAAATCTGAGAAGAAATGTTATAAGGGAAATTTCCTACGACTGCGAAAGACTCGCCATTCATGAACTCCTTTAAATTAATCCTGAGAAAATCCAATTTATGCACCACAAGATCCGGGAATTCTACATTCAGATAATCAATTGATTCCTTATCTACTTCAACGCACTGCGTATTGAAATCTTCACATACAACTAAAAATTTTGTTAGCGCGCCCATCCCTGGACCTATCTCTAGGACCTGCTTGTATTTTCCACGAGCATCTAGAGATTGGGCAATGCGCTCTGAGACAGATTCGTCTTTTAAAAAATGCTGACCGAGGTGTTTTTTAGGCCTTACCATTAATCATCAATGGTTTCTAACAAAGTCCTGAATGCCACGAAATTATCTTTAAACCTATCCATGTGTTCCTTTTGTAAAGCTGGGGCATGATTAACCTGATAATCATGCAGCTCTTTCATGCTGGCACAAAGGTATTGCACATTGTATGAAGTGCCGCCATCTGTTTCACCAATGATCTTACTCCATCTTTTTTCCAAGAAAAATCCCGTTGCCATCACATCTGGTATATGAACTTCTTTCATCCACCTCAGCCAATTCTCTTCTATTTCCTGGTTAACTTTTACGGTTACGCTATAAACAATCATATTGGTAAAATGATATTATTCAATCTCTTTGAATTCTGAAGCTCCTGGCATATTCTCTGTTAGCTTTCGGTACCTTTTCTTTGCCTCTATTCCAAACATACTACCCGTGTAATTTAAAAAGAGATTTTTGTAGTAATCGGCAGCCCTAATTTTGTCTTTAAAGATATTTTGATGCATTTCACCTAACAAAAACAAGGCGTTATCGGCTAATATATCTTCGCCATATTTGGTTACAATTTCTGTCAGACGTGCTGCTGCCTCATCGTAATTTTGCTTCCGAAAATCAATTTCATATTTCTTCATTAAAATCTCATCATTCAAAGAATGATACGGCAATGTACTATTAATGGAGTCGAACTTTGCGATTGCCTCCTCGTACCTGTGCTGTGATATGAGCAAATCCGCTTCGGCATACATTCTCATGGTATTTGCGGTAGTATCTAAAGCCAAATTATCTGTAATTAAAAGCGATAATTCCATTGCATCGTTAGCGATTAATTTTTGCGTGGATGATTTAAGCACATCCAGTTGCGACAGCGCTAATGCAAAATTAGCGGTATAGTAGAATATTTTTGCATTTTTAAATTTGGCTTCATGGGATAGCACGTCTTCTTTAAAAGCCTTATCTACCTGGGAATAATACAAAGAAGCATCCCAAATTTCACCGCTAATCAGTAACACATCCGCAAGTAAGAGTTTACATTTACCTTGAACCTTAGGGACTCGGGCAGCAAGCGTTATTGTTTCTTCTAAGATAGCTATCGCGCTTGAAAATTTTTGAAGGTAAAACCCTTGAAGGTGACCTAACTCCATCATGGTATTAATGGAGTGTGGTGCCCGTCCAACCTCGTCTAAAGTGAAATTATATTTAGATTCTAAGTTGAGCAGATCTTCTTTCGAATAGCTAGAGGAATTCGTTATTTTTTTCTTCAACGTATTCAACGACCTGTAATTTGCTGTTCTGTAATATTTATTTTCTTTTCCAAGGTCAATTACATATTGAAAAGCTTCCAAAGCCAAGTCATAAGATTCATTATTGCTGCAAACTTCTCCAAATTCAAAAACCCTTTTTCCATTGGCCCGAAGTTTTCTATCCTGAGCCTTTACTTGAACATATGCCGACTTAAAATCTCCTTTTTGTTCAAATAACCAAATCAACATTTCATTGTAAATCGTCTTTCCAGGATGTTTCTGAGTTAATCGTAACAATTCGATTCTAAGCAGTTCTGTTTCTTTTAAATTCACTTTAAAATCTATGCTTCGAGATAAGGCATTCTGAACCTGATTTCTGTAGCCAACATTGGTTTCAAGCATGAGTAAAAACTCCCTTATCATCAACTCCGTTTTACCTTGCACACCATACAACTCACCTATTCTAATACTGTACGAAACTGGATTTGAACTTACTTTTTGTGCCTTTTGATAAGCATTAATTGCTAAATCAATTTTTGATCGAATCTGAAGACCGTTTGCTAATTGAGAAATCTGAGAAAACGAATGGTATGAATTTATGTTTCTGACAGCTAATTCGTATTGCTGCATGGCCTTCGAGTCATTATCCTGATGCGCAAAAAGATCTCCATACAATAAATACGTTGTAAGCTGAACATTCTTCTTTTTGAGTTCCTTTTTGATGAGTTTTTCGGCTTCTTTGTACATTTTAAGTTCAAGCAAGCACGTATAGTATTTTTCAAAGTCACCCGTTTTTTTTGTTTCTTCCCACAGCTTCAAATAATAGATTGCTGCTTTTTCGTAATCATTTTGACTAAAATAATGAACAGCCATACCTCTAAAATCAGTACTTCCACTTTGAGCCCAAAGAGCCCCGGCACTACTCAAAAACAATATGAGGCAAATTTTCTTCAATTATTTCAACGTATTTAAACTGTCTACGACAGCCTTCATATAAGGATACACAGTGTCTTGTACACTCAGAAGTGCTGTATAGTTCGACTTTAGGTTGTGTGAGGCTACCTTTATTTCAGTAAGCGCATCATGCTCTAGAAGGATATAAGACTTTATAGTATCTGGATTTTCAATGTCCTTATGAACCAAATCGTCTTTTAAATTTTCAAGTTGGGTTTTCGAAAAAGCTATTTCCTCCAAAATATTTTCTTTACTCACTCCAAAGCCTTTGATTCTTTTCACACCTTTGTATAAATTGCTCATCTGTCCAAACTTCTGATCAACAGCAACTGAATCACTAACGTATTTCTTCTTAATTACAGCCATTATTTTACCATACTCATTGTACATTTCCCGCACTTTATTTGCATCCAGCGGCGCAACCATCTCCTCACACTCATTCAATTGTATTTGCATGGATTCTACCTGAACAATTTCCTTTTCAAAGGGATTTTCACACGAAAAAAAGAAAACTATAAGTGTGCCAAAAATTATTGGAACTTTTTTTGAAATGCTGTATTTAATCACTGTTGCCTTTTTTTAATCATATCAAAGCCGGTAAACGGAACTAAAGCTTTTGGAATTTTAACTCCTTCAGGTGTTTGATTATTTTCCAAGAGCGCGGCTACTATTCTTGGCAAAGCCAGTGCGCTGCCATTTAATGTATGTGCTAAATGAGTCTTACCATCTTCCTCCTTGTAGCGTAATTTTAGTCTATTGGACTGAAAACTTTCAAAGTTAGATATAGAACTAACTTCTAACCATTTTTGTTGTGCAGCTGAATAAACTTCCATATCATACGTTAGTGCGGATGTAAAACCTAAATCACCGCCACAAAGTTTTGCCACTCTAAATGGCAATTCCAACGACCTTAATAATCCTTTAACGTGCTCGACCATTTCATCCAAAACTTGGTAAGACTTTGCGGGGTCTACTGCTTGTACAATTTCCACTTTATCAAATTGATGCAACCTGTTTAATCCACGCACATCTTTCCCATAAGACCCTGCTTCTCTTCTGAAGCATGGCGTGTAGCCTGTCAATTTTATAGGGAAATCTGCTTTTTTAACAATGGTATTCCGTAAAATATTTGTTATGGGCACTTCTGCTGTCGGGATAAGATACAAGTCGTCATCTTGCACATAATACATCTGTCCTTCTTTATCTGGCAATTGTCCAGTACCCAACCCGGAAGCTTCATTTACTAAAAGAGGTGGTAATATTTCTTCATATCCCGCTTTCAAAGCCTCAGAAAGAAAAAAGTTAATCAACGCACGTTGCAATGTTGCTCCCTGGCCTCTATAAACCGGAAAACCAGCTCCGCTTATTTTGACTCCCAATTCAAAGTCTATTAAATTATACTCTTTAGCTAAATCCCAATGCGGTTGAGCATTGCTGTCTAACGATGGCAAATCAGCTTCTAATAAAATAATTTCATTGTCGTTATCTGTTTTACCCGGCGGCACGATAACATTTGGCATGTTTGGGATTTGATATAAAACCTCTCTTAATGCTAGCTCAGCAGACGCCATTTCTTCTTTCAATGGATGCAAGGCTTCTTTCAAGGACGCTGTTTTCCCTTTTAGCACGGCTGCATCCTCTTTTTTTCCTTCTTGAAACAATTGACCTATGCGTTTAGAGATTTGATTCATTTCCGCTTGGAGATCATCAAACTTCTTTTGGGCTTCCCTTCTTTTCTGATCCAATTCGATGGCATTATCGACAAGGTCCTTAGCCGACAAATTTCTGACCGACATCCTTTCGATTATCTCCGTTCTATTTTCTCTTATAAATCCTAACTCTAACATGTTATATATTTAAGGCCTACTTATTCTTACTAACAAGTAAAAATAAAAAACTCCCACTTATAGAGTGAGAGTTTAGAATAATGTATGTTGTCAATAAATTATGCTTCGAATGGAACTACCGAAACGTATGACTTATTGTCTTTTTTCTTTCTGAACTCCACAGTTCCATTAACTAGTGCAAATAAGGTATGGTCTTTTCCCAAACCTACATTTTCACCGGGTTTATGTTTTGTTCCTCTTTGTCTAACGATAATGTTGCCTGCAACACATCCTTGACCACCGAATATTTTAACGCCAAGACGTTTCGATTCTGATTCTCTACCGTTTTTTGAACTACCGGCTCCTTTTTTATGCGCCATGATCTTAAGGTTTTAAAGTGTTGTATATATTTATTTACTAAGTGCTTCTATTAAATCGGCTTTTTTCATAGCTGAAATACCAGTAATACCCGCTGCCTTTGCCAAATCTTTTAATTCTGCTACCGTCTTGCCAGATAACGCTGTTGTATCTGTTTTCACTTCGGCTTTTGCTTCGGCTTTTGCCGTTTTCGGAGCAGCTGCTTTTACAGCATTTGCCTCTGTTTTCGCCTCGGCTTTAGCAACTGACTTTTTAGCTCCCTTTGCAACGATAGAATCAATTTCTATTTGCGTTAGGTACTGTCTGTGGCCATTTTTTTTCTGGTAGCCTTTTCTTCTTTTCTTTTTGAAGACAATTACTTTGTCTCCTTTAAGGTGCTGAAGGATCTTTGCAGTAACCTTCGCACCGTCTATAGCTGGGGCGCCAACATTGACCGTTCCGTTGTCATCGATAAGAAGAACATCATGGAAATCCACTTTTGCTCCTTCTTTACCTTCCAGTCGGTGAACGTACAATTGCTGATCTTTTTGAACTTTAAATTGTTGCCCTGCTATCTCTACGATTGCGTACATCTTTATTAGATTTTAATTTGTTTTCCCCAAAAAGGGGCTGCAAATGTACGTAATTACATTGTAATTGCAAATCATCAAACCCTGTTAATTTCTCTTAATATTTAACCTTCTAGTGTTTTAACATATTGCTTGGGAGGAAATTAATAGATATATTAGCATCCCAATTAACAAAAACAACAGCAATTCATGAAAAATTTACTCAACATTTTTGTAACTACTGCCTTAATGACTGTATTACTAGGCTGTAATAGTGAACAAAATCAAACGGATGAAAATGCTGCTGCAACACAAACGAACAATACATATCTTGCTAATACGGTTGCAAATTTTGAAATTGAAGGAATGGAATGTGCCGTGATGTGTGGGGGTAAAATAAAAGAAAGCTTGACTAGTGTTTCGGGAATTGTTTCGTGTGATGTTGATTTCGACAACAAAAAAGCAGTTGTTAAGTTTGACAACAAATTAACCACGAAAGATGCCTTGGTACAGGTTATTCAACAGCTTAATAACGGTCAGTTTAAAGTGACAGATGCAAGTGAAAAAAGCCTAGATTCTAATGCAGATCAATCTATGAATTCTGGATCGAATCAAGAACAAACTATCGAAGTATCGGCTCCACAAGGCTTTCAATTTCCGAACATTTTCGATGCACTTATCGAAATGTTTTAAAGGTTATTGAATTTCAATTTGAGGCCAATTCCACTTCATGCGGAACTGGCCTTTTTTATTTCATTAGATGAACCTATCAAAGGACATACAAATTGGTAAATTGCTAGCAGCAGGTAAGCTGATTTCACAACAAAGTGGATTCCAAAAAGCACTAATATTAAAGACAATTGCGCAAGCGCTTGAATCATCCAAAGACGATTTAATAGCACTATTGGTTCAAGAGGCAAAAAAGCCCATGAAATATGCACGTATTGAAGTTAAACGATGCATAGACACGTTTAATATTGCCTCTGAAGAAGCAACTCGAATACCAAGAGAATACATTAGCCTGAATCGTTCCTTGAATTCAAATAAAGAAGGCTACGTAAAGCGATTTCCTTTGGGGGCCATTTTTGGCATTACCCCATTTAATTTCCCTTTAAACCTAGTTGCGCACAAAATCGCTCCAGCAATTGCTGCAGGCTGTCCAATCATCATAAAGCCTTCCCCTAAAACACCACTTATTGCTAAAAAACTGATTGATATTATCGCATCTTGTGGTGCTGAGCCTGATGCCGTTCAATGCATTGAGCTTCCTAATGACCAAGTAGCAGAATGGGTTAAAGATGAGCGCTTTAAATTAATTTCTTTTACGGGTTCTGCTGAAGTCGGTTGGAAACTCAAATCGATGGCTAACAAGAAAAAAGTAATTCTTGAGCTCGGTGGGAACGCCGGAGCGATTATTGCACCTACCGCTAATCTAAATCATGCTGCAAAACGTTGTACTGTTGGCGGATTTGCCTACTCCGGGCAAGTATGCATACACACTCAAAGAATTTACGTACACGAAAGCCAATTTGATCCCTTTATCAAAATTTACCTAAATCAAATTGCTAATTTAACAACGGGTAAACTTACTGAGGCCAGTACTGATTTCGGCCCGATGATTTCAGAAGAGGCCGCATCAAGAGTGCAAGATTGGATAGAAGAAGCAAAAAATGAAGGAGCAACCCTTCTGTTGGGCGGAAATAGAATGAATGATTTTATAGAACCTACGGTGATGACCAACACAAGTCCTGCAATGAAAATTGTTAAAGAAGAAGTTTTCGGACCAGTTGTAGTTGTTGAAAAATATAGCCAGTTATCTGATGCTATTGACGCAGTTAACGATACTGTTTATGGCTTACAAGCTGGTCTTTTTACCGACTCCAATGAGGAAGTTCAAATTGCTTTTAATCAACTACAAGTTGGAAGTATTATGATTAACGATGTACCCACCTTCAGAGACGACAACATGCCATATGGTGGAATAAAAGATTCTGGAACAGGACAAGAAGGGGTTAAATATGCCATTCTCGAGATGACAGAACCTAAATTACTTGTGACCTGACAGAACTGTATTTTCTATTTCCAATTCATTTAACTAGCGCTTATCAATGAAAAAATGTCTCTAAAGATCAAGCGTATACAATAAGCCCTAGATTATTGTCAGCATTAATTCCATATAATAAAACCATTTGCTGAAAACAGATTACATCGTACATGAATAAAGAAATTTAAACAATTGTCTAACCCTTTTTGTTTTCATTTATAATTAGAAACAACTCAATGCACAATTAGAAACAATTAAAATGATTCTTCTCATTTCTTATATCGGTTAACATAGTTATTTTTGGTCCAATGAAAGAAAGCACTTCCAACTTTTTCGTACTACTAACAAAATTGACGTTAATCGCATTGATGCTCGTTGTAGTTGCTGGCGGTCTGGTAAGAATGACTGGAAGTGGCATGGGATGTCCTGATTGGCCAAAATGTTTTGGACAATACATTCCACCAACAAATATTTCTCAACTACCTGTTAACTACAAAACCATTTACGCTGAAAAAAGAAAGAAAAAAATAGCCCGTTTTGCAGACTTACTAGATAACATTGGATTAACTCAACAGGCAAGCGAGCTCAGAAATGACGACACCATTCTATTCGAGCAAAACTTTAGTGCGTTTAACACTTGGACGGAATTCATCAATCGTTTAATTGGAGCAATCTCAGGATTTTTAGTTTTAGGAGTATTTCTTTGTTCTTGGGCATATGTAAAAAACAAAAAATGGTTGATTTTTCTTTGTGGTATTCAATTAATCTTGTTGGCTTTTCAGGCATGGATGGGAGCCATGACTGTCGCCACAAATCTTACACCATGGGTGTTATCGATTCACATGATTACTGCCATCGTCCTCATTGCATTGCAAATAAAAATAATCCGTGTTGCCAGGGGTGAAGCCGCTAGAACGATTTTGACTAATAGTTATTTTTTTAAAGGTTTACTTTATTTTGGTATTGCAATAAGTACCATTCAAATATTGGCAGGGACGGATGTACGCCAATTAATTGATGGTTTGCACGGACATGTTTCAAGAGAAAACTGGATAGTTAGCCTAGGGTCTAATTGGTTCTTTCATAGATCATTTGCACTTGCCGTTCTTGCAATTAATGCTGGCCTATTTATCGTTAATTCGAAACGGAACATGCGACTGACAGAAGTAAACTGGCTAATGGCTATTGTTTTTCTGGAGGCATTAGCTGGAATGGGTATGGCCTACTTTGCTGTTCCTGCCATTCTTCAGCCCATTCATTTAGTTCTGGCCATAGTAATGATTGCTATCCAGTTTCATTTAACTCATAAAATAAATTGCACAAAAAAATCCTGACCTCAAAAAGCCAGGATTTTCACTAAAATGGTAAAACAACTATTCGTTGATTAATTCTCTTTTCTTTCGATAATCTTTGATGTCCGCTGCATCTCTTAAACCCTTCATAATACCACCATCAGCTCTAGCACGCAAATTTTCTTGTAAACTCGTTCTTTCGAAATCAAAATTTTCTTTCTTTTCAGTGACAGGGATGAACTGATCGACTAAGAGCAAGTACATACCTCCACTAGCCGCAATCGGCTCTGACAACACTCCTGGATGCATGGTGAAGGCAGTTCCAACTGCTACACCATCTTCTCTCGGATCATTACTCGTAGCATCCGATAAGTTTTTATTTTTAAAAGCCACGTCTTTGCCTTTAAGTATAGTGGCTGCTTGCCACTTTATTAGCACATCATTTAACGTAACCACATCCTTAACTTGTTCTGAGAGGTAATCCGCTTTCTTTTCATTAAGTAAATCCTCACGCATCAACGTTTTAGCTGTTTCAAGACTTGGCGCCCCTTCTGGAATCTTTTGAGTTAATTTCGCAACTATCAGCTTATGAGATTTGTTCATATAGAAATAATCTGAAATTTCATCTAGATCCGAATTAAAAACCCACTTTAAAATATTGTTGTTGTTTTCCAAATCTGGTGATTTCATCTGTGGCGCAGAAACCACAACATCCTGCTCACTTGTAACACCGAAAATAAACCCATTGGCTTTACAATAGTCATTAAAGTCATCTGCTTCTTTGGCAGCCTGAATAAAACGATACGCACTGTCTTTGTACATCCCAATGGTTTTATCCATAGGAATAATGTTCTTCTCAATAGTTGGTGCAATAATTCTTTTTGCATCATTTCTCTCCAATACTTCCATTACATGGTAACCAAAATTGGTTTCGACCACTCCTGTTTGACCTACAGCATTTGCAAATGCAAAATCTTTAAATGGCTCTACTAATTGTGCATCTTTATCAAAAGGACCATACTCTCCATTATTTTGTGCTTTACCAGGATCATCAGAAACTGCCAATAATTCTTCAAAATTCTTTTTGGCTCTTAGCACTCTAAGAACACTATCTGCTCTCACTTTCGCTATATTTTTACCTGCATCACTTTGATCATCTCCAAAACCACAAAGAATGTGTCTCACTTTCGCCTCTGGTTCCATTTTAGATTCTAATATTTTTGCCAATTGATACGACGCTCCTAGTTGAAACGGTCCTACAACACTACCAACAGCTGCCTTTTGAATTAAGGTATCAATTGCTAATGGAAATTCATTTGGTTGACGGTAAGCTCCATTAAATGTACCTGCATCTGAATTATTAACCACGTATAACGAATCATCTTCCGGTTGCTTATTGGCAAAAGTTTCTTTAAGCTGTTCTATTTGGCTTTTAACAAAAGCAGAATCTTCTGAAGAAGGAATCACATTGATAGAGACAAATTCAAGTCCTCGCGTTTCTTCTTTTTCATATTTTTTATCTTCCTTATGTTGCTCATAGTAAGTAGAAAAATCCTCGTCTGAAACGGTAACTAAAGAATCAGGAACAGTATTAAACGCCTTGTATACGTACTGTAGATTCACTTTTTCATTGGCTTCATTAAAATCACGTTGCGCCTCGTAATCTGTAACAATTACCCCTTTAGAAACCATACTTACGTATTTCGCAATGATGTTACTCCTACTTAATTCAGCTTCAATCTGCTCCCAATAGCCTCCGTCTTGATTTGCAAAAATAGGCAGCTTCTTACTTAATGAATCTTGGGAGAATTGCTTATTGGCATCCTGGAAGTATGGCAAATTCTTAATGTATTCAGCGATGGCAACACCATCTGTTCCTTGTTGTATAGCACTTAGCTCATCCGGTGTGGTAAATAATCCCAGCTTGTTGAGCTCTGTATTAAGCAAAGAATCATTAATCATCTGATTGAAGATTGCATTTCTTGCATAATCGTCAGGAATTTCTTGTTGATTTTGTCTGTACTGAAATTTCAGCCGGTTCACTTGCTCTTCAAAATTCCATTGATTGGAGTAGATCGGCTCCCCGCGAAACATTCCAATAGAACTGCTATTTTGACCATTACCAAACAACGAAATAATTTGATCGTAAGGTGCAATGAAAAGAAGCATACCAACCCCAATTACAATCAGTAATAGTGTCGACTTCTCTCTAATTTTTCCAATTAATGCCATAATTACATACTAAATAAGGAGCGCGAATATACCACACTATTTCGATATTAAAAAATCCAAAAAACACTTTATACTATGCGCACCGCAACTGCTTCTGGCAAACAATCAGTTTTTCCTTTTTACTATGACTTTAACCAAATTTATTCTGTGATTGGATACGTCTATAATTTGGATACTAAAATCTTCCATTTCTACCACTTCCTGAGCATTAGGAATGTCTTGCGTAACACTAATAATGAAACCCGCTAACGTTTCGTATTTCTCTGATTCTGGAATTTTGATTTTATATTTCTCATTTAAATAGTCTATTTCCATACGTGCGGAAAAGACAAAACTGCCGTCTTCCTCCACTTTCTCAATCAGCTCTTCATAATCATGCTCATCCTCTATCTCGCCAAAAATTTCTTCCATGATGTCTTCCGTAGTAATCATACCTGAAGTTCCTCCAAATTCATCCACGATAACTGCAATACTTCTATTGTTTTCCAAAAGATCATTCAGTGCTTTGTCTACCGTTATTGTTTCCGGAATAATGTTAATTGGGAGCAAGATAGACTTGATACTTTCTGGTTTTTTCAATAATTCAAATGAATGCGTGTAGCCTATGATATTATCAATGTTATTTCGATAGACCAGAATTTTAGATAATCCTGTTTCAATAAACAACTTTTTTAATTCTTCTACTTCACAATCTATGTTTACGCTGATAATTTCATTTCTCGGAACCATGCAATCTCTTGCTTTAACCTTAGAAAAATTCAACGCATTCTGAAAAAGATGAACTTCATGATCTATCGCATCTTTTTCAGTAGCCAATTCAGCAACTTCTGAGAGATAATCATCCAAATCAACCTTACCGAAAGCGACTTTATTAGAGTCCTTATCGGTTTCAAAAAACAAGCCAATTAAAAATTCAGAAAGTCCGATTGTCAAAAAAACCGGTATCCAAAAAAGACAGTAAATAATCAATAATGGTATTGCGAAAAAACTCAATACTTTGTTCGGATTAATTCTAAAAACTGTTTTCGGAAGAAATTCAGCTGTAACCAAAACTAATAGGGTAGAAATAATGGTTTGAATAAGCAAAACAATCCCTTCATTGGTGCCAACCCAATCCTTAATGGTGGGCTCCATTGACTTGGCCATCCAGATACCATAAACCACTAAAGCGACATTATTGCCTAATAGCAAGGTTCCAATAAATCTAGATGAACGACTCGCAAAAAAGCTAAGGATTTTAGCACTTACATGCCCTTGTTTACTATCCAATTGGATTTTAAGCTTATTGCACGAGATGAAAGCAATCTCTATTCCAGAGAAAAATGCGGAACAAATTAAAGACGCAAAAATAATGAGCGCTTCGGTTGTCATTTAACTATTGCTGTTCTTGTTCTTGGGCATCTACCATTTTTTGATAACTCTTTCGCAATCGTCTTCGCATAAACCAAATTGAAGTTGCAATTATCGGCAGGATTATGTAAAATTTTGCCTCTGCAATTCCCGAATCAACAACGATATACGTGGTAAGACAGACCGACACGATTGCTACAGCTAGCCAAAACTTTTCTAAAAAATTATATACTTTCCCTAATCTGTTTGGGTTATTCTGATTCTTGCTCATTATACATTTCCTTTGTTTCAATCTCACCAGACACCTTATTTAATTTGTATTCTGTGAAATTTAAATTCGAAGTTAACCCAAATTTTCCTGTTAACGTACCCGCTAAAGAAGAAACTGTTACCGGTTTATCCGTAAAAAGAGAATCTTTTTCTACAAAAACAAAAAGTAAATCTGTCGCCAGCCTTTCCTCATTGATATTTCTAATTCGAACGCTGTCCGTGAGAACAATTTCTCCTAATTTTTGCTTCATTATTCCTTTTTTTGCAGAAATTTTGGTCACTTCTACCCCCAAGGAATCATAGGTCCGCAATTGAAAACCAATTGGAAATTGATAAACTTCTTCGTTATCAATAAGAAATTTCTCTATTCTTGGTGTACTCAAAAGGTAACGCTTCGTTCCAGCATCAGATAATTGCATATTAACACCAGTAGAAATTTCAATCGGTGAATTAGCATCAAACTGAAAAGATTTGATCTCGGCCATTTCATTACCGCAAGAAAAAAATATTCCAATGATTGGGAGAGCTATAATTCTATTAAAGCGATTAATTTTTTGCGGGGTTTCCAGAAGGCTATTGACACATTACAGTTACATCACCTAAGGTACCTAAATTAACTTTATCTCCTTTGGAAACGTCCATTTGAAAAAGTTCATTACAATCCGGCAGTAACGAATTATATTGATCAATCATCTTCGTAGCACGAGCAGACACACCGGTATCTAACGATTTCGCCTTTTCACAATACTCTATCGCCTTAGCGTAAGCTAATTTTCTCATCGTTAAATTTGGGTGAACACTACTATTAGATACTTGTTTCGCAGTTTGAACTGCTTTATTTAACCACGGATCTCCTGCATTTGGAAAATCTTTCATCCAAACAGAATACCATTTGCTTGGTGCACAAGCCACTCCAACCTTAATGATATCCAACTTGATGTCACAATCAACGCATAGGTCATAGGCCTTCTTTATCGTACCACACGCTTCACTCTTCTTATCTTTGGCATATTGTAACTTTGCCAAACCATAATAGCCTTCGGCTGTTGGTTCTAAAGCAATACTCTTTTCTAAAACATCCAGATAAAAATCAATACTAACTTCTTCCTTTTCACATTTCGCATCGTCTAATAACTTAAAAGCTTCCTGAAGCAACGCTTGATTCGTTGGGTCCGCATTTACTTTTTCCTTGTAAATTTCAGTAATCACATCGCAAGTCAAGAAACCCTTGGCTCTCATAAGCAAGAAATCCTTAACCTTAACCCACTTGGTATCTTTTGAACCAGAACTGATAGCAGTTTCACAAATTGCCTTCAAACGAAGATACTCCTCGACCATCACCGATTTACCAACAACTTTTTGCTGATATAAATAAAAACAGGATGCATAATAATACCGAACTGAAGCAGATTTAGATTTTTCTTGAAGTGTCTCAATGGACTCATTCAGTAAGTCATGTGTTTTCTGAGCTTTACCTTTTGCATCGTACCGTGCACAAGCCATTCCATATGCCTCAATAATTTTTGAATCGCGTCCTAAAATTTCGATCCCTTTTTCATAATTAAAGTACAACGAATCTTTTCGAGCTGCTTGCTGATCTCCTTCGGAGTCTTTAATCATTTTTCCTAAGACAGCACCACCATTCGTAATAATAGTTGGTTTCTCTGTAATCTTGCTATCGCAAAGTCCACCCGTTAGCATTTGCCAAAATTGATATGCTCTTGGATAATCCTTAGACCTAAGCCCATCATTGAAAAATAATATAGGCTTCATCGCAATTGTACTCTTGAGCTTTAACGTTGTGCCCTATTCCAATCATGCAAAGGGTCAAAATTATTATTCTTGTTTTCATTTTCATTAAAATGACTATTAAAATTTTTAATCGTATTTCCTCTTCCAAAACCAATTATCAAACCTACCAGGCATGATTGTTAAACCGATTCGCGCGGTAACAAAACGCTCCTGAATCAGATTATTCTCGGTTGTTCCCCGCTCTCCAAGTTCTACTCCAAGATTTATCATTGAACTAGAACCAGAAAATCGCATTGGTAATGACATTCCAAAACTCATGCCAACTTCTATTAAATCCGTGTTATTGATTTGCAAAGGTGTTTTATTGTACCTAAAACCCAACTTGTATATACCCAATGATATCGTACTGTTCGATTGATTGGTAACATCACTCGACTTCTGATATTCCAAGCCAAAAGCTCCTTCATAGCTGGGATTGAGAATATCTTGGAATGTTTCGTCCCCAAATTCTTCTGAGTAAGAAGACCAATCTTGCATTTTAAGTTGAGCACCTATTCTAAACCTATCATAAATTAATGCTGCCCCAAATCCAAAACTGGTAGGCAAATTTAAAATCCCATCCGTATTCTGAACATAAGAAATGGTATCTTCTAATATTTCAGCCAATGTAGTACTCCTGTAGGTATATACAAAATTATCTCTTTTGGCATTCAAACTCGAACCTAATGACCCAACTGCACCAAAATCAAATGCTCTTTTAAAATATCGATAGTTGGCTTTAACCGTTGAATCTTTTCGCATCATTGCCTTGTTCATGCATTTCTTTTTATTTTTCAAACGGTAATGGAAATACAAGCCGGCGTCAACCATAAAGTCAGACACTTGTGTGTTGATTTCAGATCGAGTGTCTAGATAAGTAAAATCCTCGAAGTCTACACCTCTTGTATTGGAGTAAGTTCCAAATAAATAATAAGCATTGGTTCCAATACTTAATGACGACTCGTGTTTCATTTTTGTCGAATCCGTTTTAGCCAAAAATGAGCGATTAATTAATTTTCTAGAAGCTCCAATAAATACCTTATTGACTCCCCCATTTCCAGCATAGTTATAAGTATGGTTTCCTGCATGACTATCGTACGACGGATCAGCCATATTGTAACCAACCGTGCTAAACGGCATGATACCAAATGCTGCACCGCCTTTTTTACCAATTGGCAAACCCATTACAAAATCACTTAAACCCAGATAATTGGTGTTTTGATTGTCCGTTGCTGTGTTTAATTGAATCATCTTGGCTTTATAGCCCACACTAAATATCGGTTTGTGACGCAACAAATAGCTGTATGTTGCCGGGTTTCCGAAGTTAACCTGGTTATAGTTTACCATGGGAATATTCAACCCACCAGAGCCAAAATAATAAGCACTTGTATTGCCAAAAATATCTCCAAAAGCATATCTGCTATATGGACTTGAGTTCGTTGATTGACAAATTGCATTAACTGCAACTAATATTGCCACCAAGGATAAAAATTGTTTCCTATACATTAACACTAAGTATTGCATTTAATCCACGAAGGGTGAAAAATGCGTCTGCAAATATGGTGTTTTTAAGTTCATTTTCAAAAAAAGCAGCATCGCCACCCGTTAGTACAATATTTATTTCATTGAACTGCTCTTGATAGCACTTAATTATTCCATTAATTTCTGCAAGCATTCCATTGTAAACACCTGATATTATTGAGCCTTCAGTATCATTACCGATTAATTTTTTCGTGGATTGTAAATCAATGAACGGCAATTTATCGGTAAAAGTATTTAAAGCTTTAAACCGCATATTGAATCCTGGACTAATAGCACCGCCTCTGTAGTTTCCGTCTGCATCAACAAAATCAAATTTCATACAGGTTCCTATGTCAATGCATAACGAATTATGAGTAGGGAATTTAACCGCAAGGCCTGCGGCATTAGCCAGACGATCTTGGCCTAAAGAATCTGGCGTTAAATAATTATTCTTAAATGGTATCTTACTGCAAACTGAAAGGATATGCCCCCTTTCAAATGAGCTAATAAAAGTCTCTAACCGCTCATTTCCCTCAGTGACATTGCACAAGATTGCGGATTGAAACACAGTAATATCAAAATCATTCTGAATAATACTCTGGTCAAATCGGTCGTACTTTTCCAACTTAACTAAAGTCTCACCATCAAAGGCTGCCACTTTAGTTGATGTGTTTCCTACATCAATGATTAAGTTCATCTGGCTAAATTAATTGGATTAACGGAATTTATTATTTCTCAACAAATATTTTTCGTTTTGAGAATTATTTTATATTTGCCGACCAATACGGCTGGTACCTTAGCTCAGTTGGTAGAGCAATGGACTGAAAATCCATGTGTCCCTGGTTCGATTCCTGGAGGTACCACACTTAAAAGAGGTTGTCAATAGCAACCTCTTTTTTATTTTTTAATCCCCAACTTTAATTATTCGTTCTATCATTTCTGTGTTATTATTTGACAACTTAAGAACATAAATGCCTTTTGGCAGAAAAGAA
>CAJQPO010000017.1 GCA_905480225.1 uncultured Flavobacteriales bacterium | reverse complement strand
GGTTTGGCACCTCGATGTCGGCTCGTCACATCCTGGGGCTGGAGAAGGTCCCAAGGGTTGGGCTGTTCGCCCATTAAAGTGGCACGCGAGCTGGGTTCAGAACGTCGTGAGACAGTTCGGTCCCTATCTGTTGTGGGCGCTAGAAATTTGAGGAAACCTGACCCTAGTACGAGAGGACCGGGTTGGACGAACCTCTGGTGTACCTGTTGTGACGCAAGTTGCATCGCAGGGTAGCTATGTTCGGACGAGATAAGCGCTGAAAGCATCTAAGCGCGAAACTTATTCCAAGATGAGATTTCTTCTAAAGGTCGTTCTAGACTAGGACGTTGATAGGCTGCAGGTGTAAAGACGGTAACGTCAAAGCCGAGCAGTACTAATTACCTATATGCTTTGAACAGAGTGTATTCTCAGTTTATTTTTCTCAAAATTGTCTTTAATCGTATTTAAGATTTTAGGTAACTATTGCAGTGAGGTCCACCTCTTCCCATTCCGAACAGAGAAGTTAAGCCCACTAGCGCAGATGGTACTGCCACACCAGGTGGGAGAGTATGTCGTTGCCGTTTTTAAGCCCTAGCTATTGCTAGGGCTTTTTTTTTGACTAATTTTATATGTAAACCTTGAGAAATCTTGCTACCATAAGCTTTATTCTTATTGTTGTCAATTCATTTGGACAATCTGAGTCACAAAAATTATGTGATTTAGGTCGGAGTCAGTCTAAAAAGGTAGTTACAAACATCAATTCGGCATCCCTAGTTGCTCCAATAGATACGGCAACATCAATTACAGAAATGCTATACCTGTTTGGAGCCCAAGAATCTCAAATCTTAGAAG
Source organism: uncultured Flavobacteriales bacterium (assembly GCA_905480225.1). Classification (GTDB taxonomy): domain Bacteria; phylum Bacteroidota; class Bacteroidia; order Flavobacteriales_D; family Parvicellaceae; genus UBA10066. Next base: position 14,445 of record CAJQPO010000017.1, on the reverse strand, counting down.
TCAATCACCAGCAACGGTTTAAGTCTATCGGGACAGTAGTATTAAAACACCTCATGACTTCCGGTAATGGAAGCTTGCTGTATGATAATTTTAGAACAGTACAATCTTCAATAAGTTCCACAATTAACAGGGATAAATTGAATAGTCAAGTTTCTTTAGAATACTTCAAGGATGGTCGGTCGTTAAATGGTGGAGTTAAAAACGATAGCGCTTTTACAAATACGGCGCTGTCTCAGGACTTCTTGGAAGTGAATTTATCTAATAATTCATCGAGCTACAGTCATTTCTTGTTTAAACAGGACCTCTCGTGGTTAATTACACGAAAATTATGGTTGGTTCCATCCATTGAATATATAAATGAAGATCGCAATTATTCGGGTAATGGAAATTCAGATAGTTCTTTCTTTAGTAATGTGTATTATCATGAAAATCAATCAGTTGATTACTATAGATGGAGACGTGTTAACGCTTCAATAGGAACAGAAATTCGAGATTCCACATATCAAATATCAGCGAGTATTACCAGTAACAATGATTATTACATGAATCGTGATAAATTGAATTGGCTGGGATTAGGAGCTAATTTGACATTTAATCGAATAAAAGCTACTAATTCACTACACGTAAAGGGAGAATATCATTTTTCAGGATATAGAAAAGGTGGTTATAAGGCCCAGGTAAGAACAGATTTTTTTATAGATACCTCACATAGAATTACTGCCGATTTTTCTACGTCCTTGCTTCCTCCAAAAATCTATCAAATAAAATATTACGGTAATCATTATAAATGGAATTATAATGCTATCCATTATCCTTGGATGAATTCATTGGGAATTCTATATCACCACAACAGATTCAATTTCCAAGTTAATATTTCCGGTACAACCATTAAAGATTATTTTTATTTTGATACAAACATGGTAGCTAGCCAAGTGAATAATGCTCATTTTGCAAGTGCTAATATAAAAAAGGACTTTGCCTTAGGACGGTTTAAATTTCCAGTTAAAACTACTTTTAATTTTGGTCAATCTTCAGAAATAAGACTGCCAGAGACAAGTGTAACAGGAGGCATTTTTGTTAGCTTAAAAGTATTCAAAGCAAAACTTAAACTTGATTTGGGCGGACAATGCAATTGGTTTAGTAATTATTTTGCGAATCGATTCGAACCTTCAACGGGTATCACATATCTCCAAAATGATAAATTGATAGGGAATTATCCTTTCGTTGATATTTCAGTAAGCTCTAGTATAAAAGGTGCGTCGTTTTACTTTATGGCCTTGCATGTCAATGAAAATTTAACGGGTAGAAATTATTATACCCGGCCGGATTATCTAGAAATTGGTTCACGATTTATTTTTGGAGTGAAATGGCGTTTTATTAATTAAAAGCCCTGTCATTGAATATTAAATAACCAAGATTGAATACGAATGACCAAGGCTCTAATTCTCCAGAATAGTAATTCACTGTAAAACTTATCGGTGCAATAGGCGAATGATAAATGATACTGCTGGACAATATCCACTCATTTCCTTTCCAGATGTCATAATTCTCGGGCACATTATTTTCTTGTATGATAGCTTGGTACGGTTGGTAGTAATAATTTTCTAATCTCAAATCAAAGTTTTTGTTAAAAGTGAAGATAGCTTTCCCTCCAATCGAACCGTATTTGAAATTTCGATATTTAGCTAAATAAATTGACTTTGTCTCTGGTATTGGCTCATAAATAGGTGCCATTAATTTAGTACTGGTATAATTAGAGAAAAAATCTTGTGTAGAATATCTGATCCTAAGATCGATGCCGAGTCTTAGGTGCTTATTAATTTTAAAGTAACGTTGTGCGGCAAGTCCAAATTGAAACCAAAAATGATCTTTTTCCAATGAAATAGCGCTAATATTTAAATTCCCAGGAAGTAATTCTTCCCAACCGTCAATGTACCTCCCACTTAAAGAAAGCATCGTTCCTTCGTTGGCCCAGAATTTTCTATTTAGGTTATTGATTTCATACTTAATTCCAACAGTATGAAATTCAAACTTGGTAAGATCAGCAGTATCGGAAGGAGCAAAATCTATTGATTGGTGATATTGATTATTAATGACACCATATCGATAATTTAAAATTAGTTTTCCTGGGTTCGAAATAGGTGCAGCAACATTTAACCCCACGAACCTTTCATTCTGCACAATATAAGAAGGTCGCACTAGTTCGAAGAATGTGGCAAAATTTCTAAAATAATCCCAACGATTAATCATTCCTTCTACTTCCAAATAAAATGGATAACCAAGAGGGAAATCCATTCTAATCTTCGTATTCACCGATCCGTAAAACTTCCCGAAATAACTATTGGCTCCAAGGGTTACTGATTTTTTGCCCAAATGTTTATATTCAAGGCCTAGATGGCCTATGTTGATGGATTTTGATGAGAAGTTCCCACCAAATTTCGCAATAATTTCTTGTTCCTTTTTTACATTTAGTTTTAGCGTATATTTCCCTGTGTTTTGTACTTCTCCAAGAGGATATATAAAGCTGATCTTATCATCTGATAAGACATTAAAATATCTTTTTTTTAGTTGGACGATGTTTAGCTCATTTTTGTTTCTGAAAATATTTTTGGAGACATAAGATTTTTGTTTTGAATTAAGACCCGTGATGTGTATAGAGTCAAATATCAAAACCGATTGTTTTTTCTTATAGATTAATCGTAGTGAATCGAGTTCGGATTTTTGTGTTCTTCGATGTATTCTGGATTTAATTACATCCATTTTGGTAATCGTAGCGGAGTACCCGTCTGCAATGGCTTCTTCGGCAAAGTCAAAACCAAATGTGCGTACTTTGGTATTCGGATCTATTAATATTCCATTTTCACAAATTATGGAGTAATCGTCTCGACTAACAATCATGGAAGTTAATTGCGAAATAATATTATTTTCATCTGGCGGGGCAAGTGTATCTGATAAATTACAGCCGATAATGATATCAGGAAAAAAGTCATTGTACATTACATCTGTTGGAAAGTTGTTATAGAGTCCACCGTCAAAAAGTAATTGGTTATCAACTTTGATGGGTTTCAAATAAAAAGGAAAAGATATCGAGGCTCGGACTGCTTGGTTTAAATGTCCATTTTTAAATACAATCACTTTTTTATTTTCAACATCTGATGCCACACATCGAAAAGGAACAAATAAGCTGTCAAAGTCATATTTGGCTAAGGCTGAAACTGGTGTTAGTAAGCTCATTAATTCAAAATCCATTAGTTGAGGACGAATTAAATTAGTTGGGAGAGTACTACTGAGATTAAAATTATTAGAAATTTTTAGAGACAACCACGACGCATCTTCTTTTGGTTTTTTAAAAAAATAAATGTGCTCATCTTCGATTCCGCCTTTGGCCATTAACTGGAATTTTTCACTTGTCGCTATGGCTTCGATTTGTTCAGGAGAAAGGCCGGCGGCATACAAGCTACCTACCAAGGCGCCAGAAGACGTGCCAGCAATATAGTCAATTGGAATGTTGTTTTCTTCTAATGCTTTTAAAATACCTATATGGCATAATCCAGCAGCACCTCCTCCACTTAAAACCAGTCCAACTTTTTGTGCTTTAAGAACGGATGTGCACAGCAATAGTAATACTAGTGCACTTATGACTTTGTATATTGAATGTTTTGGTATTATTTTGGCTATTGTTATGTTTCTTAGCAAATCTAAAAAACTAAAACGGAATCCTAGGGTGTATAGTACATGTAAAATATTTAAGTTCTATTTATTGTTTGTTGCTATGGCAACAATGCTATCTGGTTGTTTTGATTTTGTTGAAGATATTAAGATTCATGATAACGGTTCCGGTGAGGCAAAATTTAAACTGAATTTGAGTAAGAGTAAAACTAAAATTGGTGGGATTATGCTAATGGATAGTATTCGGGGTTTCCCTGTTCCTAGTAAAGAGAAAATCCATGAAAAGCTATCAGAAATGAAAAGCATGTTAAGCAATCAACCAGGAATTTCTAATGTGGAGATAACGGAAAATTGGTCGGAGTATATTTTCCAATTAAAAATGAATTTTGATCATGTAAACAAACTGAATGTGGCGCTAAAGAAGGCGTTAGCAAAGGAGGATAGAGCTAAAAAGTATGTGTATGACGCTTATTCGTATTCGAATTCTACGTTTAGTCGGAATTACGTAGCACAGGATTACAGCGAATTTTCTGAATGGAAAACAGATTTCGCAACAGTACTTGAAGGCGCAAAATTAATTTTAATACATCGATTTGATCAGCCTGTCGTTTCTCAGGACAATTCAAAATATATGCTATCAAAAAACAGCAAATCCGTAATGTTTAGAGCATCTTTCTTAGATTTGAAAGAAAAGAAAGTAACTCTTCAAAATACAATAGCACTAAAATGAAATATTTCTTATCCCTCTGCCTTTTAGGTAGCCATATTTTCGGTCTTGCACAAGATTTAAGTAATCACGTTCCAACCTTATCTAAATCTGTTTTTGTTATTAATGCTGCTGCGATACATGAAAAATGTCAAAAAGCTAATTTAGAAACATTCGATTTCTTCAAAGCGTTCAAAGAAAATACAGATAAGTACCTCAGAGGTTCTGGAGTGGACAACGCTTTAGTTCCTATGCTGGTTGCAAATTCTGATGACTTCGGTATTTCTACTTCAGACAATTCCTATCTATTTATGAGAGATCGAGATAGTATTAATTATACGGCTTTTCTGTTTAAGGTCAGTAATGAAGAGAAGGCCAATAGTCTGATTAAGACCATGGTGCGGGATGAAGATGGTGTTGAGCTTGGAATTGGTGAAGGATTCGAATTTGCGTACAACGATAACATGATTATTGGCTGGAACAGTAGAATGGTCAGCTTTTTTGATTATCGAATTCCCTCGTATTATGGCACATGGGATGCAGTTGAAGAAACAGTAACTGAAGATTATTATGAGAATTATGAGGATCGCTATGAAGCATTAGAAAAAGAAGAAGAAGAAAAAAAAGCAAGAAGTATACTTACTGCACTAGAGGAGGTATTTAATCCTAATCCCAACCATACCATTTCCGGAAATGATCACTTTAAGGAAGCTGTTATGAAAAGTTCTGATATTATCTTTTTTGCAGATGGTTTCGGAAACATGAATGTTATGAATGATGTTTTTGGGACTCGTGGTACGGTAGATGGTATGCTTTCTATTTTTGCCGATAATTATTTTTATTGCCACATGAATTTGAATGACAATGACATTACGGCTGCTTATACTTACCACGTAAGTGATGTTTTTAAAGACATGATGTTGGCTACAAATAATGGAAAGTTTAATAAAAATCTAATTAAATACATTGATGGACAAGACTTAATTGGTTATTTGGGTATGGCCGTTGATCCGGAAGCATATTATGAAATGGTCATGGATATTTATTCAAAAGTAATGTCGTCTATGCCTGGATACGGAGAATTAGTGAACTCGGGTATGGATATTTACAACATTCTGTTGGATGAGGATGAAGTTTTTGACTTTATCAAGGGTGATGCTTTATTTGCCGTTACCAATATCAAGCCCTTTGATGTAACCTATACAACTTATGAGTACGATGATGATTTCAATGAAAATGAAATAACAAAAACCAAGCAAGAATTACTTCCTGAGTACGTTTTCTTAGCTTCTATTGGCAATGAAAAATTAAGTGGGAAAATTATTGAACTATTGGTAAAATCAGAATTATTAATTCAAAAAGAGGGATACTATCTTGTTATTGACCCTACCAGTCGCTATAGAAAGAATAAAGAAAATGGCATGTTGCATTATGTTGCTATTGAAAACGATGTTTTAATTGTAACCAATGATGTTGAGTTAGTAACTACCTACAGAGAATCGGGCCTTCCAAAAAATCGATTAATTTCTAAGGAAAGACGCACACATTTGAAGAAGAATAATTATGTTGGTTATTGGAATTCTGATAATACATTTTCTAAAATGACAGCAGAAATGAAAAGTATGGGGCAGGACTTTTTTGACATTATGGAAGAAGGTAACGCCGTTATTGATCATGCATCAATCAATGGATTGAGTTCGCAAGGAAATTTATTTTCAGCTGATTTAAAATTAAAAATGAAAGAGGGCGAGAAATTAGCCATCACTCATCTATTGGAACTAGCAGAAAGTATCTATAAGATGCAAGTAAAATGAAAAACTCAGGCAAAATATTACGAGCTGGATTCTGGTTGATTTTTATAGGCTCAATTACACTTGGTTTTTTTAAGATAACTGAGTCGAGTCAAACCGATCATTTTAAGTACATACCCAAACAGGTAGATGGAGTAATGGTACTAGATGGACGTAAAATCAGTAAGAAATTAATAGAAAGATATCGGTTTTCTCCGGGTGGGCTTGAGGCAATTTTACCAAAAGAGGCAATTGGCGGAGAGGATGTTCAACTTGAAAACATTGGTATAGATCCTTTTTTTAAAATACCTGTATTTCATTTTCAAATTGATGAAAAGGTTTTTATTGCTGGACTCATTAAATGCGACACAAAACTTTTCCTTAAACACTTCAGGCAACGCTATGGCGATGAACTCAATGAAACTTACAATAGTTCTGAATCTGGAATAGTTTGCCATCGCTATCAATCAAAAAAACAAGATGTAACTATTTGTGCAGGCTTAGGTGTCGGAATATATTGCTCGAATGTTGATGGAAAGGCGTTAAGTGATGGTGGAAATGAAGACCTTATGAACTATTTGATAAGTGCGCTAGAAGATCCTCAAGAAGGTTTGGAGTCAGCTAATCCTTATTTTGCATCTTTCATTTCAGAAAAGGAGGATGTAGGGTATTGGAGTAATGGAGAAACACAAGGATTTGGTGCGTTGACTAATGGGTTTACAGACTCCAGAACCTTTTTCTCTTTTGAAAAAGGAGCAGTAGAAATTGCATCAGAATTAGAATATGCTGATGAGAGTCCACTTAAAAATACCATTCGGCCTCTAACCACCAAGTCACCATTTGCTTTGTCATTTATGGCTAACGAAAGGCAGTCGTGGAGCTTTATCGAACAAAATGTCCCTACTAGATTTCAACATTTTTTTCAAAATTATAATGGTAATTTTTTCTTTGAAATAAAAGGACATCAATTTTTTCAAGGTTTTCATATAGAAGATTCGATTGACACAGATACATTCGATTCTTTTGAGTTAATAGTACCCAATAAAAAACTGACTCCTTTCCCCAAATTTGTAACTGTTTTTGGGATGAATGATGTTTCCGGTTATTTGGATAATTTGAATGCAGACAGTACTTATGTTGTGAACAATGGATACTATGAATTCGACTTAATTAACGGAGTGCAATGTTTCTTGAAAGTTCTAGACAGTAATATCTGTATATCTAATAGCAAAGAGTGTATTGAGGAAATTGCAATAAAACCGATAGCGGACTTGTATGCTACTTACAGTGTACGATTAGACTTCATTGCCTTAAAAGAGAGCTTACCCGTAAAAGGTGATTTGGGTATAGGAGTTCCGAATATGATTGTTCAAACAGGATTTGAGCTTCTGAATTTTGAAAGTGTCCAAATTGATGTAACCGAAATCCAAGAAAATACGGTAAAGGGTAAGGGTTCCTTTAACTTTAAAAATCACGAGACACATTCGCTCATTGCTATACTAGACATGATGAATTTAGCCATTTCTAATCGGAGTATTATTGAAGCAATGCTTCTGCAGACAGAGAGACCAATTGAGTAAGCACACACCTAACCGTATGCTGGTGTCAAAAGCTAAGAAAACGCTTGTATAAGGTCTTGTCTTGTAATGATGTGATGTTTATCTGAATCGTAATTAACAAGTACAGCTTGGGTTTCTTTTGTGAAAAGTTTAGAAACCTCTTCTACACTTTTATTCGCATTTACTATTGGAAAACAAGCTTCCATGATGTGTTTTACCGGTAACTCCTTTAATTCTGGCTTTTCAAGAAGTTTGGCAAATAGATTTTTATCTGTTATGGAACCTACAAACTCCCCATTTTCTACTACAGGTATTTGAGATATTTTGTATTGGTGCATAAGTAACATTCCTTGAGATACAGGATCTGTTGGGGTAACTGTTACTAAGTGTTTCGATGCATGTCCCTTTATTAAATCAACAGCAATAGTCTTTTCTTCCGCTAAGAATCCTCGTTCTCTCATCCAATCATCATTAAACATCTTCCCAACATATCGGCTGCCATGATCATGAAAAAGAACAACAACAACATCTTCTTCATTGAGCTCCTCTTTCAATTGCAAAATGCCTTTAATGGCAGAACCGGCAGAGTTGCCTACAAATATGCCTTCTTCTTTGGCGAGTCTTCTCTGGTACACGGCACCATCTTTGTCCGTTACTTTTTCAAATCGGTCAATCACATCAAAATTGACATTTTTGGGAAGAATATCTTCTCCTATTCCTTCCGTGATATAGGGGTATATTTCGTTTTCATCAAAAATCCCTGTTTCATGGTATTTTTTAAACACTGAACCGTAGGTGTCAATTCCCCATATTTTTATTGCTGGATTCTGTTCTTTCAAGTATTTACCAACTCCCGAAATGGTACCTCCCGTGCCAACACCAACGACAAAATGCGTTATTTTACCTGCTGTTTGTTCCCATATTTCTGGCCCAGTTTGTAAATAGTGCGCTTTGGTATTTGACGGGTTATCGTATTGATTAACATACCAAGAATTTGGTATTTCTGTTGCCAGTCTTTTTGAGACCGAATAATAAGATCTGGGATCATCTGGTGCAACATTAGTAGGACATACGTGAACTTCAGCACCTACAGCACGAAGGATATCCATTTTTTCTTTGCTTTGCTTATCACTTAATACGCATACCAGTTGATAGCCTTTAATGATACAGGCCAACGCCAAGCCCATTCCTGTGTTTCCAGAGGTCCCTTCAATTACTGTTCCCCCTGGCTTTAATCGGCCATCTTTCTCAGCATCTTCAATCATTTGTAAGGCCATCCTATCTTTTACAGAGTTGCCTGGGTTCGTTGTTTCAACCTTAGCTAAAACCGTTGCTTTAACATCTTTACATAAGGCATTAATGCGGATAAGTGGCGTGTTTCCAATGGTTTCGAGAACGTTATTGTAGAATTTCATACTAGTCGTTAAAATATTTGTCAAAGTTAGATTTTCTAATCGAATCTAATGGCTTTAATTGGAGTTATTCTTGAGACAAAAAGTGCAGGTAAAAGCAGTACTATAAAACAAGTTAAAATGGTTAAACCGTTTAATAAGAGTAGTGCACTAGGTGTAAAGTACATGGGTACTTCTTGCACAAAATAGGTGGTTTGGTCAAGCTGTATGAATCCAAATTGCTGTTGCAATAAAATCACCAGTAATGCACAAAAGTTTCCTATTAAAAGACCTCTGAAAACAATGAATACTCCGTTAATTAAGAATATTTTTTGAATACTCCAAGAGTTGGTGCCAAGTGCTTTCAATACACCAATCATATTTGTTCTTTCCAAAATTAGAATGAGTAAAACGACGGTCATATTTATAAGCGCGACAATCACCATAAGAACGATAATGATATACACATTAGCATCTAGCATGTCGAGCCATCCAAAAATATCTTGATGAAGTTCATCTATTGTATTTATTTGAAACATACCGAGCATTTCTCCGCGCACCAGTTTGGATGCATTTTTTAAGTCTTCAAATTGATTTAAAATCACTTCGTATCCCCCAATATAATTACGCCTAGATCCGTTTGTTGAAGTAAAGACGGTGGTTATTGTACCCGAGTTAAAATGGTAGATCAACGTAGAGTCATTTAATCCTTCATAATCTATTGGGCCATCTAGATTTTCGCACAGACTATTACTGGATTCATTGTCAATCCGAATAGACAAGTAGCAGGTATCTGGCTCAATAATAATGGGAGCGTTTTGGTCAAAATCAGTTGATGCAAACCCCGCTGCAACGACTTGAATTACGGTATCTTTAGTAGGATAAAATAACCTTTCATTCTGCGTGGTAAAAGGACCATCGTTCCAACTGAATTGAATGTTCTTATTTTCAGAAAAACCTTGAGCCTCGAGTAGCATGGCACCATTGCTGCAATTAGGCTGTAGTTTTAGTGCTGCTTGAACACCCCATAAATTGAGTTCTTGTATTTGCCGAATGTCTGCAAAAACAAATTGTTTGTCAAAATCTTCTAATCCGGTATCGTAAATGGCACTAATGTGAAATTTGCGCTCCTTTGGTCCAGTATCTTTGATAAAGTAAGTAGAAACTCTATCGTATAATTTTAGGTTTAGTTTGTTGGCAATAAACCTAGAAATGATAATACTATCATTTTTAACACCAGCACTGAAATTGGGGATACTCCCACCAGTTTCTATTTTGGTTTTTAAAAAGGTCCAGTCGTAATCTGTACCCACTCCTTTTACAATTATGCCTAGAATATCTCGTTGCGCATTATTTTTTGTTGTTTCGGAATTGAAATTACCATTAGACCTTATTATTCCTGGTTTTATGGCATAACTTTGGATATGTTTTATTTGAGGTAAGGCTGAAAGTTCACCAAGAAATGCTTGTTTCCTATGCATCGGTGATGACTCTAAAGAATAGCCGTAACTCGGATTATTGATTTGAATATGAGAACCAAAACCAACAACTTTATTTTTTATTTCCGTTTGAAATCCAGTAACGATACTAACACTGAGAATCATTACAATCATGCTCAATGCAACACCAATGGTTGCAAAAATTATGATTGGCTTAGAAAAGCGATTGGAATTTTTGCCACCTTTAGCAATCCGTTTGGCTATAAAATATGCTGTATTCAATACCGATTAATTCAATGCTAAAGTACATAAACATAATGGCCGCAAAAAAGATTTTAAGTCTTCTGCTATTTTGGTTCACTTTCCATGCAAGTGGTCAAGACACCTCAAGGTATGCGAATGGGATCTCAGTGGGAGCAGAATTAAGTGACCAATACCTCCAACTATTTACTGGAAAACGCATTGCAGTAGTTGGAAATCAAACATCAATGGTAGGAGGAGAGCATTTGGTTGATTTTCTGCTTGGGTTGGGAATCGACATTAAAAAGGTTTTCGCGCCAGAACATGGTTTTAGAGGAAAAGCAGATGCTGGTGAAAGAATTAACGATGGATTGGATGCGAAAACAGGATTGCCAATCAAATCTTTGCACGGTCGACGAAAGAAACCGAGTAAGGAAGATTTGTTTGATGTCGACATGGTCGTATTTGACATCCAGGATGTGGGTGTTCGTTTCTATACGTACATCTCTACGATGCATTACGTTATGGAAGCGTGTGCAGAACAAAACAAACTTTTCGTCGTGCTGGATCGACCGAATCCAAATGGCTTTTATGTAGATGGCCCAATCTTGAAAATGGACAATAAGAGTTTTGTGGGTATGCATCCGGTACCGATTGTGCATGGTATGACGATTGGTGAATATGCAAAAATGATTAATGGGGAAGGCTGGTTGAAAAATAATGTGCAATGTGATCTTAATGTGGTAAAATGTGCGAATTATAAGCACAGTGATTATTACCAATTGCCGGTTAAGCCAAGCCCGAATCTTCCCAACATGTCGAGCATTTATTTATATCCCAGTTTGTGTTTATTTGAAGGAACTCAAGTAAGTGTAGGAAGGGGTACGGATTTGCAATTTCAAATCATTGGATCGCCTTTCAATAAGAAAGGAGATTATAAGTTTTCACCGGAATCGAAGCCTGGTGCGACAAAACCAAAGCACATGGGAGTAGAATGTTTAGGTTATAATCTTTCCGAATTTGGTGATGATTACATGCGTAATATCAGTGGATTGTATTTGAATTGGTTAGTTGCGTTTTACAAAAACTCTACTGATCAAGAACATTTTTTCAGAAAAGATGGCTTTTTTCGGTTGTTAACCGGAGACGTGTCGGTTCGAAAAATGATTGAAGATGGGCATACTGCGGAAGAGATTGGAAAGACTTGGCATGAGGAATTGGTTGAGTTTAAAAAAATAAGATCAAAGTATTTATTGTATCCTGATTTTGAATAGCGTCCAATTCTGGAATTGGATTTTGTACTAACTCAAAAAGAGTAGCTAAAATTCATTGGCTTTTTTCATTACCTGTCCTGCAACATATGCAGTCATTTTTCGAGGGAAGAATTTTCCTGAGGTAGTTCCAGCTTTATTAAAAATACCAGGTATTGCCACCGTTTGGCCGCGCAACATTTTTTTATACCCGTAATTGGCTACTGATGAAGCAGAGGGTAGCATTTTGTTATCAGTAAAAGCTGGATTCATGTTTGAATTTTTCGCAAATTCTGTTTTTGTTGGTCCTGGACAAAGTGCTGTGCAGGTTATGTTGTTGCTTTTTAGCTCAAGGGAAAGTGCTTCGCTGAAGGAAAGTACATAGGCTTTTGTTGCGGCATAAACGGCAAAATATGGGACACCTTGAAAAGCAGCAGTACTGGCTACATTCATAATTTTCCCTTGTAAGGAATGTGTTATCCAGTGCTGAACAAAAAGGTGACAAAAGTCTGTAAGTGCGGTTATATTCAATTGCAACATGTCATTGTTCCTTGCGGGACTGGAATTTTGAAAAAGAACGTTGTCACCGAATCCTGCATTATTAATCAGGTAGTCGATTTTGATTTTTTTTTCAATTATTTGTTCGAAAACTTTTTGGGCCGCGTTTTTTGCCAATAAATCTTGTATGATTACTTCGACATGAATTCCATATTGATCCTGAAGCGAAAATTTTAAATTTTCTAAGGCTTCTTTCCTTCGGGCAACAATTACTAAGTCCCCACCATTTTGGGCATGCGTAATGGCTAATTCTTTGCCAATTCCTGATGATGCGCCTGTTATTAATGCTGTTTTCAATTGATTAATTTTTCTGGGAAGTTAAAGATTTAGATACGGAGAAATCATCCTTGCAACGAAAAAAATATTTTTCGTAATTCGCAGTATGAAATTGACCATTTTGAGTATCGTGATGATTCTTGTCCTTTTTACTAGCTGTATGTCGAGAAAACCAACGGTGAATTACATGCAGGGAATTGAAAACGATACGTTGAATTATGCTGATCTAGATCTTTGGGCAGCTCACCCAGAAAAGGAAGACTTGTCAGACCAATTTCCTAAAAATTTCATTTCTGATACAACACTTACAGGAATTGATGTGTTTTTTATTTACCCTACGTTATTGTTGAAGGGCAGCGAATGGAATGCAGACGTATATAATCGAACCTTAAATAAAAAAATAGATCAAACAACGATAAAGTATCAAGCCAATGTGTTCAATGGTTTAGCTAGAATATTTGCACCTAGATATCGTCAAATGCACATTCATGGATATCGTGACAGTGCTAACGGTATTAAAGCACTTGATTTTGCTTATCAGGACGTACTTCAAGCGTTTCAATATTATGTATCACATTACAATGATGGAAGAGAAATGGTGATTGCGGCGCACAGCCAGGGTACTAATCATGCAGAGCGACTATTGAAAGAGGTGATACTACAAAACGATTCGATAAGGGAGCATCTTAAATTAGCGTATTTAGTAGGTATGCCAATCGTGGATAACTTTGCTGATTTTCCATTATGTAAAAATCCATTAGATCTGAATTGTTTTTTGTCTTGGCGAACATTTTCGACGGGCTATTATCCTCCTTATATCTATGGAGATTCTATTGCGGTTACGAATCCGATAACCTGGAATAGCTCAAAACTCAAGAGTGATTTTGGTGATCACGGGGGTATTTTAATGAAGAATAACAAAATTCGCTACAAGAATTGTGTTCGTGCTGAATCGCATCAGGGTTTATTGTGGATTGATTTCCAAAATATTCCAATGCAAAAGCTATTTAAACAAGCCAATTACCACATTGCAGATTACAACTTGTTTTGGAATAACATGAGAAGTAACTTTATTCAAAGGATGAGTCAATAAAACGGGTGTTATTTTCGTGACCTCGACAGGCGATAGTTCAAACTTTTTGGAGGACATAAACAATACAATTATGTATTGATATAATTCTATTTATTCCCCTCAATCAAATACCAATCTACCCAAGCATCCATTTGATTTACAGAATTTGGTCTGAGTAGAATTTCTCTTTTTTTGTCTAATAGATACATTGTTGGGGTACCAAATACATAATAATCCTTTACGATTTTGCTGTTCCACTTTTGATAATCACAAGTGGAAATAAACGGAAAGTTTTTTACGAAATCTTTATAAGCGATTTTATCTTCATCTAACGAAACAAAAACTACATCCACCCCTTGCGCTTTCCATTTTTGATACAAGTTTACAATTTTGGGTAGTTCTTCTGTGCACTTTGGACACCAGCTAGCGCCAAATACTACAACAGTATAACTGCTGTTAAGATTAGATAATTTTTCAGGAGAATTATTAGCAGCA
>CAJQPO010000016.1 GCA_905480225.1 uncultured Flavobacteriales bacterium | reverse complement strand
CCATCTACTTTTGAAGGATTTCACGTGCCGAATGCATTTTCACCAGACAATAATGGATTGCATGATCAACTTGAGTTTTTTGTGGGTTATGACATCCTGAAATTTAATTTTAGTGTTTATAACCGTTGGGGACAATTGCTTTTCCAAACAGACCAAACCGGTTCGTTTTGGGACGGTCAATTTAAAAATCAACCTGCTCCTAATGGGGTTTACACTTACATTTTAGGATTAGAGAAAATGGATGGTTCAAAAGAAACAAGAGGTGGCAATATAACATTAGTAAGATGATTCGATTCGGGTTTATTTTTATATTCATTGGCTCTTTTTCTAGCTATTTTACTGCACAAGACATTCATTTTGCACAATCTGCACAAGTCCCAACCATTATTAATCCTGCAAATGCCGGATTGTTTCAAGGTTGGGAGCGAGTAATTCTAAATCATCGACAGCAATGGACAACCGTTCAATCGCCTTATGTTACGACCAATGGTAGTCTTGAGTTTAATATTGGCAAACCTGAAAATCACGACAAAGCATACCTTGGTGTAGGGATTAACTTTTACAGTGATGTCGCAGGAGATTCTAAATTTGGAACCACTTCAGGAAGTCTTAATTTGTCTGCGATTGTGCCGGTTGCAGCAAAACATACTATTGCGGCAGGATTGCAATTTGGGGGTAATCAAAAAAAGGTAAACTATAACAATCTCATTTGGGGTTCGCAGTTTAATTCGTCCAATGGAAGTTTTGACAACAGCAATGCCGTCGGTGAACCAATTGGAATTGCTTCTAACTTTTATTTTGATTTGGGTTTAGGAAGTGTATATCAATACCGTAATCACAATGTTAGTTTTGGTAAAAGTGAAATCATCCGTAAGGCGAATGCTGGAATTGCTTTCTTTCACCTTACAAAACCAAAAATTGATTTTGGGGGAACCACTACTGCTTTAAACAGAAAGATTGTAGTTCACGGTGATATTATGGTAAACATTCCGGGCACAAAGCTTTCTATAGAACCGAACTTTGCATTATTTAATCAAGGTCCTTTTTCGGAAACATTGTGTGGAATGCTTCTAAAAATAGCTATAAAATCAGGCACAAAATACACCGGTATTTATACGGAATCTTTTCTTTCTTTTGGTAGTAAATATAGATTAGGTGATGCTGTAATTCCTGAAGTGTTTCTAGAATTAGATGCCTTTAAAGTTGGCTTGTCTTATGACATGAACCTAAGTTTTTCTGAGGCATCTCGATATATGGGTGGTTTTGAAATTTCTTTTCAATGGGCAAATTTGAATACGGCGTTATTTAAACGTAGAAATTCAAAAGGTTTTAAGAAACCGGGACCTGGAGCTTAATTCGTCTTCGAATATTCTAAAAGATTATGGACTGTGGTATAATTCCGCAATCCACGGAGTCTATTAATTGTCCAATTTGACTGAAACGAAATAGACTCCCTGGTTGAATAAAATCTTTGGCATCAGTCAAATAAATTTCATTGGTTAATGGATTTATGGAAAGACCGTAGTTATTTTGGCCGTACCCATTTATCAGTTTGTTTGAAGGCAATTCGTTATCTGTTATATGCATTCTACAAATACCATTGTTCAGGTAATATAATTCCTCTCCTACTCCATTGATAACAAGTTGTGCAGGTGCTTCAAATTCTGGAAATTCAAAATTGGAAATGATAGTATTGGTACTTGGATTAATACAGAGTAGATGAGCGGATGCTGCACCAGAGCCTAATCCTAACACCCATAATTGATTGTTTCGGTCTTTAACTATGTTTGTTGCAACAATACCAACATCAATTGACTGTATCACTGCGTTAATAGTCGTATCAATGCAAATTACACTTTCGTCATTTGGGCAAGTTGCATAGAGAAATTCATTAGCATAAATTAAATTTTCAACCCATCCAGGAACCGTAATCGAATCAACTAACTGATAATTGGCAAGATTGACAATGCCTAATTGTCCGCGATACAAGTCAGAAACATATACTCGTTCATTTTTAGCTGGTAACAAATAACGCGGACTTCCCATGCATTCAATTTGTTCAATAGATTCTAAATTCGCGGAATCTAGAATTTCTATTCGATTAGAATTATTGACCACTATCAGGTAGGAGTTGTTCCATCTAATTCCAGACTGGCATACATCTCCTAAAGGTAAATTGTTGACACTGCTGAAAATGCCATTCGCTACCCTGTTTTGATTTGGATTATAAGCTGAAATACTGGCATTGCCCCATCCGAAATTCCCTTCATTTAAAACAAGCACTTTTTGCCCTGCAAATAAAGGCTCGTTTACGTGTTGCGGGCCGATTTCTTTCTTGGTGCATCCACAAATTGTTACTAAGCTTAATATGAAAATAAGATATTTCAAAAATTAATTTCTCCCATTATTTTAAAATTTACACCAGGCATAGGTCGATAAGGCATTACTTGATACTCCTCATTAAGCACATTATTAACTTTTAACCCCAGTTTCAAAATTGTGCTGTTCTTGTATTTAATCTCTTTGGAAACAATTAGATAAACGGGGCCATAAAAAGGCATGTAGCTTTGATTAGCCGCATCTAAAAAAACACGTCCTGTAAGCCCTTGGCCAGATAGAACACTCCAACCGTTAATTTGATAATCTATGTTGTATTTAAAACAATGTTTCGGCACAAATAATAAGGAATTGCCTATACCTTTATCTCCTATGAGTGTACTTTCTAAAACGGTATTGTCTACTAGTGTGTAAGAGAGTGAAAAGCCTAAGCTTTTTGAGCTGCGAATAGCATGGACTGTTCGATTCAGATTCAAGCTAAATTCTAGGCCACTATTTTGAACCTTTTTGACATTTCTTGGTGACCAGTTTTGACCATTAGGTGTCCATAAAATCCAATTAGAAATTAAACTGTAAAAACTAACTGCTTTAAAAGTTAACTTTTGAATAACCTTTGAATTCGTTCTTTTTTTATTCGATAGTAGGTTCGATGACAATCCAAAATCTCCAGAATAACCTTTTTCTGGCAACAAAGTAACATTTCCACCTGGAACCCAATACAAGTCGTTTAAGGTGGGCATTCTGAAATTTCTGCTTCCATTCCATGTTAACCGAAGAGACTTGTTTTTAATCGGTTTTATAGAACCGCTAATTGCTGGAAACAGACCAATTCCTTTTCGATCAATAAATTCTGTTCTCAATGAAAATGAATGGTTAGAGTTTTCTTTTCTTCGTTCTATTTTAGAAAAATTGGAAAATACTTCTCGCTTTACACGTTGATTGAAGTTTGGACTTTGAGCGTGTTCAAAACGGCCAGCTATTCGCATGGATAAGGACCATACTCGATTGAAGTAATATTTAATGTCGTCTTCTATGGTGAGCATTTGGCTCAGATTCAAAGACTGAAAATCAATGGATGGATTAAGATATCTATTTTCTAGTCGCACATAACCAAGCTTTAGTTGGGTTTTGATTTTTTCACCTACAAATTGATAGTCAATCACTCCAAAAATATTCTTGTCTAATTGCTTCTCGCCTTTTGATTGAACGCCCATTATTGTGGGTAATCTGCGTTCCGAATCTGTGATTAGTGACGTAACCTTTATTTCATGCTTTTCAAGTTTAGTGGCAATAGTCCCTAACAAACCCATTTGATCAAAATTCGCATTCTCCATTGTTTTTTGAATGGGATTTAGAAGTGTTCGATCGGTATATTGAAAATCATTCAACGAACTCAATCGCACTGCGCCAATAGTATAATGAATGGGGCCCACTGATTCGTCTATTCGAATAGTTGTGCCATTTGTGTTAAAGCTTCCTAAGAGCTGCTTATACGATATGGAAGAAGATTTCCAGGAGATGGCTTGATTTAATTCTATAGTTCCTCCTAAAGCTCCGCTCGAATTAGATAAATCACTTCCGTAATGAATAGAAACATTATCTGATAATTCTGTTGTAATTATTGTTAGGTCTGATTGTCCTAACGTAATCGAGTTAATAGGCAATCCGTTCCAATACACTTGTGTATGACTCGCTCCGGTGCCACGAATAGAAGGAGAAGCCAATCCCGAAGGACCGTAACTGTTAATATGAGCACTTGAAACCGTTTGTAATAATTCGGAAGCAGACAATATGCCTAACCTGGATAAATCTCTTTGACTATATCGGGCATTGTGTAAATTGCTTTTATCTCCCTTCAAGCGATACGTACTGATTTCTACCCCAGAAATAACCGTGGTATCAGCGGAATAAAAACTGGAATTTTCTTGCCCTAAAACTACGAGTGAATGAAGCATTAAGCAAGATGAAATGAAACGTTTCATCGTTTCATGAATATTTGATTGTGAAAACCGTTTTCAGTGAATACTTTAATAATGTAATTCCCATTTGCAAGAGAAGCACAATTGATTGTTTGTTGTGTGCTGTATTTTATTGATCTTCCCTGCATTGTTTGTATTTCTGCTTTAACAAATCCAGTACAGTTGATGTTTAACAACCCCCTTGTAGGGTTTGGAAAAACACTAAAATGCTCGATATGTTCAATTATCTCCGTGTATTCCTGATAATGGATAATTCCTAATGCGTCCAAATCAAATCCGCCAGAAGAAAATGGAGTTGGGTATGGATCGTTGATTCGTTGGCCGTATTGATCTTGCGAAGCAAACTCGGGATGCAGAGAGCCTACACAATCAATTATTCTAATGTGCCTTATTTCATTAATGTCTACATCAGGATTGCCTGCTAATTCCGATAAGTCAAAGGGTGTTCCGAATTGCGCTCTATACTTTCCTGCAAGGTTATTAATCTGCGTAGCATCTGATGATCCAAATGGACCAATTTGAACACTATCTTGTAAATCGCAAGTAGCCGGGAATCGCACAAAGTTAATGCCGTCAGAACTGACTTCGACAAATGCCAATTCCAAAAAGTCATCACTGAAAGAATTTTCAAATACAGCAAAATCATGACCAGGACCATCAAAAACAACTCCATTAAATTGTAAAACAGCACTGCCCTTATCTCCTAAGCTAACCACTGTTCCATTAGCCATGTCAATTGCTTCTATTTCTGAACCGAAAGAGACCAGACCTATCGTTGAGTCGGCAATGTCTAGTCGTCCTCTAACTACTTCGCAAGATTCAGCCCAATGAACAATTGCAGCAGAATCTTTATGAATAGCTGTACTACCAATTTGGCCTGCAGGAGGAGCAAATACTCCCTGACTATAATTAGTGCAATGAAGTAAAGTAAATAGTATGAATGTTACTATTCTCAATTCCTCTTAATTAACGATGCTCTTGAAATTTGATGTCCATTCCTTACCACCACTTGATACATTCCGGGACTTAAGGATGCAACATTCAATCGATTTGAACCAAATAAATATTGGGTTATCAATTTGGTGCCGGTCATGGAATAAACTTCAATCTGTCCTTCTCCTACATTAACATAATCAACAGCAGGATTGGGGAATATATTGATTGTATTTACTTGTTTTTCTGCTATATCAGTAGGATATTCACCCGTAATATGGTCTAAACAAAAATAGCCCGGTGTATTCATGCCGAAAAGTCCAGTGTCTGAGCTAGACAGAGAAAAACGGATGCTATCAGTTGGAAAAGGCAAATTGACTGCCTCCCATGTATCCAGTATATAATCCAACGAGTCATTACTGAAACGATAATCTGCTAAATAAATCTCGACAGAATCTATTAATGTTCCAAAGGTATAGGCGTAAATCGAAAGTTTTAACCAATCCTCACCGTTTGTGCCGTCTACCATTCCTGCTGCATCTGTCGAATCTCCAAATTTTTTCGCATAAACATCACCCTCACGCATTGAAATAGCCGTATAGGTAGAATTTGTAACATAGAAATTTATTCCTTCTGATAGAAGAAATGAAGCGCCCACATCACTAATAGCGGTAGTACCAATTAAGTAATTTCCGCCACCAGACACATCTCCACCAGCGAATGAGGAATATTGATTTCCAACTGTTGCAATATCGGTTTCATTCGAATAAGTCCATCCAGAAGCCCAATACCCACCCCATGAAGTGTCGTACTCATTTTGGAAATCCCAAAATCCATGTTCACCATAAAAGATTCCTGACTGGTCAGAACCATCCCAATGGCTTTCGTTGCCAAGTGTTAAGGAATCAAATGTTGTAATTAGAGTGAAACCTTTGTTTTGAGCGTTGCCCACAAAGTGAAAGGTCATAGTAAATAATAAAATAGAATAAAATATCTTCATCTTTTTAAATTTGAGGTAGATTATACTACCCATTATTAAACTAAAAAAGAGAGAAAAACTTCGATTGAACGATGGCTCGTTCATACATCGTCGCTTTTTTCCCGAAAGCTTGAATCTTGCATAGTGGCAGGTCTTCTGGCTCGTTTCGCTTTGTCTCACCTTCCCATTCAATTATAGAACAGTGGTTCTTGAGACAATCTTAAAACATACAGCTACGGGAATAGCCCAGGATTATCACCTGGTTCCCTTTTAATCCAAAACAATCATTTGTTGTTCTAGAACCAAAATGCACGGCAAATATAAAGTAATATCTGTAGGCCACAAATAGTGATTTAAGAATTTCAAAAAACGAAAGAGTACATAAATACGCTGAGGCAATTTAGAATAGAAATAGTTTTGACTTTAATCCATCCAATGGCTGCCAATTGACAAGACTAGAAGTGCACAAGACAATGCAAGTATTAGGTAGTGCTGTTTTGCAGATTGCGGAAGAGTTAAATATTTGCGATTTAAAACGAGTATAAATGTGGAAAGAACAAAAATTATGAATAGAAATATAGTGAGGTATTCGGGAGCTGCAAAATAGAGTGAAATAGCACACAAAAGAGAAGTTGCAACCACCAATGGGATCCAAATTAATTTTTTCCAAATGGATCTATCTTTAAAAGTAGAAACAAATAGGATTATTGGAGCTAAATAACTCAGAAAGCCCAATAAATTGAAATCATGACCCCAGAATATCTCAATAAATGCATGTATAAATATTAATGGGTAAAAAACAAAAAACAGACCTTCTATTGCTTTCCAATTGGCAATGAAATAGATTAGACAATAGATTGGAATGATCACAGGGATAGAAAATTCTGGAAGAATAAAACGATGGGGTGCGGACAACAACCCCAATACTCCAAACAGGGTAAATGTCAACCCAGTAATTAGCGTTATTTTGGTGTCAATCTTCATGTAAATTACCGTATTATAACTAAGTATAATTTAATTTAACAGAATAATGTTTTGCATTAAAAACAATGGACATTTTGTTCAGAAAAAAAAGAAAACATTCTATAGTTATCAACAACATAAATTATTATATTACAGTGCGCTACAGCGATATTGTTGTTAATATTGTGTTAAAGTTAACAATGACGCGTAACATTTTTAAGAAATTCCGTTTATATAATAGTAGCTAGTGTTAGAAGCTAGTTATCTGTAAGGTGGGGGGAGCCGTTCTGAAAGGAACGGCTTCTTGTTTTCTAACCATTAGGCTTCTTTTCTTTTCAAAAGAATAGCAGCCGAGATCAAGACAACGCCAATTAACCAAAACCAATATCCCATTAATAGCACGGATGCATCTTCAAAGGCAAAGGGCCAAAACACAGTTGAAATAACTGATAGCAGGCAAATAATAGATGTTAGGACTTTATTAGCGGAAATTCGCCAATACCTTACGAATAAAAATGGAACCAAAATATTAGGCAGAATGTAAAAGATGAATTGCCAGTACTCAAGACTGTTTTCAACGAAAAATAACATTCCGAAATTAATTAAACAGGTAGTAAAGCCATTAAGCACTATTTCATTGGTAAGGCTTAATGTAGGTAGGAAAAAAGAAATTAAGTAGGAAATCAAACCTAGCAAAACAGTTATGTTGGTTATTTTTTTCATTTTTTAGGAAATACCGATGAAGTATTATTCATTACGTAATCAAACTTTGCTAAATCAATATTACCTGTTAATTGATGCTCCTTTAAATAGGATAATAAATTTTCAGTGGGCATATTCCCAGTTAATTTATCCTTTGCCATTGGGCAGCCTCCATACCCCTTAATAGCTGTGTCGAATCTTCTGCATCCAGCTTTGAATGCGGCATCTATTTTTTCTTCCCATGCCGCTGGAGTAGTATGCAAGTGGGCGCCAAATTCAACTTGCGGGAATTCAGGAATTAATTTTTCAAATAAAAATTGAATGTTTTCCCTGTTCGAAGTTCCAATGGTATCACTTAAAGAAAGAATTTTTATTTCTAATTCCTTTAATAATTTTTCGGCCCAATGTGCTACAATGTATGTACTCCACTCATCGCCATATGGATTGCCAAAAGCCATTGAAAAATAGGTGACCAATTTTTTGTTGTTTTTATAACAGATCTCTCGCACTGCAGATAACCGTTTGAAAGATTCACTAATGGTAGAATTTATGTTTCTTTTTTGAAAAGTTTCTGAAATTGAGAAAGGGAAACCAAGGTAAGAAATCTCTTCAAAGTGGCACGCATCATTTGCTCCACGTTCGTTGGCAACAATTGCGAGAAGTTTTGACTGCGTGTTGTCTAAATTTAATTTACCGAGCACTTCTTCCGTGTCTCGAAGCTGAGGAATAGCCTTGGGCGAGACAAAACTTCCAAAATCAATTGTGTCAAAACCAATTGAAAGCAAAGAATTAATGTAATCCGCCTTGGTTGCAGCTGGAATATACTGTTCTAATCCTTGCATTGCATCTCTAGGACACTCTATGATTTTCATATTTTTATTAATCTGGTTGTCTAAAGTAATAAAAGACATTTATTAATTCCCATGGTCTATGATCCTAATCGGATGAAATTGTCCAAACAAATTTTTCCGATCATTAAAATCAATTCATGTGTCAATTAGAATTTTTGCCATATTTGGTAATCTATGCCAATTATAAATTTGATTTCGGGTCCTAGAAATATTTCCACTGCGTTAATGTACTCTTTTGGAAGTCGATCAGATACTTGCATCATTGATGAACCCTTTTATGGGTATTACCTTAAGCAAAGAGGCATAGACCATCCGGGTAAGGAGGAAATTATAGCCTCAATGGAATGCGAATGGGGTAAAATAATTGATAACATTTTGGAAATGAAGAAAAATCATTCCCTTGTTTTTATTAAAAACATGGCACATCACCTCATTCACCCAGACTTGTCATTTCTTGAAGAATGTACCAATTTGTATTTAATAAGAAATCCAAAGGAAATAATTAACTCTTTTTCAAAGGTTATTGATAATCCGACATTGGCTGATCTAGGTTGCGAAAAACAACTTGACATTTTCAATCTTTTTCCAAGTGTCGTTATCGATTCTAATGAGGTATTGAAAAACCCTAAAGCTGTTTTGTCTCTTCTTTGTTCTAAAATTAATATCTCATTTCAAAGTGAAATGTTAAGTTGGAAAACGGGCAAACGCATTGAAGACGGAATTTGGGCAAAGTATTGGTATAAAAGCGTACATGAATCTACAAGTTTTAAGAAATGGGAGGCAAAACCACTAACTTTAAAAGAAGATTTGCTACCCCTCTTAAATGAGGCACTACCCCATTTTAATCAATTATATAAACAAGCTCTAAAAGCCGATTATGCTTCAAAAATTTAATTCAAAAAATAAGGACCTTTTGGTTTATGTCAACGGCGAACTAATTCACAGAAATCAACCGCATGTTTCTGCCTTTGATAGCACTGTGCAAGGTGGAGATGCTGTTTGGGAAGGATTAAGATTATATCCTGAAGGAATATTTTGTTTTCAAGCTCATTATAACAGGATGTACGAATCTGCCAAGGCATGTGGATTTGATGAAATACCTGATTTTGAAGAAGTGAAAAATGCGGTAAAAGAAACGGTTGAAGCAAATGGGATGACTACCGATACGCATATTCGTTTAACCTTGTCACGCGGCATCAAAGTCACATCTGGCATGGATCCTAGATTGAATCAAAATGGTCCAGTTCTAATCGTTTTAGCGGAATGGAAGCCGTTGGTTTATGACAATGAAAATGGCATCAAAGTGATTACATCAGCTATCCGTAGAAACAATCCTGCTTTCCTTGATTCAAAAATTCACCATGCTAATTTGCTGAATAATATCCTGGCCAAAATCCAAGCCAATTATGCTCAGGTAGATGCTGCAATAATGTTGGATAAGAATGGTTTTGTGGCTGAACTTAACGACACGAATTTATTTATGGTGAAGAACCATGTTTTGTTGACTCCCTATGCCGATGCTTGTTTGCATGGAATAACGAGAGGTTTGGTTATTGAATTAGCAAAAAATAGGAGAATCCCCATTGTAGAGCGGAACCTATCTGTAACAGAATTTTACAGCGCAGATGAAGTTTTTGCTTCGGGCACAATGGGAGAACTTACTCCCATATATGAAATAGATGGTCGAAAAATTGAGAATAAAAGCAAAAGCAATGTAAGGCAATTAATAAGTGAAGATTTTAAGCAAACAATACCGGGAATGTGCGAACAATTATAAATTAATCAGTAGACTTAATGAAGAAATTTGAACTAAAGCAAGACTATATTCAGTTGAACAATCTTTTAAAAATCATGGATTTTGTTGGCTCTGGTGGAGAAGCCAAGTTACTCATTACCGATGGTGCAGTATGTGTCAATAAAGCAGTAGAAACTCAAATTCGTAAAAAGTTACGAAAGGGTGATGTGATTGAATTCGACCAACATAAAATTGAAATTACTTAACAAAAGAAATACCCACTTGTATATTTGGTTCTCAAAATTTGTCCCTCTTTTCCAGCAACGGCAATAATTAGTTGATTTCTTTTATCTACTGTTTGTTCATCGATCAAAATTTTACCAAATATATCCACACCAATTTTTTTGGAGTTATTGGTTGCCCAATTAAAATCTACCTGCATGTCAATTAATCGCTGCGCAATTAATTTGCCTTTTTTTCCAGCACCGATTAATGTCAAACCATATTTGAAATCTCGATCATCATTAAAATACGCCAGTTTTAAATCAGTAAATCGATTGTCTGCATAATTCCTGTCGGTTCTAGAGGCTCTTGTCGGGTGATCACGCCATTGATGCAATACCTTTTTTACGGGTTTAATTTGGAGCCCACTTCTACGCATTCTAAAAGCAAGGTCATAATCTTCTGGATATCGATTGCCAAACCCCCCACATTTATTAAAATCTGATCGGAACATCATCCAGCAAGAAGATGGAACGGTGCATTCCTTGTACATGTCCTTGTAGTTAGCCGCCATAACCGTTAATTCATTCAACCACGCAGCGTAATTTTTATAGCCCTCGCCTATCCCTTGCTCAGAAAAATAATTAACCAGTCCAATAACCACATTTCCTTGGACGCAAGCTTTGGACATTAATGCCAGTTTATTTGGTTCCATGACATCATCCGCATCCATGCGTGTAATGATTTGTCCAGTTGCCTGTGTCACACCAAAATTTAACGCGTCTAAGATGCCAATACCATTTGATTTTAAAGGAATGATTCTGGAATCAGCAGATGCAAATGCATTGAGTTCTTTCCATGTTTGATCTGTGGAGTTATCATCGATTGCTATCAATTCCCAATGACTGATAGTTTGATTTAGAATCGACTGAATACATTCTGTTAAGAAAGGTAATCCGTTCTTAACTGGCATTATTATCGAAACCAGACTTTTCATTAATCCATTTCCTTAAGAATTCTCTTATTGATCTTTTTTACCAATTTTGGACCACTGTAGATGAATCCAGTATACACTTGGACAAGACTTGCACCAGCCTCAATTTTTTCCCAAGCATCTTCAGCAGTATGTATACCACCAACACCAACAATAGGAAAAGCTTTGTTGGATTTTTCTGACAAGTACTTAATAACTTCAGTAGATCGTTTTGAAAGAGGCTTACCGCTTAATCCTCCATTTCCAATTGCTTCAAGCCTATCTACGGAAGTAACTAGGCCTGAACGGTCTGTTGCTGTATTGGTTGCAATTACTCCGGCAATTTTGGTTTCTTTGATGATTTCAATTACTTCATCCAATTCTTTGTCAGACCTGTCGGGTCCAATTTTTAATAAAATGGGACGTGTTATTTCCATTTCTAAAACAATGGCTTGCAGTTGTGAAAGAAGGTCAATCAAGAAACCTTTATCATTCAACCTTGCCGTACTTCCAACATTGGGACAGCTTACATTGATTACAAAGTAATCGACATAAGGATACATTGTTTTAAAATTGAAGATGTAATCTTTTTCAGCATCCATTTCATGGGTTGCTGTATTCTTGCCAATATTTCCGCCGATTAAAACCCGATTTTTATTTTTCGCAAGTCGAGCAACGACTGCACTTACACCATCGTTGTTGAATCCCATTCTGTTAATAAGTCCTTCGTCAATCGGTAATCTAAAAAGTCGTTTTTTCGGATTGCCAGTTTGTGCTTTAGGTGTTACCGTGCCAATTTCGATGAAACCAAAGCCAAAATTTCCAAGTTGATTATATAATTGAGCATTTTTATCAAACCCAGCAGCGAGACCCACTGGATTGTTGAATGTTAAACCAAATAATTCTCTTTTGAGTTTTGAATTTCGAACACAAAATATTTGCCTATTTAAGGGGCCAACGCCTGGGATATGGTGTAAAATTTTTATGCAAGAAAACACCAAATGGTGAATTTTTTCGGCATCGAATAAGAAGAAGATTGGCTTTAGAAAATATTTGTACATCTCCCTTTTTTTGGCTTTCAAAGATAGGTAAAACAGTAGCAAATCAAGTTGAATTATAAAGAATTCCAAAAAGACCGGGATGTTGTAATAAGAAATTCAAATAACTCCATTAGTTTTGTTGAACTTAAAATTTTAGTAATGCGATTAGCCCAACTTGCTCGGCAGCTTAATGAAAAGACCTTTACCGTTAGAGAAAAATTATCGGAAAAGTTTGAGATTGATTTTGAAAAAGGACCTAATACAAAACTAAGTGACGAACATGTTGCGTACATCAAGGAGCTCCTAGAACCAAAGCCGACAGCACCTGCTCAGATTGAAGAAGTAATCATAGATAATGAAATCATTGAAGAAGAAATAGAGGATGTAGTTTCGGAAGAAAAGAGTGTTGTGAATGAACCAGTAGCTGAACCATCACCTCCTGTAGATGAGCCTGTTATTCAATCTGTTGGTGAAGTGATAGGAGAAAATAAGGAAACAATTGATGAGATTCCTAATCAGGAGGATGCGGAGTTAATCAAAGCCCCTAAAGTTAAGTTAGAAGGAATAAAAATAATTGACAAGATTGATTTACCGGAACCTAAGATAAAGGAAATGGTTCAGGAGGTTGAGAAGCCAGTGGTAAAAGCAAAAGAACCCAAAAGAGAACGGCCCAAACATAAAACAAATCACAAAAGACGCGATTCGGTAAAGAAGGAAAGAGTAGTTAGCAAAAGACCTAAAGAGCCCATTAATCGAGGTCCTTCAATGAAGGAACTCCAACAGCAAAAATTAGAGAAATCCTACAAGCCTAAGACGAAACAAGTCAAAGGCAAGAAAAAGAAAGCGATTAAGAAAAAAGCTGCTGCTAATGCGCCTGTTATCGAAGCTCAGGAGGTTGTAGAATTGAGTAATCCTAAAAAGACCCTTCTCGGAAAATTTTGGTGGTGGCTAACCAACGGGTAACAATTATGATAGGATAACGACTAAATCTTCCGCATTAACCATCGTTCCTTCCTTTAAAACAATGGTTTTAATTGCACCGTCTTCTTTTGCGGTTATGGTGGTTTCCATTTTCATTGCTTCAATAACGAATAGTGGCTCGTTTTTCTTCAAAGTTTGTCCTTTTTTTACAAAAACTTTTGAAAGCAAACCCTGCAATGGTGCGCCCACGTGACTATTGTCATTGGAATCAATTTTAATGTGCTCCACTTTTTCAATATTCAGAGATTTATCTAAGATTTCGATATTTCTAGTCTGTCCATTGACTTTAAAAAAGATGGTCCTATACCCTTCACCATTCGGATGCCCAATTGAAAGCAATTGAATAATGACTGTTTTTCCTGGAGCAATTTCAATAATGGTTTCTTCCCCAAGTTCCATTCCGTAGTAAAAATTCTTAGTTGGAATGACAGCTACATTATCATATTTCTTAAACATTTGAAACACTTGATCGAAGACTTTGGGATACAATTTGTAGGAAAGAAAATCTTCGAATTCAATCGTTCTCGTAAATCCTTTTTGGTATTTCTTTTTAAAAATCGAAAATTCCTCCTCAAAATTAACAGGTTCTAAATGTTGATTCGGCCGTTCAGTAATTGGTTTTTTATCTTTTAAAATTAATTTCTGTAGCTTTTTAGGAAAGCCTTGAAATGGCTGACCCAAATCACCTTTGAAAAAGTTGACTACAGACTCAGGAAATGAAATTTCCTCCCCCTTTGAAAGCACCTCTTCAGGAGTTAAGTCATTGGTTACCATGTACAATGCCATATCTCCTACTACTTTGGAGGATGGTGTAACTTTAACGATGTTTCCAAATAAATCATTGACTTTTTCGTACATGCTTTTTATTTCATCGAAGCGATCACCTAAACCTAAAGCATTGGCTTGCGGTCTGAGGTTGGAATATTGCCCACCTGGAATTTCATGTTTAAACACTTCTGCGGTTCCTGCTTTTAAGCCAGATTCAAATGGATAATATAGCTCACGAACATCTTCCCAATAATTAGAATATTCATTCAATTTTTCTGCATTGAAAACATTTTCTCGATTGTTAAATCGCATCATTTCGACTATTGAATTGAAATTGGGTTGTGATGTCAGTCCAGAGAGTCCACCCAGTGCAACATCAACAACATCTACTCCAGCCTCTATTGCTTTTAAATAAGTCGCAGATTGAATGGATGAAGTATCGTGTGTATGCAAATGGATTGGAACACTAACGGTACTTTTTAACGCACTCACTAATTCAGTAGCTGCATAGGGTTTTAAAAGTCCAGCCATGTCTTTTATGGCAATCATGTGCGCACCAGCATTTTCTAAGTCTTTTGCCAGTTGAATGTAATATGGTAATGTGTATTTTGTTCTACTGGTATCTAATATATCACCGGTATAACTAATTGCGGCCTGCGCAATGCCCTTTGTTTTGGTTCGAACATATTCGATACTTGGAGCCATGGCATTCACCCAGTTGAGTGAATCGAAAATTCTGAAAACGTCCATTCCATTCTCCCAAGCCTTAATTATAAATGCTTCAATCAAATTATCTGGATAAGCCGTGTATCCCACACCGTTAGATCCTCTTAATAACATTTGAAACAAGATGTTCGGAACCGCTTCGCGAAGCTCTCTTAATCGTCTCCAAGGGTTTTCGTGCAAAAACCGCATACAAACGTCAAACGTTGCACCTCCCCAAACCTCCATGCTGAATGTCTGCGGGTGATTAAGTGCAAAACCTTTTGCAACTTTTAACATGTCATAGGTTCTCATTCTAGTCGCTAAAAGAGATTGATGTGCATCCCGCAAAGTTGTATCTGTAAAATGAATTTGATTTTCATTTTTTAACCAGCTGCAAAATGCTTCAGGTCCAAGTTCTAATAACCTTTCTTTCGTGCCCTTAAAAACAGGCACCTTTTGGGCAATGTCTGGAACTTTTGGTGTGTTAAATCTTTTGGACCGATCAATTACTTTAACATCCGGATTGCCATTTACAATTACTTCGCCTAAAAAAGACACCATTTTACTGGTTCTGTCTAAAGGCTGTTTAATTTTAAAAAGAGCCGGTGTATCTTTTATCCAATTAACGGTTGCTTTTCCATTAATGAAGGTCGGATGATTAATGACATTTTCAAGAAATTTCATGTTTGTTTGAACTCCTCTTATCCTGAATTCACGCAAGGCCCTTGTCATTTTTCGAGTTGCGCCTTCTAGACTTCTTGACTGTGCAGAAACTTTCACAAGCATTGAATCAAAAAAGGGACTCACTCTGGCACCTTGAAAAATAGAACCTACATCTAGTCTGATTCCAAAACCAGCTGCACTTCGATAGGTCGTTACCACACCATAGTCTGGTTTAAAGTCATGTTCAGGGTCTTCTGTTGTAATGCGACACTGCATCGCGAACCCAGTAGTGTTCAGAGAATCTTGGTCGCCAATTTTTATTTGTCTATCACTCAAACGATAACCGCCTGCGACAAAAATTTGTGTTTTTATCAAGTCAATGCCGGTAACCATCTCGGTTACCGTATGTTCTACTTGAATTCTTGGATTTACTTCAATAAAGAAAATATTGAGGTTTTCGTCGAGTAAAAATTCAATCGTTCCAACATTGTTGTATTTAACTTCTTTGGCTATTCGAATGGCGTAGTCGTACAGATCATTTTTGGTTTTTTCAGTCAATCCAAATGACGGTGCGACTTCTACTACCTTTTGATACCTTCTTTGCACAGAACAATCGCGCTCAAATAGATGTCTTATCGTTCCGTGGTTGTCTGCTACAATTTGTACTTCAATGTGTTTCGGGTTTTCTACGAATTTTTCCAAAAACATTGTATCGTCTCCAAAAGCATTTTTTGATTCTCTTCGGGCCTCTTCAAATGTATTCGTCAATTCTTGGGGTTCTCTGATTACCCGCATGCCTCTTCCACCGCCTCCGGCCGCAGCTTTCAACATTACTGGATAACCAATTAGCTCAGCCTCTTTACATGCAATTGCAGCGTTTGTTAACTGTACTTTACTAGATGTAATAATTGGGACTTCGCATTTTAAGGCTACCTGTTTACCAGCAACCTTATCGCCCAATGCATCCATTACTTCAGGTCTTGGGCCAATAAAAACAATATTATTTGCAGCACAACGTCTTGCGAATTCTGAATTCTCTGATAAAAATCCATACCCAGGATGAATGGCATCGGCATTTTCGCGAACAGCAACAGCAATAATGGCGTCAATATCTAAATAGGGTTTTAAAGGCTCTTCATCCTTCCCGATTTGATAAGATTCATCTGCTTTATAACGGTGCTGTGAATAGCGATCTTCGTGCGTAAATACGCCAACCGTATTGATGTTTAATTCGGTGCAAGCACGAAAAATTCGAATGGCTATTTCTCCACGATTGGCTACAAGAATCTTTTTGATTTCCATAATAATAGGCTTGCGAAATTGTTTTCGTCAAAATTAATTGAATTAATTTCTTAGGTTGATTGCTATATGTGTTTTGTTTAATAAAAAGTGAACAAATTATCAACACACTTAACTTATTCAAAATGGCCTGTTGCTAAGTCCTGGTTAGTTCTTTAGAATTGTACTTTATTTCCTTGTAATATTGCCAATAATGAGATTAGCGTTATTCATTTTCTGGCTGCCGTTTGTGTGTATGGCTCAGCAAACCAAGGACATTGCAGACACACTTGTATCAGGCAAAGACTCAATCGTATTGTTTGAGGATAAAACTTGGGAATACATGCATACGCTTAAATTCACAGGGACCATGTGCTCAGATCTTGAAAATCGCATTGCTGGAAGTAATTTAGTTACGGATTGGGATAATGACATCACTTATAATTATTCGAATGACATGCAGGCTTTGACTGATTCAATTTGGCTCTGTACTGTTGACAGCATACACCAAAATTTTGTAATGCCCACGAACGCTCCACTTACTTCTTCCTTTAAAATGCGTGGAAAACGATTTCATTATGGAGTTGATCTTGACTTAGAAACGGGAGATACGGTTCGTTGTGCTTTCGATGGTGTAGTTCGGTATGCTAAGTATAATGGAGCAGGATTTGGATACCTAACGGTGGTTAGGCACTATAACGGGTTGGAAACATATTACGCTCATTTATCTAAAATTAGCACAAAACCAAATCAAGAAATAAGAGCAGGCGACTTAATTGGTTTGGGCGGAAATACGGGAAAGTCTACAGGTTCACATTTACATTTTGAAACACGTTTTTATCACAATCCAATCAATCCTGAAAAAATAATTGATTTTGAAAAAGGAGTACTGAAAGATGAAAACATGATTTTATACAAAGACGATTTTAATTATCGTAAAATTGACGGTTCAAAACGGAAATTTGCGCTCGCAAAAAATAAGACTCCTGCGCAAATTGCCAGGGAAGAAAAAGTAGCTAGTCAAAAAAAATGGCACGTTGTAAAAAGAGGAGATTCACTATATGCCATGGCTTTGAAACACAATACTTCTGTGAAAAAAATCTGTTCTTTAAATGGTATTAGCGCGAAGAAAATTTTAAATATTGGAGAGCGCTTGCGTGTTCGTTAAGGAATATTGGCATGCTTTTCGTATGTCGCAGATAATTCATAAATTTCAAAAAAAAGCACTTCATGATTAAAATTATCCTTTTACTCACATTTTGTATATGTTTTTTTCACCTCGGTTTGTCTCAAAATATTCAAGATAAGAAAGTGAATTATTCATACATCCAACTTCCTGCCAAACCTTTTCAAAGTGGAACAGAGTCTTTTACAGTTACAGTAAGTCAAGCGTTTAAGCAAAGAAACCAAGACTCT
>CAJQPO010000015.1 GCA_905480225.1 uncultured Flavobacteriales bacterium | reverse complement strand
GATAGGTTAGACATTTCTATTGAAAATAAATCCGTTGATATTCCCTTGCTCAGGATGGACCAAGATTGGCCCGTTGGCTTTGCTTCAGGAAAGGTTGCCCAATCAATCAATGAAAGACTTTTAAGTAAATACGGTTTGCTTTATGAATTATTTATTCAAAAGATGATACAAGAGGGCTCGGTTCACGACCCCATGATAGGCGATAACTTATACAGCAGGCTAAAAAGCGATGCGCTAATGATGGAGGTAGTTCCTGAATTGCACCAAACATTTAGAGATTTTTCTGCTTATAAAAAAGAGTTGGATCAGGCAATGAATTATTATCAGCATTATTTTCCAGACAGTACCTTGCCGAATAAATACATTACATTTTTTTCTTATTTCAATGCGCAAGCAATGGTGATCAATGATGATTTGTGCATCGGGTTAGATATGTACCTTGGTTCAAACCACCCAATTGTGAAAAAATTGCCAGTTCTTGATTTTCCGCAGTTTTTCAAAGACAAGATGGAAGAAAAGTATTTAGTTGCTAATGCTTTAAAAGCGTGGTTATTGGAAAAAATGTATCAATGCCATGGAAATGATTTTTTAGATAAAATTGTAGCCGCAGGAAAAATAATGTACTTAATGGATGCAATTATGCCTCAAGTAGATCCTGAAATCAAAATGTCTTACACAAAAGAAGAGTACCAGTGGGCAATAATGAATGAGGATAATATTTGGCAACAATTAGTTGAGCAGGATGTACTTTATAGTAAGGAAGACATGTTGGAAATTAATTGGATTAGTGATGGCCCATTTACAAAAGGTTTACCCACTGATTCGCCATCTAGGATGGGGATTTGGATGGGCTGGCAGATGGTCAAAGACTTCATGGTCGCGAATCCAGAAGTATCATTAAATGAGTTAGTAATTGAATCAAATTCAAAAAGAATTTTAAAATATTATGATCCAAAAGAGTGAAAATATGATTAAAGAGTCAGAAGTGAAAATCAAGGTTTTATTGGATGAAAATCAAGTTCCACAAGATATTGAATGGTCAGCAACAGATACTGAAGATGAACAAATAAGAAAGTCAAAAGCAATGATTATGGCCATGTGGGACAAACAGGAGGAAACAACCTTGCGTATGGATTTATGGACAACAGAAATGACTATAGATGATATGAAAAAGTTTTACCATCAGTGCTTTACATCAATGGCAGATAGCTTCGAGCGGGCAACCAGTGAGGACGGTATGGCTGACGCAATTCGTGATTTTGCTGATTTTTTTGGTGAAAAATTGGGAATACTGCCTGCTTCCGGTCGTTTTGATAAATAAGGAAGTGTTAATAAACTTCGTTAGTCTCCGCAATGAATTGTAATACCTCATTTCTACCAGTTTTATCAACTGCTGAAGTACAGAAATAAGTAGGCATGAATTCCCAGTTCGTTAGCATTTCTTTTTCGTAGGCTTCAACTTGCGAGCGGATATTTTTACTCGCTTTTTTGTCTGTCTTTGTAAACACGATTACGAATGGAATTTCCTTTGTGCCTAGCCATTCCATAAATTCTAAATCAATCTTTTGTGCTGGTATTCTAGAGTCAACCAAAACAAAAACACCCATTAAATTTGCCCTGTTTTTTAAGTACTGATAAGTAAATCCTTGCCACTTATTCCTGTCTTTTTTTGAAACTTTAGCGTAACCATACCCAGGCAAGTCGACGAGATACCATTCTTCGTTAATTAGGAAATGGTTGATGAGCTGAGTCTTGCCCGGCGTTCCCGAAATCTTGGCTAATTTATTGCGATCACAAAGCATATTAATTAGGGAACTTTTTCCAACATTGGAACGACCAATAAATGCGTATTCTGGTTTTTCAGGTGGGGGCAGTTTATCAAAATCGGTATTGCTTACTATGAAAGAAGCTGAATTAATGTCCATACTGCAAAAGTAACGGAAGGAAATTAGGAAGCCTTAATTCTATTGACTTTTTCATTTATACAGTCAAATGTCTTTCTGATTTTTCGGGGTAAACATCGGCAATGGTAATCAGAATGCCGGATTCTTCTACATCGCCAAAGTCTGCGTTTACACAGGTGCCAAACGTTTTCATTGTGGCTGATAATGACATGTACTGATTAATCAATGGTGGTATCGATTCATCTCTGGCTTTTGCAAATCTTGAAAGAACTTTATGGGCTTCTTTGTACTCTGCATTTTTGATTAGTTTTATAAACTTAGCATTGTTCTTATTAAATTCCAGTGGGTTTTTAGGAGTAACTAGCCCGTCTTTGTCAGGAAAAAAATGATTCATAAAAGAAAGTAAGGCGTTTCTTGCTTGTGTATCGTAGGTAGGGTACATGGTTACTTTACCGTAAAAGTGCTGAATATGTTTGTGTGTCATCACCAGTGCACCAAGCCCATCCCATAAATTGTCTAAAGCGAAAAGCCCTTTTCTGGGGTTTTGTGTCGGTTGATAGGATGGTTGAACCCAGGACCTGCCTAATTCTATCGTGTAGGGCAGGTACTCATTAATAAATTGTGCTGAAAAATTAAAATAATGAGCGGTAGAAAGATGTTTTTTATACAACTCATTTTCAGCAACTTTGGCACAATCAATGAAACGATAACCACTAACTATTTCTTCATCTTCGGGGGAATAGACAATTAATTGGTCGTAGCATATGTCCGCAGTATCACCGGTATCAATGTCCATAGACTTACCCGTTCCGCCTCCAGATAAGGCAAATGTAATTTCGCGGAGCCGACCAATTTCACGCATGACATTGGGTGCGTTGTGATGATTTATGATGTAAATGTCATTTTCAAGTTTGTTTGTTTTTCTGATCCAACGTTCTGGAGTTAGCTCTTTTTTAATAGCTGATTTATCTACAGGAGGAATGATATAACTTAAATCTATGGCCATCATTTTTTTTATTTATCCTTTAAAAGGTAAACTTCTTTTTTCACCCATTGTGCCCATTCAATGTCTTTTTTTGATTGGTCGAAATGACTTGCTGGTATAGGTGTTCCATAGGTAATACGTATGGTCGTATTTTTTTGTTTAAATAATTCATCCGCTAAGTAGAGCATTTCAATGTTCATCTTAATGCCCAGCTTGGTTCGGAAGTTAGCTAAATTGTAAAAGAACTTACTCAGTTCACCATCCAGGTGGACTGGAATCACAGTCTTGTTGTATTTTTTTGATCTAGAAATGAAAGTTTTTTTCCATTCTAGATCTTCAACTTTTTTATTATTTCTTCTGCTTACCAAGCCGGCAGGAAAAATGAAAATAGCTTGGTTTGATGAAAATAGTTCTTCCAACGCATGTAAGGAGTCTTTTGAGCTAGCTCCGTGCTTATTAACGCCCGCAAAAATGCCCCTTAAATTTTTTAGACTAAGTAGGATGTCATTGACAATAAATTTAACGTCTTGCCTGTGATTGCCAATAGAATGAATAATGGATAATGCGTCCATTCCTCCTAGGGGATGGTTTACCACGAAAATGGCTCCGCCTTCTAGCGGAATGTTCTCGACACCATTGCTGATTACATTTATCTTGAATCGTTCTA
Source organism: uncultured Flavobacteriales bacterium (assembly GCA_905480225.1). Lineage (GTDB taxonomy): Bacteria > Bacteroidota > Bacteroidia > Flavobacteriales_D > Parvicellaceae > UBA10066. The sequence goes on along the minus strand of CAJQPO010000015.1, from coordinate 22,724 downwards.
TAATGTTATTGCAAAAGTCATAGTCGTGAAGGTGCTTGTTTTCTGCTAATGTTTGATTGATTTCGTCTTGATGCAGTTTTCGTTTCAGGTAGTTAATTAGGAACCGAGGTATCCATTTAAGTGCCTTTGGGTTTTTTTCTCCGATAAGGCGTTCAACATCTATGAATTTTTTATCCTCTTCTTCTTGCATGCTTCATAACCCGTATTGGGACGATAAAATAAATTATCCCGGTAGCAATTTATATTAATGCTAGTGATAGCAAAATGTTATTAATCAATCTCTATAAGAAATCTACTTAATGCGACTTTGTTTCTTCCAAAATTAGCGATTTCCCAAAGATAAATTTATCAAAAAATGAAGGGCAGTCCTAAGATTTACAAGCAGTTATTTAACATCGAGGTGTGGATTGCATTTTTATTTTGCCCCACTATTATTTGAGGGTGTTGAAAACGTCTAAGTCCCTTTGTTTAAAGGCTTTTTGGATATTTGTGAAACTTGTTTTATACTTGTTTCGTTCAAAGTTATCCACAAAGTGGTGCAAAGTGGTATTTTGTGGGAAAATTTTAGATATTTTTACAGTTAACAAAGTTCACGCGATATAATGACAGGATTCATTGGGGAATATAATTGCAAACTTGATGCTAAAGGGAGGTTGAGCCTTCCTGTTGGTTTGAGGAAGCAGCTTGACCCGGTTGATCAAGAGCAATTTGTTGTTAATCGCGGGCTAAGTGGCAACCTGAATCTATTTCCTTTAAGTGAATGGATAAGGGTGATGGACAAACTCAGGCAGTTGAACCGGTTTAACTCGAAAAATTTAAAATTTGTTCGAATGTTTCAGCAAGGGGCTATGCAGGTAGCGATCGATTCTAATGGTCGCATCCTCATTCCGAAAAGTCTTTTGCAGCACGCTGGTGTTTCTAGAGAGATTGTTCTGTCAGCCAATATTGATCAATTTGAGATATGGGATAAAGTAACCTATGACAATTTGATGAATGAAAATTGGGATGAATTCGCAGGTTTAGCGGAGGAAGTGATGGGGAATCTTGATAGCAATGACAAATAGTCTTAGCTATCATATACCAGTTCTTTTACATGATGCAGTAGATGGTTTGAAAATTAATCCGAAAGGGGTTTATGTAGATGTTACATTCGGCGGTGGTGGCCATTCGCAAGAAATATTGCGGAAAATTGATTCAGGAAGACTGATTGGATTTGATCAAGATCCTGATTCGCGTAAAAACATACCGGCCACAGATAATTTCACATTCGTTCCCCAAAACTTTCGGTATCTGAAGAACTGCCTGAGGCTGGAGGGGGTAATTCCTGTAGATGGTGTTCTAGCTGATTTGGGAGTTTCTTCGTGGCAATTTGATCAGGAAGACAGGGGGTTCTCATTTCGTTTTGACGGCCCTTTAGATATGAGAATGTCGCAGGCTGGAAGTTTGACAGCGGCGAAAATTGTCAATGATTACGACGTCGAGCTCTTGGCAAAGCTATTTCGAGAATATGGAGAAATAAAAGAGGCTTATTCACTAGCGAAGAGAATAGAGCAGATGAGATTAGAGAAAAAATTTGAGTTAATAGCTGATTTGAATGACTTGCTAGAAAAGATGAATCACAATGGTAAAAAAGCTCAATTCAAGGCCAAAGTATTTCAAGCTTTAAGAATTGAGGTGAATGAAGAAATTCAAGTGATTAAAGAAATGTTGGAGGCGGCCGCTGATGTGCTGAGGCCAGGCGGGAGATTGGCTGTGATATCTTATCACTCTTTGGAGGATAGACTAGTTAAGAACTTTATAAAGAAAGGGAAGTTTATGGGAGATTTAGAGAAGGACTTCTATGGTAATCCAATCAAACCTTTTAATGAGATTACTCGAAAACCGATACTGCCAACACAAGAAGAAATAACAGCTAATCCCAGGGCTAGAAGTGCCAAATTAAGGATTGCTGAAAAGGCATAAAGAAATACAAGTGAATAAATGAGTGTTTGGAAAAAGTTAAAAAATAAAAAAGGAAGTAAGCGTGATAAGTCATCGGGCAGGTCTTTTTCTTTTGGCAGGTCTGTAAAAGATTTAGTGTCCGGAGATTTTTTGAGTAAAGGTTTGGTCGAGCGAAACATTCCTTTTTTGGGCTTTTTAACGGTTTTAATGCTGGTGTATATAGGATACCAGTACTATGTAGATAATAACATTAGGAATCAAGCAGCTTTGGATAAAGAGCATGCGGAATTGTATTCCAAATTACAATCCCTTACAGAAGAGTTTAATAGTTATAGTCTCCAGACTACAGTTGCGGAAGGGACTGCAGAGATTGGAATGTTTGAATCCGTGGACCCGCCAACAGCAATACCCTATCAGAAAGGACAAATTACAAATTGAGTAAGGATAAAGAAATATTGGTTCGAATATATGTTGTGTATGTTTTGATTGTGCTTTTTGGAATTGGCATAGTTGCTAAGTTGTTGCACGTTCAATTTGCAAATGGAAATGACTTGAGGTCAGAGGCGGATCAGTTGATTTATGACATGCGAACTATTGAAGCGCCAAAAGGCAATATATATGCTGCTGATGAACAAAAGTTGGCACTTGCAATTTCGGTTCCGAGGTATAATGTGGCCATAGATCCATATTGCATTGGGCAGTCATTATGGGATGAGGGAATTGATTCTCTCGCAATATGCCTTTCAGGACTTTTTGAAAGTAAATCTCCCGCGGAATGGAAATCGAAATTGACACAAAAAAGAAACGATACGGTTCAGTATTTATTAATTAAAAATAAAGTCAATTACTCCAATTTACAGAAGCTGAAGAAGTTTCCAATATTGCGCAAAGGGAAATTTAAAGGGGGATTAATTGTTGTGCCCGTTAGTGAGCGTGTGCTTCCTTACAAGCAGTTGGCTAAAAGAACAATTGGTTATGTTCGGGTCAATGAAAATGATTCGAACTATGTTGGACTAGAGGGAGCATATAGGGATGATTTGCAAGGAAGAGACGGTCAAATGTTGATGAAAAAAATCGCTGGCAATCAGTGGAAGCCAGTTCAAGACGAATTTTCTGTTGACCCGATAAATGGGCATGACATATATACTACTATAGATATCAATATTCAAGATGTTGCCGAGTCAGCTTTGAAAAAACAATTAGAGTTGCAGCAGGCTGCTCGGGGATGCGCAATTCTTATGGAGGTTGAAACGGGGCATATTAAGGCGATTGCGAATTTGGAAAGAGCTGGAGATAGTAGCTATTATGAAATGTTTAACATGTCGGTTGGTAGAAGGTCTGAACCGGGGTCAACATTCAAGTTGGCTTCGCTGATGGTTGCATTAGACGATGGTAAAGTTCGTGTTACAGATTCGGTAAACGCTAATGGAAAATACGTGTATTTCCCAGGTACAGAATATGAAAGTGTATTAAGGGATTCTAAATACGATGGATATGGAAAAATTACTTTGAAGCGAGCCTTTGAAGTTTCGTCCAATGTAATCTCAAGAGTAATACACGATAGTTATAGCGCAAATCCACAGGAGTTCATTGATGGGTTAAAGAGGATGGGTTTGCAAGATAGATTAGGTGTGGAAATATCAGGGGAAAGAAGCCCGCTGATAAAAAACGCAAATCAAAAAGATTTTTCAGGAATAACATTGCCTTGGATGGCCATCGGTTATGAATTAGAACAGACGCCCTTGCAGACCTTGACCTTTTATAATGCGGTAGCGAATAATGGTGTTATGGTTAAGCCTCAATTTGTGCGAGAAATAAGAGAAGGGGATCGGTTAATTAGAAGAATAGACAAGCATGTTCTTAACAAACAAATTTGCAAGCCAGCAACGTTGGCGTCTGTTCAGTCAATGCTAAAGGGCGTTGTACAGAATGGTACAGCACAGAAAATAAAGCCAAGGGGGTTTGATATTGCTGGCAAAACAGGTACTGTTCAATTGATAGATGATAACGGTGATTATTCAGACAAGCACCAGGCGTCATTCTGTGGTTATTTCCCTGCAGATAAGCCAAAGTATTCTTGCATTGTTCTTATTCAGGGGCCCACTAGAGATATCTACGGCTCGGTAGTGTCTGGTACTGTATTTAAAGAAATAGCAGATAAAGTGTATGCGAATACCATCGAGATTAATCAAAAATCTAAAAGCCATGTTGTTGAAGATCTAAGAGCGCCAAGATCAAAGTATGGAAGTAAATCCGAGTTGGTAAAAGTGCTAAAGGATCTTGATGTAGATGTAAAAAATGATGCCAATGAATCTGATTATGTGGTAACTACATCTGAAAGTGATGGCTTGAAAATAGAAAATAGAAAAGTTAAGAAAGGATTGGTGCCAAATGTGGTTGGAATGGGTTTGGTAGACGCGTTGAATTTGCTAGAAGGTTCGGGATTATATGTAAGGATTAAGGGCAGTGGTACAGTTTCAACACAGTCTCTGGCAGGTGGCGCAAAATTAGTTAAGGGAACAACAATAACAATTCAATTGATTTAATGAGGTTGCTTAAGGATATAATATATGGTGTTAGGATAGAGAATGTTATTGGTTCTACAAATATTGCGATTGAGGGTATCGATTACGATTCTCGCAATGTGATAAAATTTGGACTCTTTGTTGCTATTCCAGGCACTCAGGTTGATGGTCATGAATTTATTTCCACAGCAATCTCAAGCGGAGCTGTTTCCATTATTTGCGAAAAATTACCGGAAGAACGGGCAGAGGGTGTAACCTATATCATTGTGAAAAGTGCTTCCAAAGCATTAGGAATCATAGCTTCAAATTTTTACAATAACCCATCACATCAGATTAAGTTAATTGGAGTAACGGGCACGAATGGTAAAACAACGACAGTAACCTTAATGTACAACCTCTATCGACTGATGGGGTTTAAGGTAGGTTTGTTATCAACGGTTGTCAATAAGATTCACAATGAAGTGCTTGACTCCACCCATACGACGCCAAATGCATTAGAGCTAAACAAGCTTTTAAGTGAAATGGTAGAGAAGGGTTGTACCATGTGTTTTATGGAGGTGTCTAGCCATGCAGTCGCTCAAAATCGAATTGAAGGACTCCGTTTTGCTGGAGGTGTTTTTACAAATATTACAAGAGAACACCTGGATTATCATGGAACGTTTGACAATTACATCATAGCGAAAAAAGGATTTTTTGATTCCTTGTCTAATGAGGCTTTTGCACTCGTTAACAGTGATCAATCGCAATCGGAGACCATGGTTCAAGACACTTCAGCCAAGGTTTTCACCTACGGGATTAATTCTGTCGCGGATTATAAAGTAAAGATTCTTGAAAATCATTTTAATGGTTTGCATCTAAATATCGATGGTCAAGAGCTTTATTCAAAGCTGATAGGTCGATTTAACGCCTATAATATTCTTGCAGCATATAGTACAGCTGTATTACTGGGACATGATAAAATTGATGTGCTTACAACTATCTCAAACTTAAATTCGGTTGAAGGTCGATTTGAATACGTGAAATCTGAAAAAGGAGTAGTAGGTATTGTGGATTACGCGCATACCCCCGACGCCTTGGAGAATGTGCTAAAAACCATTAAAGACATACGGACTGGCAATGAAATGGTTATCACTGTAGTGGGTTGTGGTGGTGATCGAGATAGCGGGAAAAGACCGCTAATGGGTAGGATAGCCTGTCAATTTTCAGACCAGGTCATATTCACTTCTGATAATCCTAGAACCGAAGACCCCAATTACATAATAGAAGAAATGCAAAAAGGGGTCGAGCCCATTGATTATAAAAAAACGGTAGCAATACCGAGCAGAAAGGAAGCCATTAAGATGGCGGTGTCAATTGCGCACGCTGGAGACATCTTATTAATTGCAGGGAAGGGCCATGAAAATTATCAAATTGTTGGTGATCAAACATTGCCTTTTGATGACATGGAAGTATTGAATGAAACACTTAAAGTACTAGATAAATAATGTTTTATCACTTATTCACATATTTACAAGAACAAGGTTATGATTTTCCTGGAATCGGCCTTTTCGATTACATTTCCTTCAGGTCGGCAATGGCTATTGTCACTTCATTGCTAATCTCCATGGTTTTTGGCAACCGACTCATACGGCTTCTTCATAGAAAACAAGTTGGGGAGTTGGTTCGGGATTTAGGTTTGGAGGGTCAAAAAGAAAAAGAAGGAACCCCCACAATGGGCGGACTAATAATACTTGGGGCAATCATAATCCCTACGCTTTTATTTGCAAAAATTGACAATATCTATACCATTACCATGTTGCTGGCAACGGTGTGGTTAGGCTTGATTGGATTTTTGGATGACTACATCAAAGTTTTTAAAAAGAATAAAAAAGGACTTGCTGGGAAATTTAAAATTGTTGGTCAGATTGGTGTGGGAATTATTGTAGGCTCCTTGCTTTATTTTCATTCAGATGTTACCATAAAAGAACGAATCCAACCAAGTCAATTTGATACAGAAATAGCATCTAGTCAATTTGGCACCTCATTAAGTGGAGAGAGTGAAGTTCAATACGGAGAAGAGGTTAAGTCAAGAAGTACAACCATTCCATTCATTAAGAACAATGAATTTAATTACGAGTGGTTGCTGCCAAAAAGCCTCAAGGATTACACCTGGATTGTGTTTATTCTAATGACCATAATAATTGTTACAGCGGTTTCTAATGGGGCTAATATGACGGACGGATTAGATGGTCTTGCCACAGGCACTTCTGCAATCATTGGAATTACACTTGCCATATTCGCCTATGTTTCAGGTAATGCCATATTCGCAGACTATCTAAATATCATGTACATCCCCAACTCAGGAGAACTGGTAATCTTCATTTCTTCATTTATCGGTGCCTGCGTCGGGTTTTTATGGTACAACTCGTATCCTGCTAAAGTATTTATGGGTGACACGGGCTCGCTTGCGATAGGTGGAATCATCGCCACATTTGCAATTGCCATTCGCAAAGAATTAATCATACCCATTTTTTGCGGGATTTTCTTGATTGAAAACCTATCAGTGATGATTCAGGTAGCCTATTTCAAGTACACCAAAAAGCGATCGCCTACTGGAGAAGGAAAGAGAGTTTTCAGAATGGCTCCATTACATCATCATTATCAGAAAAAAGGGATGCACGAAGCAAAAATTGTTGCCAGATTTTGGATTATCGGAGTGCTATTGGCGATTCTTTCGATAGTGACATTGAAATTAAGATAATTCCCGAAATGTCGGGATGTAAATGAACGAAGTAATAAAAATAGCAGTCCTCGGAGGAGGTGAGAGTGGAGTTGGAGCTGCTGTTTTAGCAAAGAAAAAAGGGTTTGAAGTGTTTCTTTCTGATTGTGGAGAGATTGCTGAAAAATACCGAAATGTTCTTTCACATAATGAAATTGATTGGGAGGAGAACCAGCACAGTGAGTCCAAAATTTTTGATGCGCATGAAGTCATTAAAAGCCCTGGTATCTCAGAAAAGGTGCCGCTTATTCAGAAACTAAAAACCGCTAAAATACCGGTGATTTCTGAAATTGAGTTTGCTGGAAGATTTACCGATGCCTGCATGATTTGTGTCACAGGCAGCAATGGGAAAACAACCACGACTCAGCTCATTTATCACATTCTTAAAAAAGCAAATTTTAATGTGGGGATTGCTGGCAATGTTGGTAAAAGTCTAGCGCTGCAAGTTGCCGATGATAACTGTGATTATTATGTAGTTGAGTTGAGCAGTTTTCAGTTGGATGGAATGATTGAATTTAAAGCGAACATAGCCATCCTGCTTAACATCACTCCCGATCATTTGGACCGATATGAAAATGAGATGCAGCAATATGTTGACTCTAAATTCAGAATCATCCAAAATCAAACGGAGAATGATCACTTCATTTTTTGGAATGATGATCCAATTATTTCAAAAGAATTGAGAAAGAAACAAATACAAGGAAAACAACTTCCTTTTTCAAGCAAAAGTAAGGTTGAAGAAGGAGCATATATAGAAAACGAACAAGTAGTTATAAACCTAAACAACAACAAAACAACTATGTCAATACACGATTTAGCACTGCAAGGCAAACACAATGTCCAAAATTCAATGGCAGGTGGAATTGCCGCTCGAGTATTGGAAATTAGAAAGGAGATCATCCGAGAAAGCCTTTCTGATTTTCAAAATGTTGAGCACCGACTGGAATTCGTTGCGCGAGTTCATGGAATAGAGTTCATTAATGACTCAAAGGCCACCAATGTAAATTCTACTTGGTACGCACTGGAAAGTATGAGTAAACCAGTAGTGTGGATTGTTGGTGGAGTAGACAAAGGGAACGATTACGAACTCCTAAATCCATTAGTCAATCAAAAGGTAAAAGCCATTATTTGTCTTGGGAAAGACAATTCAAAAATAATAGAAGCATTTACAGGAAATGTCGAAAATATCGTTGAGGCGAAATCAGCAATGGAAGCAGTTGGATTAAGTTACCAATTTGCAACAAAAGGCGAGATTGTTTTGCTTTCTCCTGCCTGTGCAAGTTTTGACCTTTTTGACGATTTCGAGGATAGAGGTAATAAATTTAAATCGGCGGTCAAAGCGCTTTAAAATTTAAGATATGAAAGAGCCAGCCAAAGTAATTTCGTTAAAGAATCAGCTAATTGAGGCGAGAGAAAAGAGCATGTCAAAATTTGGTGATATCGCTCATCGTTTAGAAACATGCGATCAAATTGATGGTGTTGATTACATCAATGATTCTAAAGCAACAGATCTTGATTCGACTTATTATTCTTTAGAGCAAATGAACAAACCGGTTATTTGGATTGTGGGCTCAACGGACGTAGTAAACGATTATTCAATTTATGAAAAATTGGTGAAATTTAAAGTGAAAACTATCATTTGTTTTGGGAGACCAGAGACGAGGATTAAATATTCTTTTGCCAATCTAGTTGACCTATTTTCTCATAAAGAATCTCTGCAAGAGGCTGTTCGGTTTTCATCTGAAATATCTAAGAATGGTGACGCAGTGCTTTTTTCACCAGCATGTTCAAGTTATGACCTTTTTGAAGATTACAGAGATAGAGGAAATCAATTTAAAGTAGAAGTAGCCAATTTGAAGAATGCTTAATGTTGTATTAAAATATCTAAAAGGAGATCGGGTAATTTGGATGATTGTTATCCTGTTGTCTCTTTTTTCCATTGTTATGGCTTATAGTGCTAGCTCAAACATGGCTTATCGTCTGAAGGGTGGAGATGCAACTTCTTTTTTAATTAAGCATGCCGTCATACTATTGTTAGGTTTTAGTGTGATGATTTATGTGCATAATATTAAGTACAATTTCTTGTCTAGAATTTCTCAACTAGGGATATGGGTGGCAGGTCTATTACTATTCTTAACGCTCATTTTTGGTGTTAATAAAGGCAATGCATCACGTTGGATAATGGGTTTTCAACCTTCTGATTTGGCAAAAATTGTACTGATTATTTATGTCGCAAGGATATTAGCTATCAAAAAAGATGATATTAAAACTTTTAAAGGGCTGGTGCCTGCTTTAATTCCAATTGGTGCGATATGCGCTTTAATTTTACCAGCAGATTTTTCTACCGCTGCTCTTTTGTTCGTCAGTTGTCTTGTGCTATTGCATGTAGGTGGCGCTAAATTAAAACATTTGGGTGCTGTTGTAGGCATTTGTTTAGCGGGCTTCTTTTTAATGTTGCTAATTAATGTGGCCATACCTGGGATGTTGCCGCGGGCGGACACTTGGAGTGAACGTGTGGTTGATTTTTTCACAGGATCATCTGAAGATAATTATCAATCAACTCAAGCTCAAATGGGAATTGTAAATGGTGGGATAATCAATTTTCAACCAGGCGGTGGATCCATCAAAAATGACATGTTTTCAGCACAATCTGATTTTGTTTATTCTACTATTGTTGAAGAATTTGGTGCTATTCTAGGTGGACTAGGGCTTGTTATGCTATATCTAATTTTATTTTACAGATGCTTGAAACTTACAGCACAAACAACGAATAAATTTGGTGCTTATGTTGCGTTTGGATTAAGCTTTACTTTAGTACTTCAGGCCATGGTCAATATGGGGGTGGGTTCAACATTGCTGCCTGTTACCGGACAGCCGTTGCCTCTGATTAGTATGGGAGGTACTTCGATTATTTTGACTTGTATTTCAATTGGTATAATCTTAAGTATTAGTCGATCTGTTGAAAAGACGGAAGGAGGTAAATATGCCTGAATTACGCGTTATCGTGAGCGGTGGTGGAACCGGTGGTCATATTTTTCCTGCAATTGCAATAGCCGACTCCATTAAATCTGCTTATCCTAATGCTGTCATTTTATTTGTGGGTGCTAATGGCAAAATGGAAATGGAAAAGGTTCCGGCCGCTGGATATGATATCAAAGGACTAAATATTGTTGGTTTGCAGAGAAGGTTAACCATGAAAAATCTAGCCTTTCCTTTCAAGTTATTAGCAAGTTTACGGGTGGCAAAAGGCATCGTAAAGGACTTTAGTCCTGATGTCGCTGTTGGTGTAGGTGGTTACGCAAGCGGGCCTTTGTTAAAAGTTGCCGGGCGATTAGGAATCGCTACTATTCTTCAGGAGCAAAACTCATATCCAGGTTTGACCAATAAATTATTGGCTAAAAAGGCAAAGAAAATTTGTGTTGCCTACGATAATATGGATCGATTTTTTCCAAAGGACAAAATCGTTTTAACTGGGAATCCGGTGAGAGAGAATGTGGTAAATATTGATGGGAAACGAGAAAGTGGATTGATTGAATTTGATTTAGATCCTAATAAAAAGACACTTCTTGTTATTGGTGGTAGCCTCGGAGCTAGAACAATTAATATGGCTGTCAAAGAGTCATTGTCTTTATTTAAACAAGAGAATTTACAAGTGATATGGCAGACGGGTAAAACCTATTCAGAGGAAATGTTGGCTGCGACAACTGATTTTGGATACGACGGTATTCACCCTCGAGCGTTCATAACTAGTATGGATTTAGCGTATTCTGTTGCTGATTGTATCGTATCTAGAGCAGGAGCGATTTCTATTTCTGAGTTATGCCTTATAAATAAACCAGTGATTTTGGTGCCTTCGCCCAATGTTGCTGAAGATCATCAAACGAAAAATGCAATGGCATTGGTTAATAAGAAAGCAGCCATATTAATTAGAGATGCAGATGCTGTAAAGCAGCTGGGTTCAGAAGTGGTTAAGCTGTTTAAAGATACCGCTTATCAATTAGAATTATCAACCAATATTGCCCAACTAGGAAAACGAAAAGCGGCAGATGCAATAAGAAAAGAAATAGTAGACCTGAGTAAGAAAAAGTGAGTTTTAGTAAAATAAATAAGGTGTATTTAATTGGTGTTGGCGGCATTGGAATGAGCGCGTTGGCAAGGTATTTCATATGTCAAGGTAAGCGAGTGGCAGGATATGATCGATGTGCAACGCCGCTGACAGATGCATTGATTAGTGAAGGGGTGAATATTCATTTTGAGGAAGACAGTAAGCATGTACCATTATGGGTAAAAGAAAAAAGCGACGAAGTTCTGGTAATCTATACTCCAGCCATACCTGCTGATAACGGAGTTCTTAGTTTGATAAGAAATTTAGGTTGCAAGGTGTACAAACGTTCCGAAGTGTTGGGGTTAATTACCAAAGAGTCTTATACCATCGCAATTGCTGGCACACATGGAAAAACAACTACAGCTTCTATTTTGGCTCATATCTTAACAGAAACGGGTTACGGCTGTAACGCTTTTCTTGGTGGTATTGCTGCTAATTACAATTCTAATGTTGTTTTTGATGCTGATTCTAAAACAGTTGTAGTAGAAGCAGATGAGTATGACCGATCTTTTTTGGAGCTATTTCCGGATGTTGCAGTTGTCACGTCTATGGATGCTGATCATTTGGATGTATACGGTGAAAAGGAGCACCTTGATGAGTCTTTTCATCTTTTCGTTTCTCAAATAAAGACCGGTGGCAATTTGTTTAGAAAAATCGGTCTCAACTTAAAAGGTGGCACAACTTATTCCATTAACGCAGAAGCAAACTACCAGGCAACAGAAATAAGAGTTGAAAATGGGGCTTTTGTTTTCAACTTGCAGCACCCTAAAGGAACTTTGTCCGATGTTGAAGTCGGCCTGCCAGGGATTCATAATATTGAAAATGCGATTGCTGCTTTTGCAGTGGCATCAGAACTTGGCCTTGTTGCCGATAAAATAATTTTAGCCCTGGCTTCTTTCAAAGGAGTTAAAAGGCGTTTTGAATACCACTTTAAATCTAATGAACTCGTATACATTGATGACTATGCGCACCATCCCGAAGAACTCAAGGCATGCATACGCAGTGTTAGAGAATTGTATCCCAATAAAAAAATAACAGGAATATTTCAGCCCCATTTGTATTCCAGAACACGAGATTTTGCAGATGCCTTTGCTGAAAGCCTTTCAGAATTAAATGAAGTAATCCTTTTGGAAATTTATCCTGCACGAGAATTACCCATAGAAGGAGTCTCTTCTTCAATGTTACTAGATAAGATTTCAATTTCCGAAAAATCGTTATTGCTAAAGAAGGAAGTTGTAGAAGATTTGAAAGATCGAAAGCTCGAAGTTCTTTTAACCTTGGGTGCTGGAGACATTGATCAGCTCATAGAGCCCATTAAACAACAATTAGCAGAAAGTATATTATGAATAAACTGTTGAAAATAGGGATTTGGGTTTTGTTTGTCGCATCGACATTCGTAGTACTTGGATTTGCTAAATCCAGACACAGTAAAATACCTTGTGAAACACCTAAAATTATTATTCATCATGACACTGGGTTTGATTTTCTGAGTAGTGAAATGGTGCTAGAGCAGCTCCGGGATATTGGGTATAATTTTCAAAGTAATCAATTGTGTGAAGTTGATTTAAGAAGTATTGAAGAAAAAATTGTAAAAGTACCAGGAGTAGCAAAAGTAGAGTCTTACGTTTTTTTAAATGGTGAATTGGTAATTGACATTACACAAAGAAGACCAATAGTCAGGATAATTAATGCCAGTGGTACAAGCTTTTACATAGATGATAGCGGTAATTCAATGCCTCTTTCTTCGTATTGTTTTGCCAAGGTGCCTGTTATAACTGGAGATTTCGAAGAACCTGTTAATTGCAATGTGCAACAATTTGATAGGCACCGTAAAAAAGAGTCTCTACTAGATGAAATGTATGCCGTTGCTTCATGCATTGATCGGAATGAGTTTTGGCAAAATCAGCTTGTACAGTTGTATATCAATCGGAACCACGAACTGGAAATGATTCCAAGAGTAGGTGACCAACGAATTCTTTTTGGCGAGATGAAGAATGTCAATGATAAGTTTAATAAGCTAGAAATATTTTATAAAAAAGGAATAAAAGCTGAAAGGTTAAATCTCTATGATACCCTTTCAATTAAATACAAAGATCAAATAGTTTGCTCAAAAAAATAATGAATATGGATGCACCAGAAATTGTAGTCGGTTTAGACATTGGAACAACAAAAATAGCTTGCTTGGTAGGTAGAAGAACGGAGCATGGAAAAATTGAAATTCTTGGTATGGGGAAGTCGGAGTCCGTCGGGGTAACGCGCGGAGTAGTTTCTAATATTGAGAAAACGGTTCAATCAATAAGATCAGCAGTTGAAGAAGCTGAAATACGGTCTGGAGTCGATATAAATATCGTAAATGTTGGCATCGCAGGTCAGCATATAAAAAGCCTTCAGCATCGTGGAATGATTACCCGCGATAGTATAGAAGATGAAATTGATCGAAGTGATGTCGACCAATTAATTGAAGATATGTATAAGTTGGTGATGATGCCTGGCGAAGACATTATTCACGTTTTGCCTCAAGATTATATTGTAGATCGCGAGCCAAGTATCAAAGACCCAATTGGAATGTCGGGGATTCAATTAGAGGGTAACTTCCATATTATTACGGGTCAAATTGCGGCCGCAAAGAACATTTACAAATGCATCAATCGAGCAGGGTTGGAAGTAGCCGATTTAATTCTTGAACCATTGGCATCATCTTCATCAGTATTAAGTGAGGAGGAAAAAGAAGCTGGAGTAGTTCTGGTAGATATTGGTGGTGGAACAACGGATATCGCCATATTTCAGGATGGAATAATTCGGCATACAGCGGTTATCCCATTTGGCGGTAACATTATTACTGAAGATATTAAAGAAGGATGCACCATTATGCATCGCCAAGCTGAGCTATTAAAAGTGAAATTTGGAACTGCTTTTCCATTGAATAAAAATGAGAATGAAATTGTATGCATTCCAGGCCTTCGTGGTCGCGATCCTAAAGAAATTACAGTAAAGAACTTGTCCAGCATTATCAATGCTAGAATGTCAGAAATCATTGAGCACGTCTATTATGAGATTAAGAACTCAGGATTTGAAAAGAGGTTAATTGGCGGGGTTGTAGTGACCGGTGGGGGTTCTCAGCTAAAGCACATTACACAACTTTTTGAATATGTAACTGGAATGGATGCTCGAATAGGTTATCCCAATGAACATTTGAGTAGTAATACCAACTTGTCGGTCACCTCACCTTTATTTGCTACTGGTGTTGGTTTGGTGATTCAAGGATTTGAAAAGTACGATGCGCTAGTTATAAAAGAACAAGTTGCTCGTAATCATACCACAAAAACGAAAGGAAACTTCTTTGATAAGATTAGAAATTTCTTTGATGAAAATGTGGAGTGACAATAAATTAATTAAGCAAACAACAACAACAAAATAATTCGCTATGATGAAGTTTAACATGCCAAAAGACCAATCGTCGATAATCAAGGTGATTGGCGTAGGTGGAGGCGGGAGCAATGCCGTTAACCACATGTATAATCAGGGTATTAAAGGGGTTGATTTTATAGTCTGTAATACTGATGCGCAAGCGTTAGATATTAGCCCAGTACCCGTAAAAATTCAGCTCGGAGAGAGTCTCACAGAAGGCAGAGGAGCAGGTTCTATTCCCGACGTTGGCAAGAATGCCGCTATTGAAAATATAGACGATATAAAAGAAATATTGGCCAACAACACCAAAATGGTTTTCGTTACGGCTGGTATGGGAGGAGGTACTGGAACGGGAGCTGCTCCGGTTATCGCTAAGGCTGCAAAGGATTTAGGAATTCTAACTGTTGGTATTGTTACTGTTCCATTTTCTTTCGAAGGAAGAAAAAGAAAAGGACAAGCGGAGTTAGGAATTGACGCTATTAGAGATGCGGTCGACACCTTATTGATTATCAATAATGATCGACTGAGAGAAATGTTTGGAAACCTAACACTTCAAAATGCTTTTGCTCAAGCAGATCAAGTTCTGAGTACAGCTGCAAAAGGCATTGCTGAAGTGATATCTGTAACCGGACAGATTAACGTTGATTTTAACGATGTAAATACGGTTATGAGAGATAGTGGTGTGGCTATCATGGGCTCTGCCGTAGCTGAAGGAGATAACCGATCATTAAGGGCAGTCGAAGAGGCGTTGTCGTCTCCACTACTCAATGATAACGAAATAATGGGTGCTCGATATGTATTGTTAAATATAACATATGGCACGCGTGAAGTATTGATGGATGAAATCACTGAAATCACCGATTATATTCAAGATGAAGCGGGGATGGATGCTGATGTTATTTGGGGGCACGGTCAAGATGAAGAGCTTGGTGATAAGCTAAGTATAACGATTGTTGCAACTGGGTTTAAAATGGCTCCAGATACCGGGGTGTTGCAAAAACTACCTGAACGCGTAAAACGCAATCTGGATGATGAAGTTAAAACAAATATTACTGCGCCAATTGAAAGTCCAACGCAGTCAGTTTTGCCCAAAATGGATGCGCCGATTTTAGCAGAAGAAGAAGAAGAAGAAATGGTGTTGAAGTCTGAGGTTGCCGAAATGAAGCAAGAAGAACAAGCGGATGAGAATACAGAAATGAAGCCAGCAGCTCAATCTGAATTTACGTTCGATATGACGAATAATAAAAGCGAAAAGATCGGGGACAAGGAAGAAGAGGGAGAAGTTAAAAGATATGTTTTAGAAGACGATGCCGAAGAAAGTCCGCTTGATACTTGGGTTGAATCTTCACAACAAAATATAGATTTAGGAGTAGGAACGGATAAAGTGGAATTAGACGATAAGGAAGAGTCTGATTGGCAACCGGTTTTAAAGACTAATTCAGACGATAACAGTCAGATTGATAATGTTGATGAACACCAATTGGCAACGGATCGATTAGAAGCCGAAAGTGCAGACCAATCTGAGGAAGTAAAAAGCCAAAGTGAAGAGAATTTAAGTGATAAAGAAACCTGGAATTGGAAGCCTGTTGACGATTCGATAGAAAGTCAAAAAATAGCAGATGATTCAACAGAAATTTCTAGGGAAGAGCAGGAGCAGCTTGCAGAGGCTAGAATTTCAAGAATTAAAAGAATCAGTTTAAAGTTAAAAACACCATCTGGAATTGCAGACCTTGAAGATGAGCCAGCGTATAAAAGAAGAAACATAAAGCTTGATGATGTTGAAGGTTCTGATGAGTCCTCCGAAACAAGAATGTCATTGGGTGAAAATGATGAGGGAACTTCTGGGTTGTCGACAGGAAATTCATTTTTACATGATAATGTAGATTGAATATGAATTTGACCGAGGTAATTAATCAGGATATCAAAGACGCCATGAGGGCGAGGGAAAAAGAGAAGCTAGAGGCGCTGAGGGCAATTAAAGCTGCTTTAATAATTGAAGCTACTAAAGAAGGTGGTAATGGATCAGTAAGCGCAGATGCGGAAATGGGTATAATTAAAAAATTATTCAAACAACGTAATGACGCGGCTAGAATTTATATCGAGCAAGGACGGGATGACTTGGCTAAAACGGAGGAGTTTCAAGCCAATGTCATTAAGGTGTATTTGCCGGCTCAAATGTCTGAGCAAGAAATTCGCAATGAAGTCGTTAAAACGATATCCTCATTGGGTGCTACAGGGCCAAGTGACATGGGTAAAGTAATGGGTGCAGTGATGTCAAAGTTAAGTGGTAAAGCTGATGGTGCCGTTATTTCTCAAACGGTAAAAAATGAGTTGATGAATTGAATTATTCAGTTGTTGTTAAAAAAGCCGCCATTTATGGGGGCTTTTTTGTTAATACAAAATCAGTTGGTTATCAATTGTAGATGTGTAGTACTGAACCGTTGAAATCAGTTCTGTATTGGTGTAAGGGTAAAGTAGCAGGTCCTTGAATAATTGATCCATCGTAAAGCTGGTAGATGCTACCATCGCAATCGCAGGCAATCTGAAGCCCAGTCGAGTCTACTTCGGCAGTTCCACATGCATTTTCAGCATTGTATGTACAATGTCTATCGTATGCATTGAATGTGTTATCTAATTTGCGATATACGATTAGTCCTCTAGATCCGCCAGCAACATAATCCCAGCCGCCGATTGATGTTAAATGAAAATAGGAAGGATTGGAAATATTAATATATAAATCAACGTTTATATATGGAATACTCTGTTGTTGTTTTTTGCATGTGGTAAAGCAGAGTATGGTGATAATAGCTGTTAAAACCGTATGATATCTTTTTATCTTCAAAAAGTAGAATTTCTGTAAATTTACATTAAATCAATTTTGCATGGTTCATATGAGACGAAAACTACTGCTTTATATAATCGCTGTATTTCTTTATTTATTGCCTAACAGTATCATTCCATCGCCTGTTTATGGCCAGAAGTCAAAAGTTGTTTCAGTAAAAAAGCAAAATAGAAAAAACAGAGATGTCAAAGGTACCGCGGAAGATAAGCAGGCTCAAATGAAGGCAGTTGAAGATGAGCTAACTAAAAAGCACATGCGTATCCAAGACAAGGCAACGCGCAAAAGAATGAAGAGAACAAAAAAGAAATCAAAGCGCCTTAAGTCCAATAAAAAAGACCCATTTTTTAAGAAGTGGTTTCGTAAAGGTTAAGTATTCGAGTGTTCAGTTGAGTTCGAGATTAGTTTGTTTAAAGGCCAATCATTAATTGACCGAAAACGGATTGAAGCCCCCGATAACTAAAACTATTTGGCCGTAGATATAATTAAAATTGGAATTGTCTTAATCAGAAACTACTTTTAGGATGTAATAGAGATAATTTAGTAATGAGAAGAAATTTGATTTACAACTTGTCGAAGTGAAATTTTATAACAGTATTTCAGGGTCAATTTCTTTGTGTTTACTGTTCTAAAAGTTTTATATTTACGCGCTTTGTTTTGAGTAGGTATTATAAATTTTATAGAAATTCTATGTTACGAAAAGTTTACGCAACTCTCATAATTGTTTTATTATCAGGAACTTGGGCAATCGCCCAAAACGGTAAAATTAAAGGGAAAGTATTGGATAAGGAAACCGGCGAAGGCGTTCCTTTTGCAACGATAAAAGTCTACAAAGACGGTTTAATGAAGAGTGGAACCGAAAGTGACATGGAAGGTGGCTATTTAATTAGTTCATTGGTTGCTGCTTCGTATGATCTTGAGGTTGAGGGTTTTGGATATGTTACGCAGCGTTTAGAAGGTGTAATTGTAAATGACGGTAAAATTCAGTTTGCTGATTTTAAATTAAAATCTGGAGATGGTCAAACCGGAGAAATGCTCGATGAAGTTGAAGTAATTTTTTACGAAGTTCCCCTAATTGATAAAGACGGTGGTGCGTCTGGTGGAACAGTAACAAGAGATGATATTGCAAAAATGCCAGGTAGATCTGCGGCATCTATAGCAGCAACAGTTGGTGGAGTTGGAACAGATGCAAATGGTTCAATCACTTCTGTTAGAGGGGCTAGAAATAACAGTACCTATTACTATATAGATGGTATTAAAGTGCGTGGTTCTACAGGCCTTCCAAAATCAGCGATTCAAGAAGTTCAAGTAATTACTGGTGGACTGCCTGCTAACTACGGTGATGCAACAGGTGGTGTAATTTCTATTACAACAAGAGGCCCGTCAAGTTTTTACTTTGGTGGTATAGATTATTTGACGTCAGGATATAAGTTTGGAGAAAATACGTATGGCTTAGATAAATATGCATATAATTTGTTGGAGGGATCTTTATCTGGGCCTTTGTTGATGAAGAAAGATTCTAATGGTGAGAAAACAGAACCAATTTTAGGATTTTTCATATCGGCTAATGCAACCTCAATTGTCGATGATAGACCATTTGCTATTCCTACGTCACGAATAAGGCCAGAAGTACGAAATGGCTTAATTGAATCACCTTTGAGACCTACCGGAACAGGGCAAGGTGTATTTTACAACACTGATTTCCTAAACGCGTCAGATTTTGAAGAGGTTAATTTCCGACAAAATATTGCGAGACAGGGTGTTACTTTCGCTGGTAAAATTGATGTTAATGCTGGACCAACGGTTAATTTAACATTTGGAGGTTCCTTAGATTGGAATACAAGATCTAGTGGTGACTGGTTCAATTCTGTATTTAATGATGATAATTATCCAAAGTCTACCAATTTATCGTGGAGAGCATACGGAAGATTTACCCAAAGATTTTCTAGTATGAATGATGAAGACGATCCAGAAGCGAAAAGGTCAATAATTAGAAATATTTACTATACCGTTATGGCTGATTTCTCCAAGTATAATGGGCGAGTAGAAGATTACACACACGGTGAAAATTTCTTTAATTATGGATACGTTGGAAAGTTTGAAACTTTTCGGCGCAATTCTTATGAGTATAATCCTACTCTTCAATCGCTTGAGCATAATGGTTTTGATGATTATTTGGTTGAATTTACGCCTTCAGAAAAAAATCCGGAGCTTGCTGCTATTACCAGTCAGTATTATGACATTTATACAGACGCATTCGATAACTATGAGAACTTCACTCAAATACTTGACGGAAATGCGTTGATTAATGGTATGTTACCCCAATCAGTTTATGGTATTTGGGGAAATATTGGAACTCAATATAATGGCTTTTCGAAAACGGATAATCAACAATTTCGTGTTACGGCTATGGGATCTGCAGACGTAGGTAATCACGCTGTTTCTATCGGATTTGAGTATGAACAAAGACAAGATCGAAATTTTTCCGCTTCTCCTGTTAGTCTTTGGACACATTTAAGACAGCTTACAAATAATCACATAACTGAACTTGATTTTTCACAACCAACAAACTCTCAAATAGGTTCAATTACAGTAGTAGATTATGCTAGACTAAATGCCGCTCCTGGGGAGTACACAGGTTCTGATGCGCAGGCGTTCTTTGATTACAACTTAAGAAATGCACTTGGATTAGATCCTGACGGGACAGATTTTATTAATGTCGATGCAATTTCACCAGAGGATTACGCTTCTTATGGTGGGCTTGAATTGTTTTCGGCAGACGAATTGTTAAACAATGGAAACAACTTTGTTAGCTATTATGGCTATGATCACACAGGGCGTAAAACATCTACAAAGCCAAGTTTTAATGATTTCTTTCAGCAGATAGACGATAAAGGCAATTATACTAGACCGGTGGCACCTTTTGAACCGATTTATACGGCCGCTTATTTAATGGATAAGTTTGCATTTGATGATTTAATTTTCAATGTAGGAGTGAGGGTGGATCGATATGACGCGAATCAAAAAGTTTTAGCTGATAGATATTCTCTTTATCCAACAAAAACAGTAAAAGAAGCAAATGAATTCAACCATCCAACATCCATTTCTCAGGATGCAGTTGTTTATGTGAATGATATTTACAATCCAACATCGGTGTACGGTTACCGTGAAGAAACGCAGTGGTTTAATGCTGAAGGAACAGAAATAAGTGATCCTTCATTAATTTACACAGCAGCTGGTGTAGCTCCTTATTTGGCTGATGGTGTATCTCCTGATGACGAGATTAGTGATGAAGCCTTTGTAGATTATGAGCCACAAATTAATGTAATGCCACGTATCGCTTTTTCCTTTCCGATATCAGATAAGGCTTTGTTCTTTGCGCATTACGATGTTTTAACTGTTAGGCCGAACGTTGGAAATAGGCTGAATCCTTTGGATTATTTTTACATGAAAAACAGATCGAGTACAGTAAATAACCCGAATCTTAGGCCATCCAAAACAATTGATTATGAATTAGGTTTTCAACAAGTTTTATCCTCAAGTTCCTCATTAAAGATTTCATCATTTTATCGTGAGCAAAGAGATCAAATTTCTATTGTAGCCGCGACAGGTGCATTTCCTAGAACATACACCACTTATGGTAACATTGATTTTGGTACTGTTAAAGGATTTACGGTTGCATATGACTTACGAAGAACAGGAAATATCTGGATGCGAGCTGCATATACGTTGCAATTTGCAGAAGGAACCGGTTCGGATGCATCTTCAGCACTTAACTTAGTGAATACCGGTCAACCGAATTTAAGAACAATTTTCCCTTTTAATTACGATCAACGACATGCGATAACGACTACAATCGATTATCGATTTGGGGAAGGTTCAGATTACAATGGTCCAGTTTGGTTTGGAAAACAAATATTTAAGAACACGGGTGCGAATTTTGTAGCTAACCTAGGCTCAGGTACTCCTTATAGTGGTCAATCCAATATAACGGCAGGTGCGTTGGGTACAAATGGCCAGCTTGAAGGTAATCCAAATGGGGCAAGAAAACCATGGCAATTTAGAGTTGATGCTCAGTTTGATAAGAACATCACTTTGAAGTTTGGTAAGAATGATGACGGTGATGTTGCTAAAGTGGCTAACCTAAATATTTATTTGTTAGTTACTAATTTGTTTAACACGCAAAATATTACGGGTGTTTACCGTGCTACTGGAAACCCCAATGATGATGGATATCTTAATGCAGCTCAATTTCAAAATACAATTGAGCTTCAAAATAGCGAGGAAGCTTATCGTTACTTATATGCATTAAGAGCGAATAATCCGTTTAATTTCAGTATACCAAGAACAATTAAGTTGGGTATTAAACTTGATTTTTAATTTTTAGAATTGTCAGACAATAGAATAGATATGATGAGAAATTCGATCAAAATTGCTACTGTAACTTTTACTTTAGTGTTTGCTAGTAGTATTTCATTTGCTTGGAATGATAGCAGTAAGTCTTTAGGGAACAATAATAATAGTAAGCCCAATGTGGCTTTAAATAAGGCAGCAAATTGTTCTCCTGCCAGTACGCTTAGTCAGCTTAACCTGAATAATGTGAATGCATTAATAGAAACAGGCGGTTCGATGTGGCAAGATCGTTCTACGAATGATGGTTCATACATTGTGCCTGCTAGTTCTGGTAACAGTTCTATTTATGCGGGTGCTTTGTGGCTTGCAGGTGTGGATGTCAATAATCAATTAAAAATTGCAGCATTGCAGTTTAGATCAGGAAACGATTTTTGGACAGGTCCACTTACGACCATTCCTGGTACAGGAAACGGCTCTGACATTCGGGATTTTGGTCCTGCAGAAATTGAGCCAGATGTATGTGATCAGTACGACAAGTTTTTTCAAACAACTCGCCAGGAGATTGCGGAGTTCAGAGGATGGTTTCGATGCGGCGAAGATCCAGATTGTAATCAAGGAGAGGATTATGCTGGCTATACAATTCCTTCGAGTATATTAACGTGGCCTGCACATGGGGACATCGGTCGATTTCAAGATTTTTACCTGGCTCCGTTTTACGATTACAATGGAGATGGTGTTTACAATCCGAATGATGGGGACTATCCTAAGTATGATTTAGACAGCGAGTTTGATTGT
>CAJQPO010000014.1 GCA_905480225.1 uncultured Flavobacteriales bacterium | reverse complement strand
TGTATCCAGCTGGTTCGGTAATTCTATCCAGTAACGACATCGACATTATAAAACCCGCTGAAACTTTTGGAATATTTCCCATGAATGGATTTGATGTTGTTAATGTCGATTCTTCAGGGATTTATTTCGTCAACCAGCTAGACCTGGACATCTCCAACGTTTCCTATTCTTGTAAAGAGCTGAGCTTCGAACTTTTTTACAATGGATTTGCCGTAGATGGAGATACGGTATCTTTCGGATCTTTTGCGCTTCCTCCATTACCATACAACGGCCCTGGTTTTACAGTAGATACTGTCTCTAACAATGTCTATACCGT
Organism: uncultured Flavobacteriales bacterium; assembly: GCA_905480225.1. GTDB lineage: Bacteria > Bacteroidota > Bacteroidia > Flavobacteriales_D > Parvicellaceae > UBA10066. The sequence continues at coordinate 9,668 of CAJQPO010000014.1, read as the reverse complement.
CAATGGAACTTTCGATATGATACATATTTTTGGATCAACCAGTATGTTACATGATATTTGTATTAGTCCATGCACTGCAACTGAAGTTAGCGAGAAAGGTATATCTTCTCCCATTAAGGTATATCCTAATCCTTCTACAGGACTAGTAAACATTTCCAACATTCCAGATAATTCCAGGGTACTGGTATACAGTATTTCAGGGCAACTGATTCACGAGGAATATGCTAATACTGACCGACTATTAATCAACTTGTCTGATCAGGAAACGGGCACATACATTATTTATGTCAATGCGAAATCAAAAATTTATCACGCAAAGTGGATAAAGTATTAAGAGCAATACTAATTTTTATGCCCTCCTATTCCATAGATCCAATCATTTTGGTTGGGTCTACCCATTCATCGTATTTATCTGCAGGTACATAGCCCAGTCTTATTGCTTCTTCGCGCAATGTTGTGCCATTGGCATGGGCAGTATTTGCAATCTCAGCAGCCTTGTAATATCCAATTCGAGTATTCAGCGCTGTTACCAACATAAGTGAATTATTGAGCAGCTCGTTTATTACAGCGTGGTTTGGCTCGATTCCTACCGCACAATTATCATTAAAAGAAACACATGCATCTCCAATTAACCTTGCTGATTCCAATAAATTATAGGCCATCATGGGTTTAAATACATTTAATTCATAATGCCCCTGTGTTCCTCCTACTGTTATGGCAACATCATTACCCATTACCTGCGCGCAAACCATCGTAATTGCCTCGCATTGTGTTGGATTTACTTTACCTGGCATAATAGAAGACCCTGGTTCATTAGCTGGGATTATTAACTCGCCAATTCCGGACCGAGGACCCGATGCCATCATTCTTATATCATTGGCAATCTTATTGAGAGAAACAGCAAGTTGTTTCAGAGCCCCATGCGTCTCCACAATTGCATCATGAGCTGCTAATGCTTCAAATTTATTGCCTGCGGAGACAAAAGGGTGTCCAGTAAAACTGGCGATTTTTGCCGCTACTAATTGTGAATAACCATTTGGAGTGTTTAGTCCAGTACCTACCGCTGTTCCTCCTAAAGCCAATTCCGACAAATGAGCTAACGTATTCTTCAGAGCCTTTAGCCCGTGATTCAACTGCGATACATACCCTGAAAATTCCTGTCCAACGGTTAAAGGTGTAGCGTCCATTAAATGCGTTCTCCCTATTTTTACGACGGTCATGTACTTTTCAGCTTTACTTTGTAACGTATCGCGAAGTTTTTCGATACCCGGAATAGTATTTTCCACCACCATTTTATAACCCGCTATGTGCATCCCCGTTGGAAAAGTATCGTTAGAGGATTGGGACTTGTTCACATCGTCATTCGGTTGTAATGTCTTTTCTCCTTCTCCTAATTTTTTTCCTGCTATTACATGAGCTCTATTAGCAATAACTTCATTACAATTCATATTACTTTGAGTACCTGAGCCGGTCTGCCAAACTACCAAAGGAAATTGATCATCATGTTGTTTGTTTAAAATTTCATCACAAACCTGACTAATTAAATCTCTTTTGTTATCATCTAAAACGCCCAGTTCACAATTAGCGTGCGCTGCAGCCTTTTTCAAATAGGCAAAACCATAAATGACCTCAATGGGCATGGAAGCCTGCATCCCAATTTTAAAATTATTTCTAGACCTTTCGGTTTGCGCTCCCCAATATTTATCCGATGCCACTTTTACCTCGCCCATGGTGTCTTTTTCAATTCTATAATCCATCGTATTTAATTTTTATGTAGTTTTGGTCTATATTTAGACCTCTAAAATAATCAGAAATGGCCATTAAGTTTGGATTAGTAATATTTATGTTGTTAGCCGGTATGGCTTTTTGGATTTTAATTTTCCTTGCTAGCCTTATTCCTGGCTGGATAGGACTCAATTTAAAGGAGTACCTTGAGGAAAATGTTTTGAAAAGTAGAAACCCCTTTGAAGGAAGAGATTAAATTTTATTGCTTTAACTGTTAATTGGCTATCATGATGTGATGGCCTTTTTGTTGAAAAAAAGCTCCTAAATTAGCTCACAAAACAATTCTGGAGGCCGACCGACAACTGCCTGATCTGCATTCACTAAAATGGGGCGCTGTATCAGTTTCGGATACGCGACCATTGCACTAATCCAGTCCTCATCACGCATGGATTTGCCCTTGAATTTTTCCTTGTAGATGGCTTCTGTTTTTCTCACGAGTTCCTCAGCCTTGATACCAAGCTGCTTGATCAGCAAAGTGAGCTCTTGAGCCGTCATTCCGTCCTTCAGGTATTCTACAATTTCAAATTCGCAATTAGCGTCTTGAAGTATTTTCAAACCTTCCCTACTTTTTGTACATCTTGGATTGTGGTAAATTTTCATTTTTTTAAATCTAAAGATTAGTTCAACTGCTACCTGATCAGGTGCACATAACTGGAAATTATTCGATCTTCATCTGAACATTGATCTCGATATATTAACTCGTAATAATAAATACCCGCTTCTAGCGCATTATCGTTAAAAATATTAGTGCCATCCCAAGATTTTGTATGGTCATCACTTTCAAATACTTTTTTACCCCATCTATTATAAATTATCCAGGAATAAACGGCTTCCGGATCTACACCAGAAAATTCAATCTCATCATTTTTCATGTCACCATTCGGGGTAAATACGTTGGGAACCACAACTTCAGATACATCGTCTCCCAGAAAAGTCAGGGTATTATTAATCGTTTCTGATTTGTTACAGTTGGTATCCACCGCATAAAGAGAAATTGTGTATACTCCAGGTATGGTATAATAATGATTAACCGACGTATCTAGATAAATTGTTCCATCACCCATATTCCATATTAATGAGTCCGCTCCCGTTCCAGTAAATAGTAAATCGACATACATGGTATCAACCCCGCACGGTGGTGGTGGCACAAAATCAATAGTAGCGGAGAAAGATTCTGATTGATTAATATCTACAGTCAAATATGTGGTATCGGCAATGTTGCATGTTGATGAATCAATTGCGACATACATCACATTGAAAAACCCCGTATCTGTAAAAATATGAGATGGACTGTTTAAGTTTGAAGTTGTGCCATCTTGAAAATCCCAAAAATTAATTGGAGGAGCAGGTGAACCCCCAGAAAAGTTGACTTCATAAGGTGGATCACAAGCTAAAACGTTGGGGAATGCAGTTGCATTAACGACTACAAAATTTTGGATGAAATCAATCGTGTCAAATATGGTTGTATCGGTAAGGCACACTAAATCATACGCAGTTAAAGACATTACATAATTTCCTAGTGTTGTATAATAATGTGCAATCGCCGTATCGTTGTTGTAAACTGTGCCATCTCCCATGTCCCAAATAAGAGAATCTGCTCCCGTGCCCGTAAAAGAGGCAGCAACTAAAAGCGAATCATTATCAGCGCAAGGGTCTATTTCTGGTATGTTAAATTCCGCAGAAAATTCCTCTTTAATGGTCAAATGAACATTAAAAAAAGCAGTATCCGAAATATTACATGTGCTGGAATCTATGGCCACGTACATGACTGTGTAAGAACCCGTATCAGCATACGTATAAATGGGGTTTAAACTAGTAGAGGTGCCTGTTCCATCGCCAAAATCCCAAAAGGCGTTCGGCACTGTAGAGCTGCCTGTAAATGGAACTTCATAAGGAGGATTACACAGCAACACATCAGGAGGAATGCTGGCTTCTGCCTCCACACCTAAAAAGTTGAAACCAAATTTGATTGCGCCAAGATTACAATTAGTACTTCCATTAACGGAGCTCCAAACACCCGGTGTTGTTGGAAAACTCGTGCCACCGCATGCAGCACAAACAGCTTGATAAACATTTCCTTCTTTGTCAAACCTACTTGTTCCACCATCCACATGCTCTGATGCAATATTGCTACCCAAATATGAACCGTATAATTGAGAAGTTGCATTCCGTTCTAGAACAAAAAAATAAAAATCGCTGCCATCAGTAGTTGATTGTTGTGCATCTGAGGTAATTGGCATTCCTGTTGTTGTTCCACCAGCTAAAGCAAAGCCATTAACCGTACCTCCCCATCCTGACACATATACGTTTCCACAATTATCAACCAAAAAAGCGGCAATTGAAATGTTTATTGTTGATCCTATCCCTGACCCAAAAACAGTACTGTAATCAACGGTAGAAAAATCATTGCTCATTTTATGAATAAACTGTTTTGCATTCGCATTACTAAAAGCTGCATTGATGACTGGCCAAGCACCAAGGGTTTGCCCAGTAGTGTACACAGCTTCCAGTTCATCTAATTCTAAAATAAATGTTTGATCGTAGCTTGTCGTTCCTAAATAAGTAAGCTCACTCAATGAACCATCCGTGCCGTTTAATCTAGCTACAAATCCGTCATGAGATCCACCATGATAAGTTGGTCCAATAACGCCTGTAGTTGTAGCTAAACCTGAACTTTCGGTACCACCACAGAGGTAAGCATCACCTGAAACACCACCAACTCGCACAGAGTAGAAACCTTCTGTAGACGAACCGCCTAAATATGTACCCCAAATCATTGTATTAAGATTACTGGAAAGTTTAACTGCTACCCCATCCTGACCACCAAAAGAGGTCTGGCTATAACTCCCAGGAGTAGTTGGGAAATCGGTTGATAGTGTCGACGAAGCTACAAAAACCTCATCTAGACTATTCACAACCACTTCCCCCCTTATTTCATCACCATAATTATAGACAGCGTTTACATTAAGTCCATCGTTACCTGTTCCTCCAAGAAAAGTACTTTGCATCAATGTTGTTCCCAGGTTATTTAATCTGAAAATTGCCATATCAGAACCCGTAGAAAATGTCAGTGATGCCCCAACTACAGACAAAAAGCTTCCCCCATTAAACGATTCGTCATATGCACCTGTAGTGGTCGGAAAATCAGTACTGGACGTTGAAGCCAAAACGACTAAATTACCAGAGCTATCAACGACCATGGAATGTGGAATTTCAGTATTTGCGCCTCCAACATAAGTTGAATACAAAAGCGCCGTTCCATCAGATGAGAATTTGGATATTGAAATGTCAAATGTGCCACCACCAAATATAGTTTGATAGGCTCCTGTACTAATAGGATATCCTGCACCAAATGCAATTCCTCCTGCATATAAGTTTCCCTGATCATCGTAAGTAGCCGTGAATCCCCAATTATCTGACGTTGATCCAGTTAAGGTCGAAAACACCCACGTTGGATCAATAATCAAATCTTTCGATTTATCATAACCATTAGGAAATTGGAATTGCACTTGATTATCGACAACATTGTATTCTGTTTCGATAATTACTTGCTCACCGTCTACCGTCTGGTATGAAATCGGTTGCAACTCCTTTACAATTCCGTTTGAAAGTTGAACCATTAATGCCCCATCTTCTAATATAAGTGCATCTACCCCTTGATAATCGATTTTGATGTGGTTAGGGTTGCCACCCGGATGTACTATGAAATCATATTTTAAGTTCTGAAAAGAAGCATATATCTCCATGTCTGTATAGTCGTAGATCTCCTCGTATCGAACGGATCTGTAGGCGTGAACATCAGTAGCCCATTTACTTTTGTCATTACCCAAGAAATAATTCTCCGTATCACCTAACTGATCTCTAGTAGATACGCTTGTATTTTCATTTGCACCAACAAAAACCATGGAATACGCGTGCATGTTCCATTCTTTCAATATGTCAATTCCCCCAAGGTAATCTTCACTGAAATTACCATGTCTTCTCCTGTAAAACTCCTCTAATTGATTCGGGTCGTATAGATTGAAAGTAAAACGATCACGTTCCAGAAACATATCCCCAACATGCAATTTGTTTTGAAATAAAACACTTGAGTTTAGCTGTCCCTTGTTCTCCCTGAACTTGAAAGTAGTCTTTTCATTGTGGGCTGAGCACACTATGATTTGTGCAGTAATAACAAACAGCAATACTATTTTTTTCATGAGTTCGTCATATTTTGTTGCGCTTAAATGTAATAGCAACAACTTTTATTCTATAGCTAATACTAGCGAAGTAGGTGTATGAATCCTGTTACCAATTTATCTTCATTTTGACATTGATCTCGGTAAATTAACTCATAATAATACAATCCAGACTCCAGTTGCTTCCCATTAAGCATATTGGTTCCATCCCAAGCTTGTCCTGGTCGAACCGTTTCGAAAATTGGCTTTCCCCAACGATTGAAAATTGTCCAGGTAAACTCAACATTAGGATCTACACCTGAGAACAAAATGAAATCATTTTTCCCATCTTGATTCGGAGTAAATACATTCGGGACGATTACTTCCGAATTAGGATTTCCATAGAAATAAAGGACATTGTTTACTATCTCTGTCTTATTACAAGTAGTATCCTCAGCGTACAAAGAAATCGTATAAATACCCGCATCATGATAAACATGACTAACCGCTGTACTATTTTCAATAATTGTACCATCACCAAAATCCCAAGACAATGAATCAGCACCAGTACCCGTAAAAGCAAGATTTACTGTAATGGAGTCTGTTCCACAAGGTGGTGGTGGTTCAAAGTCTAACGTAGCAGAAAATTCTTCTGCTTGCAAAATATCCACTGTTAACCAAAGGGTATCAGCAATATTACACGTACTTGAATCAATGGCGACGTACATAATATCATAATGTCCTGTGTCAACAAAAGTATGCGGAGGATTAGCTAAGGTCGATGTTGTCCCATCATCAAAATCCCAAAAACTCATTGGTGGTGGTGGGGTTCCTCCATCAAAAACTACATCAAACGGAGGGTCACATGCCAATATATTTGGAGAAGCTTCCGCTATCGCAGTAGAAAAAGTAACCGTAAAATCAACGGTGTCTGTAATTGTCGCATAGGTTCCACATGTAAAATCCCAGGCCTCCATTGTTATTACATAAACACCTTGACTCGTGTAAAAATGACTCACCGTAGTAGAATCAATAAACGTTGTTCCGTCACCTAAATCCCAAAATAATGAGTCAGCTGACCCAGGCGCTCCAGTGAACGTAAGTGTCACTTCCAAACTATCTGGAGAGGTACAAGGCTCAACAGTTGGAAGATCAAACACAGCAGTGAGGGCCGGCTCAAGATTCAGATCTACACTAAAGTATACGGTATCCGAAATGTTACAAGTGCTCGAATCGATTGCCACATACATTACGGTGTAATTACCCGAATCCGCATACGTATACATTGGGTTTGCTGCAGTTGAAGTTCCAATTCCATCGCCAAAATCCCAGTAATGATTAGGAGTAGTGTCTCCAGCAAAAGTTACATCAAAAGGAGCCGAACATATCATTTGATTTGGAGGAGCCGTTGCAGAAACTGTCGTGAAATTCGCATAATATTCTACGGTATCTATAATGGTATCAATTCTGTTACAAACAAAATCGAAAGCAATCATTTCTACATAATAGGTCCCCATGGTGTCGTAGTAATGGTTCACCAAAGAATCATTAATGTAGATAGTACCATCACCCATATTCCAATACAATGAGTCGGCTCCCGTTCCTGTAAATTCAAATTCAACCAACAAACTATCTGGGGCATTACAAGGGTCGATTGGAGGAACGGTCAATTGTGCGTCAAAAACTTGGGTTAAGGCCAACTCAACAGTGAAATACACAGAATCAGCAATGTTGCATGTGCTTGAATCAATAGCCACATACAATACGTTGTAGGTTCCCGTGTCTGCATAAGTGTAACTTGGATTAATTCCTGTTGAAGTCCCTACCCCATCACCAAAATCCCAATATGCATTAGGTGGCGGTGTTGTTCCTGCATCAAAATTTACAATGAAAGGAGGATCACACAAAAATTGCGGTGGTGGAGGAACAGCCGTTGATGTGGTAAAATCTGCATAATACTCCACGGTATCCAGAATTGTATCAATGTAATTACACACAAAATCAAAAGCAATCATTTCTATGTAATAGGTGCCCATCGTATCGTAATAATGTGCGACAGCTGTATCGTTGATATATGTTGTTCCATCACCCATATTCCAATACAATGAATCTGCTCCTGACCCCGTAAACTCTAAATCCACCAATAAGCTGTCTGGTGCATTACAAGGGTCTATCGGTGGAACATCTATCGTGGCACTGAATGTCTCCGCCTGATCCAGCTGAACCGTAAAATAAGCGGTATCGGCTATGTTACAAGTACTCGAATCGATTGCGACATACATTACTGTATAAGTACCCGTATCAGCATAAGTATACATCGGGTTTTGTGAAGTCGAGCTGCCCGTACCATCGCCAAAATCCCAATAATGATCAGGAACTACATCCCCTGAAAAACTCACATTAAAAGGCCCTGAACAGAAAAACTGATCCGGTGGCGCAGTTGCAGTTACAGCCGTGTAACCGGAGACATATCGCACAGTATCCCGAATTGTATCCGTCAAGTTACACTCAAAATCATACGCAATCATTTCGATGTAGTAAGTTGATTCGGTCATATAGTAATGAGAGATACTCAATGAATCCGTATAAATGGTTCCATCTCCCATATCCCATGAGATAGAATCTGCACCACTCCCAGTAAACTGGAGCTCTACCAACAAGCTGTCTAGTGCGGTACAAGGATCATATGGCGGTACGTTAATAACAGCAGAAAACGTCTCTGGAATAATCAAGTTAATATTAAAGTATACTGTATCCCTTGGTCCACAAGTAAGCGCCGGATCAATTGCCACATACATTACGGTATAAGTCCCACTGTCCGCATAAGCATATGTGGGGTTCGCCGCAGTGGAAGTACCCGTGCCATCTCCAAAATCCCATTCATGTTGTGGAGAAGAGCCTCCTGTGAAACTAACATTGTATGGTGACCCACACAAGGTCTGATCTCCGGGAGATGTAGCATTGTTGACAACTCCCTGGAAGTCAAATTCGAATTTGATAGCTCCCATGTTACACATACGGCTCCCACCAGATGCTGGTAAAACCGGCGTAGGCCCAGAATTATAAACTCCCGATGTTGTTGGAAAATTACCAGAACCGCATGCAGCACAAACCGATTGATATACAACCCCATCCGGGTCAAAGCGACTTGTTCCACCATCGGTATGCTCTGACGTTCCATTGTCTCCAAGATAAGTGCCATAAAGCAGCCCTGTTGCATCTGCTTCCATCACAAAAAAGTAGAAATCGGCTCCGTCTGTAATGCTGTCCTCAGCGTCCAAAGTAAATGGTAATCCATACGTATCTCCAAATGCTTGTGGAGTATACGCTCCAGTTCCAGGGTCGGCAGCTCCATTAAATCCGCCACCCCATCCGGAGACGTAAACATTTCCACAATTGTCTACCAAAAATGCTGTAAGAGAAATGTCCACGGCAGAACCGGGTCCAGCCCTGTCAGAGCCAAAGGTTGTGCTATAAACCGTATTGTCCAGCGTACTGTTCATTTTATGAATGAACTGACCACTAAATGCATCAGAATAAGCCGCATTAAAAACTGGGTATGCCCCCCACGTTTGTCCTGTCACATACACGTCCCCAGCAGCATCGACTTCCAGTATAAAACCTTGATCATAATCACTGGTTCCGATATATGTCTTGTTCAAATGTGCTCCTGTAGCTGCATTAAAGCTAGCAATGTAGCCGTCCCAAACGCCACCAAAAGTTGGA